>NZ_JBFELV010000312.1:0-5895 GCF_041551955.1 Desulfosarcina sp.
AAAACCCCATTGTTTTCGCATTTTGGGGATGTTTGTTGGGTTGGGTGAGCAACAGAACCAGGCCTAAAGCGATCGCGGCGAATCCGGTGCGGCCCAGAACGATGCACCACGCAGGCAGCGCCAGAAATTTACCGAACAGGCCGGCAAGACCGAAAAGCAACACGGCCACATGGATATCAATCAGTCTGGAGGCGTAAATCTTGTTCATTTTGGACCTGTTCTGGAAAAGCGGAGCGGAGCCGGATGTGTACCCCGAACCGCGATGATTGATCAATGGTATAATGGTATTCTTGAATTGTTCACCCCGTCGTGAGATCATATCCTAAAGAACAAAACCGTGGGGGCCGGTTGGTGACTGCAAAGGAACGGGTTATCGGTATCGACACCTAAAAAAAACTCACCCATAAATACGAAAGCTTGGGATTTGCCATTTCCCTTGAAGCGGCATTGGATGCGTTTGATGCTATCAGATTCCATGTATCCAGCTTTTGCCGGCGGCTTGATCGGCCGGTTGGCACCATGCCCGACGTTGCGGCCAAACCAGTTGACAATACAACGAAAACCGTAGTATGCAAGACCTGCATTTCATTTCATATCTTATGGTTAGACGATATCCCGAAAGGGTGGCGACCCCGGTTGCCCGTTGGCATGAAAGGCCGGCCGGAGCGAACGAATGACAGACAAACATACAGGACAGACTTCGGAATGAACAGCGGGGGGAAGGCATTTTCCGCCTGAATACGGCGCTCCCTGAAAATAATTGGCAGATCTGAGCAATGGTTTAACGAGCTGGCTGACCCTGCCCTGGGTTTTCCTATCGGTTCAGTCGGCGATCTCCTTTTTCATCGACACGGGTCAAGCGTTGCGTTGGCCCTGTTTCTCAACGGGGAGGCCGAAGCGCCCATGAGCACACCCTGCAGACGGTTGATCATTCCCACGCTATGGTTCGTCGCCCTTTTTCTCGTCCTGACTGTCCAGGCCCCCATGGCGTCGGCATCCGAACCGCAACCCCCACCCGGCGACCATCTCGAAGGCAATGCGGCAACTGCCGGGACATCGTCTGCCGAACATCCAACGGAAGCGGGTCATCCCGAAACAGACCAGGGGGGCCACCATGCTCACGAAGACCTGGGCCCGGTTCTGCCGCTGTGGAGCTGCATTCCCTTTGCCTGTATGCTTTTATCCATCGCCTTGTTCCCGCTCCTGGCCCCGGAGTTCTGGCACCACCACTTCGGCAAGGTGTCAGCTTTCTGGGCGGCGGCGATGGCCGGCCCATTCCTATACGTTTACACTGGCACCGCCCTGTATGAAATCATCCATATTATCCTGGCGGACTATGTGCCTTTCATTATCCTGCTGTGGTCCCTGTATACCGTTTCAGGCGGCATCCTCTTGAAAGGATCACTTCGGGGGACACCGCTGGTCAATGTCCTCATCCTGACATTGGGCACCCTGCTGGCCTCCTGGATGGGCACCACCGGCGCCGCCATGCTCTTGATCCGGCCGTTCCTTCGAGCCAATAATTACCGCAAGAACCGAACGTTCATGGTGGTCTTTTTTATCTTCCTGGTGGCCAACATCGGCGGATCGCTGACCCCGTTGGGGGACCCGCCGCTCTTTCTGGGGTTTTTGCATGGCGTCACCTTTTTCTGGACCTTTGCCATTATGCCCCACATGTTGACCGTTGCCGGATTACTGCTGGTGGTCTATTTTTTCCTGGATCTTTACCATTATCGTAAGGAAACCGGGCGGGTTCCTGCGGATGAAGCCGAAAAAACGCCGTTGAAACTGGTTGGTATTCACAATTTCATCTTTCTGGCCGGCATCATCGGCGCCGTGCTGATGAGCGGCATGGTCGACTGGGGCCACGTCAATTTTCTGGGCGTTCACCGGGGGGTCCAGGACTGGGTCAGGGACGGCCTGCTGATCGTCATGGGCATTCTCTCCATGGCTACCACCGCCCTGGAAATCCGTGAAGACAATGACTTCACCTGGTTTCCGATCATTGAGGTGGCCTACCTGTTCGTGGGCATCTTCATTACCATGATTCCCTGTCTACTGATTTTAAAGGCCGGGGCCAATGGGCAGCTGGCTTTTCTGATCACTGCCGTGAAGCAACCAGTACACTACTTCTGGGTCACCGGCGTCTTGTCCGCTTTCCTGGACAATGCCCCCACCTATCTGACCTTTTTCAATACGGCCCTGGGCAGCCACTACCCGGGGATGGCCGAAGCCCTGGCGGTTCCGTTGCTGATGACGGACAAAGCCCTATATTTGAAGGCCATTTCCGCCGGCGCCGTTTTTTTCGGGGCATGCAGCTATATCGGCAACGCCCCCAACTTCATGGTTCGTTCCATATCCGAAGAGGCTGGCACGCCCATGCCCAGCTTTTTCGGGTATATCCTGAAATATACGCTGGTATTCCTGGTGCCGGCATTCGCGGTGGTATCCTTTATCTTTTTTTAGGAACGGGAGGCCGACAATGGCATTTAAAACCCTGCTCTATCATACCCGTTTCCGGGAACTGGCTTTTAACTCGCTGAAGAGCCTTCTCGAATTGAAGGCGGCCGGACTTAAAAAGGTGGTTCTGGCCCATGTGATTCCGCGGGAAGATGTGGCCTTCGTGCCGTATGGCGGCACGTTGAAAGAAGACGAGAAGCGTATTCGCGAGGAGGCCCGCATACAATTCGACGACTGGATCCAGACCATCGACGACCCGCAGCTTGAATTCCGCCAGCGCATCGAAGTGGGGTCAACCAACGCCGCGATCCTGGACATGGCCAAAGCGGAAAGGGCCGACCTGATTGTGGTGGGCCGCAAGAAACGCACTGTCCTGGAAAAGGTTTACGTGGGCACCCATGTCCTCGACATTCTGCGCCGCAGCGAAGTCCCGGTGCTGATGAGCAAATACATGGTGCAGTATGAATGGCAGGGAGAGTTGCTCGTGCGCACCAACGATCAGATCTGGAAACGGCCGCTGCTGGCATCGGATTGGTCGGAGCCCTCCCGGCGTGCCCTCGACGCAGCCCTGGCATTGAAAGGGCTGGTGGAAAAGTTAATCGTCACCCACGTGCTGGGTGCAAGGCGAATCAAGAATCTGGAGCCGCTGGCGGTCAAACGTCTTGAAGACGAGAGTATAACACGCCTCCAGTCCTATTCCCGAGAGATTGACGATGCCGGGATATCGGGCGAATACCACCTGGCAATGGGCCGTACGGTGGAAGAAATAATAAAAATGTCAAGAGATTATGGTGCTACCATGATCATTGTCGGACGAACCGGAAAAGACTGGTTTCATGAATACTGGCTGGGAGGTGTTTCCCACCAGATCGCCGAACTGAGCGAGCTGCCGGTGCTGCTGATTCCATAATGTTAACAACCCATGGTGATAAAGCCAAACGCCTATGATCCAGTCTATCGAAAATGCTAAAATCGCCATCGTCGGGGGCGGCAGATTCTGCGACAAGCTGCTGCGGCACCTGTTCGGCGACCATTTCAAAGGCAGGCACCCCACCGTCCTGGGTGTCGCCGACCTCAACGATCAGGCGGTGGGTATGGTCTATGCCCGCTCCATGGGAATCCACACCTGCGATGACTATCGCGAACTCTGCCGCCTGGAGGGACTGGAAACCATCATCGAGGTCACCTGGGATCTTGACCTGGCCCGCACCATCGCGCGCGTCAAACCGGCGGCGGTGGAGCTGATCGATCACCAGGATTCCCGTTTTCTTTGGGACCTGCTGCAGCTGGAGACCATTCGTCAGGAGGCCCTTGACTCCCTGAGGGACGACACGTTTACCATCCAGGCCGTCGAAACGAGAATTCAGCGATGTTTTCGCAAAACCGCGGACATCGTCATGCAGCGCAACCGCCGCTTCAAGCAGATCGAAACCGAACTCTATGAAAAGGAAAAATCCCTTTCCCAGATCATCCAGGGCAGCACGATTCCCACCTTCGTCATCGACCGTGATCACGTGGTCACCCATTGGAACCATGCCCTAGAGGTGCTCACCGGCCACAGCGCGGAGACGATGGTGGGCACCCGGAATCACTGGAAGCCTTTCCGAAAGCAGGAACGGCCGATCATGGCCGACGTGATCCTCGATCAGCTGGAGACGGGTGAAATCGACCACTACTACGGATCCCACTGGCGACCCTCCACGCTGGTGGAAGGCGGCTTCGAGGCGGAGGAATATTTCGATCACCTGGGCGACGGCGGCCGCTGGCTCTTTTTCACCGCCGCTCCGATCAAAGCCTCCGACGGCACCATTGTCGGTGCAATTGAAACCCTTTGGGACACCACCGAAAACCAGCGGGCCGAGGTCGAACGGCGCAATTACACCCGTCGCATCGAAGCGAGCGAGCGAACCCTGTCCCAGATCATCCAGGGCAGCGCCATTCCCACCTTCGTGCTCGACCGTGATCATGTGATCACCCATTGGAATCGGGCCCTTGAAAATCTGACCGGCTATCCCGCCGCCAGGATGATCGGCACCCGGCATCAGTGGGAGCCCTTCTGGGAAAGTGAACGGCCCAGCATGGCCGACGTGATCATGGAGCAGCACAGCGAACAGGAACTCCACGACCTGTACGGTGAGCGATGGAGAAAATCTAGGCTCATCGAAGACGCCTACGAGGCCGAAATTTTTTTCCCCAAGCTGGGAAAAGGAGGTCGGTGGTGCTGGTTTACCGCCACGCCATTAAAAACGTCTGACGGCACCGTGGTGGGGGCCATCGAAACCTTTTGGGACACCACGGAGAACAAGCGGACAGACAATGAATGCCGGCGACATGTCAAGGAGCTGGAGGAAAAAGAGCAAGCGCTGCATCAGATCATTCAGGGCAGCACCACCCCGACCTTCGTCATCAACCGCAACCACATTGTGACCCACTGGAACCGGGCTCTGGAAAAGCTTACCGGTTTCACCGCCAATGAAATTGTGGGGACCAACCATCACTGGAAACCATTTCGCCAAAAAGCCCGCCCCATTATGGCGGACGTGATTCTCGACCAATTGGAATCCGGCGAGATCAGCCAGTACTACGGAGCCAAATGGCGACCGTCCGCCCTGGTCGAAGGGGCTTATGAAGCCGAGGAGTTTTTCGAACAGCTGGGCGAAAACGGTCGCTGGCTCATCTTCACCGCCGCGCCGATCAAGGCTTCGGACGGTACCTTGATGGGGGCCATCGAAACCTTGTGGGACACCACGGAGAAAAAGCGGGTCGACGCCGAACACCGCCGGGATATCATCCGCATCGAAGAGAGCGAGAACCGGCTTGCCCAGATTGTTCAGGGCAGCACCATTCCCACGTTTGTCTTGAACCAAGATCATGTCGTGACCCATTGGAACCATGCCCTGGAGCGGTTATGCGGTTATTCTTCTGCGAAGATGGTGGGCACCCGCAACCATTGGGTGCCTTTCTGGGACAAAGCGCGGCCCACCATGGCCGACGTCATACTAGATCAGCGCAGCGAGCGGGAGATCTGGGAGCTCTATGGCGGCAAGTGGAAAAAATCGGAGTTGGTCGAAGGCGCTTACGAGGCAGAGGTTTTCTTCCCTAAAATGGGCCCGGGGGGTCGATGGCTCTTTTTCACTGCCGCACCCATCCGGGCCGCCGACGGCAGTATCATCGGTGCCATCGAGACCTTCTGGGACACCACGGAAAAAAAGGAGTCCGAGGCCCAGCGAACCCGTAACAACCATGAGCTTGAAGAAAGCCGCCGGACGCTCACACAGATCATTCAGGGCAGTACCATTCCCACCTTCGTCCTCAATGAAGAGCATGTGATAACCTATTGGAATCGGGCTTTGGAGCAGCTGACCGGCTATCCGGCATCCCAGATGGTCGGCACCAACCACCAGTGGGTGCCCTTTTGGGACAGCGAGCGCCCGT
>NZ_JBFELV010000313.1:0-5860 GCF_041551955.1 Desulfosarcina sp.
AAACGAAATAAAATGGTCACGCAGGCAATGGCAAGTAGCGTGGCGTAAAGGGAACTGCGAGCGTACTGGAACACATCGCGGGTGCTGATGTATTGCCAGAGCCCGCGGTAAATACCGGTCAAATAAAATACGACCATCTTGACGGCAATGATCACAGGCAGGGATTTCAAAAATGCCTTAAAATAATAGTTGAACGCAAAGTTATCAAATCGTAAGCGGTAAGCCAGATAATAAGAAAAAGAGACCAGTCCGAAATCCAGGATGACCATCATCATCTGGCGTTTATAGGTCAGCTCGATCAGAATCGGGGTGAATTTGCGACCCCGCAAGGCGGAAAACTCTTTTTCCGGATAAACCCGCAGCTGCGCCAGATAGATCCCCATGAGGGTCACGGCCAGGATGATGGGAATGATCACCGCCGGTGAGGTTATTGTGTCGCTGTGGCTGACAACGATGCCGGCGATTCCGGAAATCGCACCGATCCCGTAAAGAAAAATAACGGCACTTTTTTCACTGAACCCCATCAATACCAGGCGATGGGAGGTGTGGTCTCTTCCGCCGGTGGAGGCTTTTCGACCACTCAGCAACCGGATGATGGTCACCAGGGTGGTATCCAGCAGCGGCACCATTAATATCAACAAGGGAACGGCAAATGCAGAAAGGCGGCTGCCAGCCGTAAATTCGCCGTGGTATAGACTTAAGACTGCGATGGCAAATCCGATGACAAGGCTGCCACAGTCCCCCATGAAAATGGAAGCCGGGTTAAAGTTATAGGCCAGAAAAGCGCCGCAGGAGCCGGCGATGATCAAGGCCACCGAAAGGGCAGTAGCATCGTAGCCGGCGTAGAGCACCGCCAGGGACAGGGCGGCCACCATGGCGACGCCGGCGCAGAGCCCGTCCATGTTGTCCAGCAGGTTAAAGGCGTTGGTGATGCCGACGATCCAGACGAGGGTGACCATGGTGTCCAGGGTCAGCGAGGTGAACCAGCCCAGCCGGAATCCCAAGAATGCCACCGCGCTGGCAACGATGATTTGTCCGATCAGCTTGTTATGGGGTTTTAGGTTGAGAAAATCATCCGCCAATCCCAGAAAAAACAGAAGTGTCGCCCCACCGAGGATGACAACGGCGATCGAGGGGAGCCGTCCGCTGCCGCCCGTGGCGACAATTGAATGCCAAAAGGATTGAAAATCGGCGAGGATACAAAGCGGTATCGTGATCCCGATAAAAATGGCCATGCCGCCAAAAAGCGCCGTGGTCTTTTTATGCCAGCGGTCTTCCCTGGGCCTGGCGACCCATCCTTTTTTTATGGCCATCAGGCGCACCAAGGGGGTCGCTGCAAGGCTGATCAGAAAAGCGACCAGGCCGAGTAATAAATAGGTTTTCATCGAGAAGGATCGGATTAATTGAGAATTCTAAATTTTAAATTTTGAATGAAGGCCTCCGATCAATTTAAAAAAAATAGCCTGATTCATCAATTCAAAATTCACAATTCTACATTAAAAATTAGCTGTTTCTTCTATCTACGGTTTATGTATTCAATGACCTTAGATAAAATGAAATCCAGGCTTTTGTCCGGAGCAAACCCTGTAACCTGCTCCAGTTTTTGCGTGCTGGGCACGCGGCGCTGCATATCCTCGAAATCTTTCCCAAAGGCCTCGGCATAGGGAATCAACTGGATAGTGGACGTCGACCCGGTCATGTCGATGATTCTCTGGGCCAGGTCCAGTATCGAAATCTCTTCGACGCCACCCACATTGATCACCTCGCCAATCGCTTGATCGGAGGCCATTAATTTCATTAACGCGGTGACCACCTCTTTAACATAAGTAAAGGTTCGCGTTTGGGTGCCGTCGCCGAACACGGTGATGGGTTCATTTTTCAGCGCCTGGGCGACAAAACTGGGAATGACCATTCCATAGGCGCCTGTCTGCCGTGGCCCGACCGTGTTGAACAGACGGGCAATGATGACCTCGAGTCCGTTGGTTCGGTAGTGGGCCAGTGCCGTAAACTCATCCATTAATTTCGAGGCGGCATAGCTCCAGCGAAACTTGCTGGAAGGGCCGTAGATGATGTTGTCCGTTTCCACCAGCGGCGCATGCGTGTGCTTGCCGTAGACCTCGGAGGTGGAGGCAATCAACACCCGTTTTTTAAATTTGTTGCACATCTCAAGGACCTTCTCCGTCCCCTGAATATTGGTGACGATGGATTCCAGGGGCTTGTCCAGAATCGTCTTCACCCCCACCGCTGCGGCCAGATGGTACACCACATCGCAGATACCGGTCAGTTCCAGCATCATGTCATGATTCAAAATCGTGTTGATGTGGACAAAAATTTTGTTTCTGTACCGGGGATCTTCCTGAAGGAATCGGATATTGTCCATGGAACCGGTGGAAAGGTCGTCAATGATATAGACGTCGTCACCTCTTTCGAGATAGGCTTCAGCCAGGTGAGAACCGATGAATCCGGCGCCGCCGGTGATGAGAACACGCATTATTCCTCACTTTTTTCGAAATTTTGTGGGCTGTCTTGTATTGTCAGGTTTTAGATAGCTTAAAAGACGCCATCTGGCAAATATGATATTTTTCTTTGAAACATTTCAATCTATCGCTTGGCGAAAGACCAATAATTCGATAGTAACAGAGTGCTTGTGCAATTCGATCCAGAAAGGACAATGAGCCTTTTTTATTTATACGGGTTAACCTGACGGAGTTTTCCCATGAAGCGTGCCCACGCGTTGACCCATTCCCCCCTGTTGGCAAAAAACACCCTGTTCAACCTACTCGGGTATGGTTCTCCATTAATCGTAGCGGTATACGCCATCCCAAAGATTGTGGCCGGCATGGGTACAGATCGTTTCGGCATCTTAACTTTGGCATGGGTGCTCATCGGCTATTTTGGGCTTTTAGATCTGGGATTGGGCAGAGCTCTTACCATGGTTGTTTCAGAAAAGCTAGGCACCCAGCAGACCGCCGATATCCCTGCAACGATCTGGACGGCGTTGTGCGGCATGCTGCTCGTCGCCGTCACGCTCACACTGGCGGTCACCTTATGCAGTCCCTGGCTGATCCGTGATTTTTTAAAAATCCCCGCCAGTCTCGAGCAGGAGACCTTGAATGCTTTTCTGATTTTGGCGATTTTCATACCGGTGGTTACCGTGAGTGTGGGCTTCCGAGGCATTTTGGAGGCTTATCAGCGTTTTGATCTGGTCAATCTCATCCACATTCCTCTTGGCATCTTTTCATTTGCCGCACCGCTGGCCGTGATCGCGTTTACTGTCAATTTGCAGGTCGTGATTTTGGTGCTGTGCCTCGGGCGCGTCGTAGCGGCGTGCTTTCAATTCATATTTTGCTGCAAGATCATTCCTGACTTGATCAGTAAATTTTCCATCGAGATCCAAAAATTCTGGGCGCTCATGAAATTTGGCAGTTGGATGACTGTCACCAATATCATCAGTCCCCTACTGGTGTATGTGGATCGACTGGTTATCGGGGCAATGATATCAATCAGCGCTGTTGCCTTCTATGCGACGCCCAGCGAGGTTATAACCAAATTGACCCTCCTGTCGGGTGCCTTGATGAGCGTCCTGTTTCCGGCCATTTCCTCCAGCTTTTGCATCGATCGGCAGCGAAGTGCGCTGCTGCTTGAACGGGGCTTAAAATATGTTTTTTGGGCTATATTCCCGATCGTACTGCTTATGGTGGCCTTTGCCCCTGAGGGGCTCGCCATTTGGCTTGACGAGCGTTTTATGCAAAACAGCACGAATGCGGCGCGGATTCTTTCCGTCGGTATTTTTTTTACCTGTTTGGGCCAAATCCCCTATGCGTTCATACAAGGCGCGGGAAGACCAGACCTGACCGGCAAACTCCACCTAATAGAGCTCCCCCCCTATATCGTCCTGCTCGCCCTTTCGATCAATATGGCCGGCATCACCGGAGCGGCGGTTATATGGACGCTGCGTTTTGTAATCGATACGATTGTCATGTATCTGATCGCTCAACGATTACTCGGACCCCATCGGCTCAAGACCCAGAAAAAGGTCCTGGCCTTGGTCTTCTCGCTTGCCTCCATTGCTGTATCTGTTATATTGCAGCCGTTCCTCTGGCGTGCCATTGCCAGCCTTCTGGCGGTCATTATTTTTTTCTGGGCGGCCTTCAGGTTCTTTTTATCAACGGAGGAATTAGATTTCATCAAACAAACTGTCGGATTACATCCGACGCAGGGAAAGAATGACCGTGCCTGATTGGGTTAAAATACCTCAACCGGTTTGGGAAAAAATCGAATCCGGAGGCCGGGTGAATCTTGAACTGGGCTGCGGGAATCGCAAACGCCATGCCGACTCCATCGGTATTGATCGGCTGAAATATGATGCGGTTGACATCGTCGGCGATATCGAATCAACGCTCGCCGGTTTTCCAGAACAATCTGTCGATCGGGTCTACTCCCACCATTGCTTCGAGCATCTGGACGGTTTGGATCGTATCATGGACCAGCTGGCACGGGCAATGAAGCCAAAAGGGGAATTACACGTCGAGGTGCCTCATTTTTCAAACCCATACTACTACTCCGATCACACGCACCGGCAGCCATTCGGATTATATTCGTTCTCCTACCTGGCCAAAGACGCCTTGTTCCAGCGCCGATGCCCGACCTACCAACGGCAGATCCATTTTGAACTGAAACGGGTCAAACTGGTGTTTAAGTCCCCTCGCCCTTTTTATGGCCGCTATGGTATCAAAAAATTGTTCCAGGGCATATTCAACCTGAATCGCTACATGGCTGAATTTTATGAAGAGAACCTGTGCTGGGTGATCCCTTGCTATGAAATCTGCTATGATCTGGAGCGGCTGTAATGCGGGTGCTTCTTCTGAGCCGCCACAGCAGGAAAGGTGCCAGCAGCAGAATGCGGTGCCTCCAATACCTGCCGATGTTGGCTGAATGGGACATCGATGTCGATGTCAAGCCGCTTTACGATGAGTCATACCTGACCGATCTATATCAATTCAACCGGCGACGTTTAAAAAGAATCCTTTACCGTTACCTGGAACGAATTTCTCCGTTGTTGACATCGCGCCGATACAACCTGCTCTGGATTCAGCAGGAGCTTTTTCCTTGGATTCCTCCTGTGGCTGAATGGCTGCTGAATCATTTTAACATGCCTTTTATCGTTGACTGTGACGACGCCATTTTTCATAAATACGATCTGCATAAAAACAAGATGGTGCGAAGGCTTCTTGGCAGGAAAGTCGACTTGATCATGAAATACGCATCGGTTGTGATCGCGGGAAACAGCTACATTGCTTCACGGGCTATCAACGCCGGCGCAAAAGCAGTCAGGATCGTTCCAACGGTGATTGATTTGAACCGGTACCCAGCGGCACGCCTAAAAAAAAACGCCCTGCTGACGATCGGATGGATCGGCTCTCCAGCCACCTATGAATATTTCAAGGCGGTGGCGCCGATTCTGATCGACCTGCAGAAGCGTTTACCTGTCCGGGTAGTTGTCGTTGGCGCCGCCAATCCCGGCCAAAACGACAGGCTTCCCTTCACCTTTTATCCCTGGTCGGAAGATACGGAAGTCGAATCGGTGAAATCGTTTGACCTTGGAATCATGCCCTTGCCAAACACACCATGGGCGAAGGGGAAGTGTGGCTACAAACTTATCCAGTATATGGCCTGCGGCCTCCCTGTCGTCGCGTCAAAAGTGGGCGCGAACATCGATATCGTCGAGCCAGGCAAGAATGGCTTTCTTGTTTCGACACCACAAGAATGGGCCGGTGCAATCGAGAGAATCGTCACAGATGATAAGTTGCGAAAAAGAATGGGTGAACATGGTCGTCGTCGAGTTGAACAATTTTACAAC
>NZ_JBFELV010000314.1:0-5856 GCF_041551955.1 Desulfosarcina sp.
AAGCCACTTACAAAGGGTTCGAGTCCGAAGCCGAAGCCGGCATGGAAGTAATCAACGGCAAGGCCGATGCGCTGGTTTACGACCTCCCCTTCATCGGCATCCTCTACTCCAGCCAGGGCAAGGGCAAGACCGTCTTTTTGGACCAGCCCTTCACCTATGAGCCCCTTGTCTGGGCCATCAACCAGGGCGACCCCGACTTCCTGAATTTTCTGAACAACTTCCTTAGACAGTGCAAGGGCGACGGGTTCTACGAAAAAACCTACAACAAATGGATCCTGAGCTCGGACTGGAAGAAGGAACTCGAGTAACCTTTATGACTGAAACAGATGGGTGATCATGATCCACACACAGGCCGGCCGGATTTTTCTCGGCCGGCCTGTGTCATCATGGCGCCTATGAGCCATTGCCCTCACGCTTTTACCCTATCAGGAAGAAGATGCGATCATGAGCGATGAAAACAGTCAGCGGATAACCGGACGACCCGCCGGTTACAACAAGTGGGTCATGATTTTCTGCCTCGGTGTTTTGATCTTTCTGGGTTTGTTCTACTACGCGACCCAGGCGATCAAATACAACTGGCGATGGAACCGGACACCTATTTATTTTGCCTACCATGACGACATCAACGTGACGTCCAACATTGACGGCGAGGTGTCATCCATTCGGACCGAAGGGAACCAGGTCATCGTCACGGTAACAGGCGTCGATGAGTCGGCTGACTACAAGGCACCCGCCAAGAGCCTGCGGGTGTCGGAAGGTGAATCCGTCTACTATGGCGACACCCTGGCCAGCTACAAAAAATGGAAAGCCGGCCTGTTGGTCATCGGTTTGTGGATTACCCTCAAGGTCAGCGTGGTATCCACGATACTGGGCGTGATCATCGGCATCATCAGCGGGTTGATGCGCATTTCCGACAACCCCGCCCTGCGGTGGACCTCCATCGTTTATGTGGAACTGATCAGGGGTTCTCCCTTGATGGTTCAGATTTTGATCTGGTACTTCGTGCTGGGGACGTTGATCAACGACCTGCTCTACGCCTACGGTTTCGGGCAGATCCCGGCATTCTGGTACGGCGTGGCTTCACTGGCCTGTTTTGCCGGCGCCTACGTGTCGGAAATCGTCCGGGCAGGCATCCAGTCAATCCACCGCGGGCAGACCGAAGCGGCCCGCTCTTTAGGCATGACCTATGCCCAATCCATGCGCTACATCATCCTTCCCCAGGCGCTTCGCCGGATCCTTCCACCTCTGGCCGGGCAGTTTATCAGCTTGATCAAGGATTCTTCCCTGTTGGGGATCATTGCCATCCGCGAGTTGACCAAAGCGGCCCGGGAAGCGGTAACGGCAACGCTTCAACCCTTTGAGGTGTACATCCTCCTGGGGCTGCTTTACCTGGTGCTTACCTTTACCCTTTCCATGTACGTGCAACACCTTGAGAGGAGGATGGCGACATCGTGATACAGGCAAAGAATGTATACAAAACTTTTTACGCACCCCATGAGATTCCTGCGCTGGTGGACGTGACGGCCAACATCAAGGCCGGCGAGGTGGTCGTGGTGATCGGCCCCTCGGGCTCCGGCAAGAGTACTTTTTTAAGATGTCTCAACCGCCTGGAACACGCTACCAGCGGGCATATCTTTATCGACGGTACCGACATCCTGGCTCAGAAGACCGACATCAACAAGATTCGGGCCGAGGTGGGCATGGTCTTCCAGTCGTTCAACCTGTTTCCCCACAAGACGGTGCTGGAAAACGTGACCCTGGCCCAGCGGGTGGTGCGCAAGCGATCGAGTGACGAAAGCCTGAACAAAGCTATGGCCCTGCTGGAGAAGGTGGGCATCGTCGACAAGAAAAATGTCTATCCGGACCAGCTTTCCGGCGGACAGCAGCAGCGAGTGGCTATCGCCCGGGCCCTGGCCATGGACCCCAAGATCATGCTGTTCGACGAGCCCACGTCGGCGCTGGATCCGGAGATGATCGGTGAAGTGCTCGACGTCATGAAGACCCTGGCCAAAGAGGGCATGACCATGGTGGTGGTGACCCACGAAATGGACTTTGCCCGGGAAGTGGCCGACCGTGTGATTTTCATGGATGCCGGCGCCATCGTGGAGGAGGGCACGCCGGAGCATTTCTTCGTCAATCCCACCCATGACCGTACCAAGCTGTTCCTCAGCCAGATTCTATAGCCTGACCCCCTATCTGCAGACCCACTGATAGGCAATGGCCCGGTTGCACGGCAACCGGGCCATTGCCTATCATACGGCGCTATGCCGTTTTTTCATTTCAGTCAGGATTTGATCTTCTCCATCCCGGGGTCGTAGAGCGGTGAGATTGAAACGATAGCCGGATACACCTTGCCGGCGATATCAATTTCCCATTTGCCCGCATCGATATAAGCCTGATCGATCGCTTCATCCGCTTCTATCATGAACAGTCCCACGGCGCCGCCCAGCGTGTAGCCGTAAGATCCGGATCGGACGTACCCCACCGGCTTGCCGTTCCTGCTGACCACTTCGGCATGGAACAACAAGGGGTGCGGGTCTTTGACCAATACCTGGGCCAGCCGCCGGTTGGGCAGGCCCTGGGCCTGTTTCTCGGCGCAGGCGGCCTTGCCGATGAAGTCGGTGGACTTGTCCATCTTGACGGTGAAGCTCAGGCCGGCCTCGTAGGGATCGTCCGTGTTGTCCATGTCGTGGCCGTAGTCGCGGTAGCCCTTTTCCATTCTCAGGCTGGCCAGGGCTTTGAGGCCGGCATGTCGCAGGCCGAACGGCTCGCCGGCCTCCACGATCATGTCGTAGACGTGGGTCGCCTGTTCGGTGGGGATGTAGAGCTCGTAGCCCAGCTCTCCAAGATAGGTGATGCGGGCGCAGATCATACGGGCGTAGCCGACGGCGATCTCCTCCACGTGCCGATAGGGAAAAGCAGCGTTGGACAGGTCTGTCTCGGTGAGCGACTGCAGCAGTTCCCGGGATCGGGGCCCCTGGATGTTGAGCTGGGCGTAGGCCGAGGTGATGTCGGTGGCAAAGGCGTGGGCCTCGTCGGGGATGTGCCGCTTCATCCAGTTCTCGGTGTGGCGGTGCATCGTGTCGGTCACCACGACCATGAATTTTTCGTCTTCGAGCTTGGCGACCGTCAGGTCGATTTCCAGCTTGCCGTCTTCGTTTAGCCAGGGGGTGTAGGTGATCCGGTTGGCGGCCAGGTCAACGTCGTTGGTCGACAGGGTGTCGAGCACCTTGCCGGCATCACGCCCCTGGACCAAAAACTTGGGCATGAAGGACATGTCCATTAGAATCACTTTCTCGCGGGCCGCACGGTGCTCGGCCTCCCAGTGGGCGAACCAGCTTTCGCGGCCCCAGGAATGCTTGTCGATCTTAGCCTCATCGCCCGCGGGCGCATACCAGTCCGCACATTCCCAGCCGCTCACCTCCCTGAAACAGGCCCCCCGGTCTTTCAGGCGGTCATAGAAGGGAGATTTCTTGGCGCCCCTGGCCGTCTTCATGGATTTGTAGGGGTAGTGGCACTGGTAAACCATGCCCAGGGACTCGACCGTGCGGTGGCGCCGGTAATCGGGGTTGTTCTGGTAGCGGTGCAGCCGGCTCATATTGAAACCGGTGATGTCCACATCGGGCTTGCCATTGATGATCCAGTGGGCCATGGCGCGTCCCAGACCGGGGCCCATGATGATGCCGATGGAGTTCAAACCAGCGGCGACGAAGTAGTTCTTCACCTCGGGCGCTTCGCCGACGATGGGGGCCAAGTCCGCCGTAAAGCTTTCCGGGCCGCAGAAGAAGGTTTTGATGCCGAGATCCTGGATCACCGGCACCCGTGAAATGGCTTTTTCCACGAACGGCCCCATGCGATCCCAGTCCGGTTCGATCTCACCGAAGGAAAAGTCTTCGGGAATGCGCTTGATGTTCCAGGGGGCGCAGACCGGTTCGAATAGCCCTATCATGAGTCCGCCGACCTCTTCGCGGTAATAACCGTAGTGCGAGGGATCTTCCAGGACCGGCATGTTCTGCGGAATGCCATCCATCTCTTCGGTGATCAGGTAATAGTGTTCGGCGGCCTGGTTGGGAATGTTCACGCCGGAGGCATCGCCGATCTGCCGTGCCCACATGCCGGCGCAGTTGACCACCACCTCGGCCCGGATGTCTCCCTGCGCCGTGCGGACGCCGGCTACTCGGCCGTTCTTCTTGATGATGCCGGTTGCGGAAACACCCTGAATGACCTGGACGCCATGGTTACGGGCGCCCTTGGCCAGGGCCAGGGTGGCATCCACCGGATTCACCCGGCCGTCCTCCTCGACGTAGAACCCGGCAAGCAGGTCGTCCACTCGGGCCAGGGGGAAGAGACCCTTGATTTGTGAGGGTGAGATCTCATGTACGTCTATGCCGCAGTAGCGGTTGAAGGCGGCTACCCGGCGGTACTCCTCCAGACGGTCCCGGTCGCTGGCGACTTCGATGAATCCGATGGGTGTGAAGCCGGTGGACAATCCGGTTTCCGCCTCCAGGCGGTTGTAGAGGTCGCGGCCGTAGAGGCGCATCTGGGTCGATGTCTCCGACAGGGAACCGAAGGTCACCATCAGGCCGGCGGCATGCCAAGTGGTCCCGGACGTCAGTTCGTCCCTCTCCAGCAGGACGACATCCTTGCAGTTCATGTGCCCCAGGTGGTAGGCAATCGAACAACCGATAATCCCGCCGCCGATGATCACCACGTTGGCCTGTTTGGGTAGCTTCAAACTCTCTTTCATGGATCTTCTCCTGTTTCGATTCCAATCTCCGCTTCAGCCTGTTGGACGATGCTCCTGATTTTGGCAAGTACCTTGTCGGGCAGCGGGTCCGGGTGATGGTTGTCAAGGATCCAGCGCGCCTTGGCCATGGCCCGCTCATAGGCGGTGGTGGCACCTGCGGCCTCCCACACGCTTCTCATCCTGCGGTCGATTAACTCTGGTTTGGATTGATTCCGCATGCCCTTGAAGGTCGTTGGGTGCATGAGGAAGTCCCGGCCCGGACCGATCTCCTTGATCGCGTCCACGGCGAGTGTTTCCGCATTCACCGGGATTCCCTGCACGGTAAATTTGATCATGCGGGCAAATTCGCAGTCTAACACCAGTTGGCCATAGTCGAACGTGATGCCGCTTTCAAGCATTCCCAGACCGTAAATCATATTGGCACCTGCCAATGCGGGCAACAATCCGGTGAGCGTCTTTTCGTGGCCTGCCTGGACGTCGGATATTTTAGAATCGCCCTAGCCACCGGCGACATAGCTCGGCAGGGCATAATAGCGCGCCAGCCGCGCCACGGCCCCGCTGATCAGCGCACATTCGGGCGTCCCCACGGTCGCCGCGGCCATTTTCAGGTCCATGGCGGTGGTCGAACTGCCGTAGACCACCGGCGCCCCCCTGCGGGTCAGCTGGCTCAAGGTGATTCCGCTCAAAATTTCCGCATTGTGGGTCACCAGGGTGCCGGCCAGCGTCACCGGTGCGGTGCCGCCGGCCATGGCCATGGAGAGAATGTTGCACACCACATTGTTGCGGGCCGATTCCATGATGATTTCGCAGCAGTCCGTGATCAGCTTCAACGGGCTGACCGGGCAGGTGGTGAAGGAAACGATGGGACGTTCCTTCAGACGCCTGACCCCGCCGACGATGGCTGCGGCCATTTCCAGGATCTTGTTCAGCATCCGGCCGTTGCCCGGGCCGAAGGCGCAGTGTTTGGTCGTGTGAGTCAGGTAGGCTTCGGCGTTGTGCAGAGGGACCACCGCCTGGTCGACATCGTGGGCACCCAGCGCCTTTTCACAGAAATCCACCTCGTCCAGGTAGTCGATCACCCGGGCGGTGTCGACCAGGTCCTGCTTGAC
>NZ_JBFELV010000315.1:0-5840 GCF_041551955.1 Desulfosarcina sp.
AATTTGCTTTTGTCGGTGGTCTTCTTTTAGCAACCAGATTGTCTTTAATCATGTTGACACCCTTTTCAAGGAAATAACATGGTCACCACCCTGGGTGCGTTTGGTGCATTGTTTGCCGCCGCCTTTGTCTTTCTGACCGGCAACGGTCTGTTAAACACCCTGCTGAGCACACGCATGGCCGCGGAGGGTTTCTCGACCGGCACCACCGGCATCGTCCTGTCCTGTTATTTCACCGGCCTGTTGACCGGTTCATTCACGTGCCATCGCTTGATCCAACGGGTGGGACACATCCGGGCCTTCACGGTGTTTGCCGCCACGACGACCGCCGCGGCCCTGCTTCACGGGCTCTACCTCTCCCCATGGTTCTGGGGGGCCCTGCGATTCATAAGCGGGATTACGACCTTCGGCCTGTTCATGGTCATCGAGAGCTGGCTCAACGAGTGTACCGCCTCGCGCTACCGGGGGCGGGTGTTTTCCATGTACATGACCCTGACTTACCTGGGCATCGGCATCGGCCAGCAGTTGCTCAACATCGGAAACGTTCATGGGCAAACGCTTTTCATCCTTGCCGGGATCCTCTTCGCCCTCTGCCTGGTGCCGGTGTCGGCCACCCAGGGTGTTCACCCCAGTCTGCCCGAAACCAAGCCCTACCATTTCATATCGATTTTCCGCCGGGCACCGCTGGGCATGCTCGGGAGCATGGCCGCCGGCCTGACCAACAGCGCCTTTTATGCCATGATGCCAGTGGTCTGCACCGACATCGGTCTGTCGCTGCGCCAGCTGTCCTGGATCATGTCCATCACCGTGTTCTGCGGCCTGGCGGCCCAGTGGGCGGTGGGAACCCTATCCGACCGGTTTGACCGCACCACTGTCCTCACCGCGATCGCAACCGCTATTGCCGTTGTCAGCACGTTCATGTTCATCCTCGGAGCGCGTTCGTTCGGGGGAATGGCTGCAGGGATGGGAACCTT
Organism: Desulfosarcina sp.; assembly: GCF_041551955.1. Classification (GTDB taxonomy): domain Bacteria; phylum Desulfobacterota; class Desulfobacteria; order Desulfobacterales; family Desulfosarcinaceae; genus Desulfosarcina. The sequence goes on from NZ_JBFELV010000315.1 coordinate 972, forward strand.
CGGCGCACTGATGTTTGCCATCTACCCGGTCGCGGTGGCCCGGGCGCATGATATCTTCGGTGGGCAGGAGGCCGTGGCCGTCAGTGCCGGCCTGCTCTTCGCCTACAGCGTCGGTGCCAGCGTCAGCCCCTTGCTGGCCTCCGGGGTGATGACCCTGCTGGACTCCCCGTTTGGCCTTTTCGCTTTCTGGTTGCTGATCAACGGCGCCTTCGCCGTGATCACCCTCTATTTGAGAAAAATGGAAAAAGTAGAAATCGTGGCGGTAGACGACCAGGTGGCCTTCGTGCCCATGAAAAGCACATCTTCTGTGGTCATGTCCCTGGATCCACGAACCGACCCTGAAATTGACCGACCCTGAAATTGACCGATCCTGAACATTGAATCCTCTTCGCCGCAAGCGACGAAATATGCGTTTGCTATCGCGGTTCACGATAGTGGATGTGAATCAACGCAGCATGCCGGGTCGACGCCCCCCGCCCATCGGAAACGGATCGTTGTCCGGTGTGGGCAGGCTGACGACGATCACGTTTTCGGGCTCCAATCGGATGGTCGTCCGGCGGTAAAGCGAATACCAAACCCCCACCTGTTTGCCCGCAGGATCGGCAATTACCCCGCCCAGGATGGCGGGTGTAAACCCCAACTGATCGGTCATGGCGTCCACCAGCCGACTCAACAGCTCAGGCGTCATATCCACAGACCGCCACAACCCCGGCTTTAAGGTGTAGGACCGGTGAATGGCCAGGATGGCCGTGGGACGGGCCGCGGGACCGGTGGCATAGTAGGCGTGGTCCGCCAGGACCTCGTAGCGCTCGAAGGTCTTACTAACATCGTTGCTGCGCTGCAGGCGGCCGTAGTTGGCGGTGCAGGCCACTGCCAGGGCCGCCAGCAGGGCCGCTATCGGCAGCAGGCGCTGAATGGGGTGGGAATGCTTGACTTGATTTGAAACCCGATTCATCCCTCCGGCAGACTGAATGTAGCGGGCTGGTTTCGGCACATTATTTCCCCTGGGTTGAAAAATAGGCTGCCGCACCCGGGTGCAGGGATAGGCCGATATCCGGAGCATCTGCTGGTTTCACTGAGAACTGGCCCAGCGCGGGATGGATGCTTTGCAGACTGCCCTGATGCTTTTCCAAGGCGGCCATAATCGCCATCGCGGTCTCATCATCGAGGCTACCCGAGGCGACCAGCAGGATCGTCGTTCCGAACGAGGCCACCGGCTTTTCAAGACCGGGGTAGGTGGCGGGAGGAATGCTGATAGTTGAGACGGCAGGATTTCCGTTTATCGCGCGGGAAATATCAGCATCGTCCATGTCCACCGGCACGGCCGCGCAAAGGTCGATGAGCTGCTGGAACGCCGAGTCCGGGTGCACGCCGATATGCACCATGGCATCGACGGCGCTGTGGCAAAACGCCATCTTGTCTTGCGACTGCGAGGCCGGCAACTCCTGTATTAGCGTGAAATCCCGTTTGGTCCAACCCTTGGCCGTCATGATGAAATCAACCGCATCGCGCACCTTCGTGCGCGCAATGCCGATGTTGATGCGCTTTCCTTTCAGATCCGAGAGGCCGGCGATACCGGCGTCGCCGCGAGCGACCAGGAGGATGGGCAGTTCATAAAGCGGCAATAACGCGCCGAGATTGTCATAGCGGATGTCCAGGAACATAAACTGACCATTGCGGGTCATGGCGTCATTCAGCAGGCGTGAATCGAGAAGGGCCAAATCCAGCGATCCACCGTTCAGGTTGGTCAGGTTGTGGAGATCGTCCGATGCAGGAATCAACCGACAATTTAACTCCCCGGGCGACTGGTTGAGGATGCGGCAGATCGCCCGCCCGGCAAAGTAAGAAAAGTCACCTGCGGCGCCGGTTCCAAGGAGCACGTCATCGGCGTCGGCAGCCAGGGGAACGGTTCCCAATATCACGGCGGCGCAAAGCATCGTTAAACGTTTAAGAAAATTAGAGATACCTTTCTGATTGATGAGCTGGGTGGCCATTGTGTTTCCTCCCAGGAATTAAAAGATGAGCGCTTTGGTTCACGCTAAAACGATCACGCCCCCTCGGCTTTGGATTGAACGTTTCGCAACCTCAGCACGCTGCAGTTGGCGTGATCGGAAACCCGCTGTGAGCAGGATCGGCTGAACACGTCGTTAATTTTATGATGGCGGTTGTGGTAGACGACGATCAAATCCGCCCGCCACGCGTCGGCCTCACTGATGATCTCCTCCCAGTTTTTTCCGGTCCGCAGACTGTGGGTGACGGTCTTGTCGCAATAGCCGGCAACAAACTGCTCCAGGGCCGCTTTGACCCGCTCGGCGGCCCCCTTTTGAATTTCCTCAGGCACCATCGAGGCAACGATGGGCATACCGAAACCGGGCATCACCGTAACCAGACGGACGTCGGCACTGCCGAGCGTTGCGATGGCAACCGCCTTCTGGTAAACTTGTGCCGCCGTTTCCGGGTAGTCGATGTCCACCGGAACAAGAATTTTTTTAAACATGGTTTGCGCCCCCGGATAATCCTTTGATGGGTGAAAATTAATCAAACCTCTCGCGCCGCTCATATTTTCCTGAAACCAACGGCAGTATTGATCGAAAATCGATTAGGTTGATGCAGCAAGTTTCTGGAGCTTTTTACTGCGCCGGTTCTGAACAAACCAGATCAACCCATAAAGCAATAGCGCCGGAATGAACATTAACTCCTTGTCTGGCCGGTCGCTGGGAATCTGGATATTCAGAATCTCTTGGTCGAAGTCGATGCCGGCCTTTTCCGCCAGGCTGGAAAAAACCACATTGTCCACCAGGATCTTGCCCTCCTCCTCGCGGGTTTCGATGCCGATACCCGCCAGCCGTTCCTTGCCGGTGGCTTCGTCTCCTACCTTGAGCATCAGTGTCTTGGTGTATTCCTTGCCGTTCATGGTCTCGCCTTTGACCTCGATGCGCAAACGCCTGCTGGGTTCCATGGCGGCCACCATCTCTTCGAGGTTGGTGGCCGGCATTTTGACCAGTGGCGGATAAACCATATCCCACCAGAAACCGGGACGGAACAGGGTAAAGGCCACCAGCAGCAGCGCGGCGGTCTCCCAGAGGCGGCACTTGACCAAGAAATAGCCCTGTGTGCCCGCGGCAAAGGCCAGCATGGCAGCCACCGCGGCAACGATGACCACCACCAGATGAAACCAGCCGGTCAAACCGACCATAATCAACTGGGTGTTGAAGATGAACATGAACGGCAGCACAGCGGTGCGGATATCATAAATGAATCCCTGGATGCCGGTGCGTATAGGATCCCCGCCGGATATGCCGGCAGCGGCAAAGGCCGCCAGCCCCACCGGTGGCGTGTCGTCGGCCAGGATGCCGAAATAGAAGACAAACAGATGCACGGCGATCAGCGGCACGATCAGGCCGTTCTGGGCGCCCAGTTCCACGATCACCGGGGCCATCAGGGTGGAGACGACGATGTAGTTGGCCGTGGTGGGCAGGCCCATGCCCAGGATCAGGCTGATCACGGCGGTAAAGAGCAGGATTAGCATCAGGTTGCCGCCGGAGATGAACTCGACGAACTCGGTCATGACCAGGCCGATGCCGGTCAGGGTGACCGTGCCGACGACGATGCCGGCGGCCGAGGTGGCCACGCCGATGCCGATCATGTTGCGGGCGCCGTTGATAAAGCCTTTGATCATATCGTTAAAGCCCGCCTTGAAGGTGAATGCATCTCCCTTCATCTTGCGAAACACGCCTTTGAGCGGTCGCTGGGTCAGCACGACGAAGATCAGCAGCATCGTGGCCCAGTAGGCGGACAGTGCCGGCGAGAGTCGCTCGACCACCAGGCACCACATGAGCACCACGACAGGCAGCAGAAAGTAATACCCGGCCTGGGCCGTGGCCCACAGTTCCGGCAGTTCCACGATTTCGAGACTGGTGTCCAGCTCCGGTACCCGGCAGGCGAACTTGAGCAGAAGCAGGTAGGCCACCAGCAGCAGGACACAGACGATGTAGATGGCGGCCTTGCCGGCAACGGTCTTGATCCATCCCAGGCCGTAGTAAGTGACACCGCCGATGATGATGATGAACAGAAAGGTCATCAGCGCCGAGAGCACCTTGCGCTGCAAGGTCGTGGTCACGGGCCTTTCCATGCCCTTGAGCCCCAACTTGCAGGCTTCCAGGTGGACAATGTAAAAAAGGGCGATGTACGAAATGATGGCCGGCAGGAAGGCGTGTTTGATGACCTCCACGTAAGAGATGCCCACGTATTCGACCATCAGAAAGGCGGCCGCCCCCATGACCGGCGGCATGAGCTGCCCGTTGGTCGAGCAGGCCACTTCCACGGCCCCGGCTTTCTCCGGGGTAAAGCCGACCTTTTTCATCAACGGGATGGTGAAGGTGCCGGTGGTGACCACGTTGGCGATGGAGGACCCGGAGACCAGGCCGGTCAACCCGGAAGCCACCACCGCGGCTTTGGCCGGACCGCCGCGCAGATGACCCAGGGCGGCAAAGGCGGTGCGGATAAAGTAGTTGCCGGCACCGGCCGACTCCAGCAGCGCACCGAAGAGCACGAACATGAAGACCATTCCGGTGGAGACGCCCAGGGCCACCCCGTAGACACCCTCGGTGGTCAACCAGTAGTGGGTCATGCCCTTGACCAGGCTGGCTCCCTTGTGGGCGATCACGTCGGGCATGTAAGGCCCGGCAAAGGTGTAGATGATAAACACGGTGGCCACCACCATCAGGGGCGGCCCGAGCGCACGGCGGGTGGCTTCCAGCAGCATGACCAGGCCGACGACGGCCACGATCAGGTCGATACGTGTGGGCAGGCCGGGGCGGTTGGCCAGTTCCGCGTAGAACCAGAAAAAATAGGATGCACAAAATGCGG
>NZ_JBFELV010000316.1:0-5829 GCF_041551955.1 Desulfosarcina sp.
GGGGCCTTCGACTACCTGCCCAAGCCCTTTACCCCCCATGAATTGAGATCCGTTGTCGGTCAGGCCCTGGCGCAGCGCGAGCGCCGGCTGAAAAACCGGCAGCTGAAAAACGAAAAGCCCCCATCCCGCCGGATTCAACATCAGCTGGTGGGCAGCAGCCCAAAAATAAAAAAGGTCATCTCCATGGTGGAAAAGGTGGCCCCCACCGAGGCCACCGTGCTGGTTTATGGCGAAAGCGGCACCGGCAAGGAACTGGTGGCCCGGGCTGTTCATGCCAACAGCAGCCGGGCCAGCAAGGTTTTTTTTGCCGTGGACTGCGGCACCCTCTCCGGCAGCTTGCTCGAGTCCGAACTCTTCGGCCACGTCAAAGGCGCCTTCACCGGGGCCCACCAGGACAAGGCCGGCATTTTCCGGCAAGCCCACACGGGCACCGTCTTTTTGGACGAGATTAGCAATATCGCGCTGGATGTTCAGGGAAAACTCCTTCGCTTTTTAGAAACCCGTGAACTCATGCCCCTGGGCAGCACCACCAGCCACAAGGTGGATGTCCGTCTGATCTTTGCCACCAACCAGAATTTAGAAGAGATGGTCCGCAAGGGGACCTTTCGACAGGATTTCTATTACCGCATTTATGTCTACCCCATCCTGCTGCCAACCTTGAAGGAACGCCGGGAGGACATCCCGTCCATCGCCTACCATTTCCTCAACCAGTTCTGTCGCAACATGGGCAAGACCGTTAACGGCTTTGCCGATGACGCGCTGTCCCGCCTCACCGAATACAGCTGGCCCGGCAACGTGCGCCAGCTGCGCAACGTGGTGGAGCGGGCCGTGATATTATGTGAAAAGGAAACCATCGGGCTCAAGGATTTGCCCCTGCTGGGCGAAATCAGCGATATCGAAAACCTGTTCGACAACACCCCCACCAGCAATGAGGCCTTGAAGGCCGTCAAGGCCCTGATCCGGCAAAAAGCCATCGCCCGGGTGGAGTGCAACTTTCTGACCCACGCCCTTTCCAGCAACGACTGGAACGTCACCCGGGCTGCCAAAGCCGTCGGCATGCAGCGCCCCAACTTCCAGAACATGATGAAAAAACACGGAATCTCCCTTCCCCGGCACCATTGAACCGTTTTTCATACACTGTATATAAATTGCATACATGTCGTTGGCATTCGGCTCCCGGCCCGCTGTGCCTGCCTGTTGGCAATCCTTGACCAGACGATCACCACGCCTAAAAGTGTATAGTTTTTAAATACACCCAAGTCAGCGAGGGACAGCGACGAATACAATTTTATTAATGTTTTCAAATATTTTTACATATATCTTACTTTTGGTACACTTACTGCTGTGACAATAACCAACAATGAATCCCAATGCTGCAGTTGACATCCAAGGATAGGAAAACAGGGAGGGTGTATGAACGCAATACCAAAAATCATGGTGGTGGATGACGAAGCGAGTATCTGTAACAATGTTGAAAAAATTCTCAAGAAAAGCAACTACGCGGTCACCCGTGCATCCAGCGCCAAAGAGGCCCTTGACATGTTGGCCAAGGAGTCCTTTTCGCTGTTGATTTCCGACATCGTCATGCCGGAGATGAACGGCCTCGAACTCTTAAAGATGGTCAAAAAAGAGTGGCCGGTGACCCGCGCGGTGATGATGACCGCCTACGCATCTACGGACACGGCCGTCAAAGCCATCCGAATGGGCGCCCTGGAATACCTTCCCAAGCCCTTCACACCCGACGAATTGCGCGCTACCGTTGAAAACGCTTTGTCCGGCCGGCTGGTGGAGGCCCGAATCAGTGAGCAGGAACGTGAGTCCATCAACATCATCGACGTGGACATCCCGTTCGATACCGACGAAGTGGCCAAGGTCACCGGAAAAGGGTATGCCGACAGCCTGGGTCCCTCCGACATGCCGGTGGTCGAGGTAAAGATGCCCGAGAACCTTGAAGGGTTCTGCGAAGTCGGCAACATGGTCTGTGACATATTTAAAAAACTGGGCGCCACCTGCAAGGCCGGCACCAAAACCGCCGCCTGCCCGCAGCTGGCCAAAAAGAAAAAAAGCGCCAAGGGAAAAACCGTTGACACCAAACGGTTGATCGGCATCGACCAGCCCTTCGACTACGAAGAGGTGGCTGCCGTATCCGGTCCTGAATACATCCAGAATCTTCGCAGCGACGGCGTCTCCATCCCCTACTACGAAGAGCTGAAAGCCAACCTGGTCCGGCTGGCCGAGCGCAACAAAATCGACGTGGATGTTCCCTTCGATGCCGACGAAGTGGCTCAAGTCACCGGCAAGGCCTATGTGGATCACGCCACGCGGACCGACGTGCCGACCGTGGAAATCACCGCCTCCGAATCGGTGGAAGGCTTTTGTGAGGTAGGGGATATGGTCTGCGATATTTTCAAGAAGTTGGGCGCTACCTGCAAGGCCGGCACCAAGACCGCTGCCTGCCCCCAGCTGGCAAAAAAGAAGCGCGCCGCAATGAAGAAGGCCGTCGCGGACACCACCGCCCTCATCGCTCCGGACATGCCTTTCAACTATGATGAAGTCGTCCAGGTGACCGGCAAGGACTACGTGGACCACCTGGTATACGACGGCACGGTACAAATGCCCTATGAGACCCTTAAATCCAATATGCAAAAAATAATCGCCGCCGAAACGCAGGACCCAGCATCTCGGCAGATTGCCCAGGTACCGGCCCATCCCAGCATCCTGGTGGTGGACGACGAGGTGGCCGTCAACAACAACATCCGCAAAATCCTGGCCAAAAAAGGCTACCAGGTGGACCAGGCCGTCACCCGGGAGGAGGCCATGGATTGCATCGGCACAAACCGTTACGGTCTAGTGCTGTTGGACCTGAGAATCCCCGGCGTCAAGGGGCTTGAATTGCTCAAGGCCATTGGAGAGAAAAATCCGGACGCAAAGGTAATTATGATCACCGGTTACGCCAGCATCGAGACGGCAGTCGAAGCAGCTCGCATGGGCGCGGTCGACTACCTGCCCAAGCCCTTCACCCCCGACGAGATCCGCAACGCCACCGAGCGGGCTTTGCCATTGGCCGCCTGATCCATCAACTGCCCGGCCGGTCATCCCCACGTGTCGGGCCGGGCAGTTCGCGTTGCGCCGTTTACCCCCCCCTTTCCCCGCTCCATCGACCCACCTTTCTGCAATCCAAAAAACCCCTCTGGATGGCGATGTATTGCACATATACGCATAAAAAGCCCTTTTTCCAGTCACAAAATCATCGGAATAATATTGACAAGCCAACCATCTCCATATAGGTAAATCCACTGGTTTAAAGGCGCCCTCTATCACCGATACGCTATCGTTTTGTGAAAGTGAGCGGTCATTCATGGGGCGGATTAACATCGACAGGAGAATAAAAGATGGCAACGGATGTAGTGGGTTCCGTACTGGTTGTAGGCGGCGGGATCGCCGGCATGCAGAGTGCGCTGGATCTGGCAAACTCTGGGTATTATGTGTACCTTCTCGAAAAATCACCTTCCATTGGCGGGGTCATGTCCCAGTTGGACAAGACATTTCCCACCAATGATTGTGCGATGTGAATTATCTCCCCTGTACTGGTCGAGGTCGGCCGGCATCTGAACATCGAACTGATCACCTATGCAGATCTTGAAAGCGTCGAGGGCGACCCCGGCCATTTCAAGGTAAAGGTCAAAAAGCGCGCCCGCAGCATTAAGATGGATCTATGCACCGGATGCGGTGCCTGTGTTGAAAACTGCCCGGTGGTTCAGCAAAGCGCATAACATCACCAATTTTCCTTCATTTTCGTGAAGCGTGATTTCTATTGGGAGACCGGTAAATGAGTGAGGCACAAGCGATACGCACAGACGAAGTGGAAGAGGTGGACTTTGTAGAGCTGGACACCATGATCGACAAGGAGTTTTCAACGGACAAAGAGAATCTGATCATGATTCTTCAGGCCATCCAACGCCACTACAACTACCTCCCCAAGCCCGCACTGACCTATCTTTCCGCCAAGATCGGCGTCCCCTACAGCAAGATTTACGAAGTGGCCACGTTTTACAGCACCTTCAGTCTGGAACCCCGCGGCAGAAACATTATCTCCATCTGCCTGGGCACCGCCTGCCACGTTCGCGGGGCCGAACGAATCCGCGAACGGCTGCACGACTCGTTGAAGATTGCCGACGGCCAGACCACTGACGACGGGCGCTATACTCTGGAATCGGTGCGGTGCATCGGGTGCTGCAGTCTCGGACCGGTATTGAAGATCAACGAAGATATGCACGGCCGGATCGCCACCGATGAAGTCGAAAAAGTCCTGGGTCAATACGAATAATCGAAGAACGAGGCCAACACCATGAAAATCCAGTCTTTGGAAGACTTAAAAACCATAAGCCAAGAAGCCAGAGGATCCATCTACCATCCGGACGCCCTCAAAGTGAACATCGGCATGGCCTCGTGCGGTATCGCCGCCGGCGCCCAGGCGTCATTCGACAAAGCCGCGGCGTCCTTTGCCGGCGACAAGGGTATTGCCATCTGCCAGACCGGATGCATCGGGTTTTGCGAGCAGGAGCCGCTGGTGGAGATTATCGCTGACGGCAAGCCTCGGGTGATTTACAAAAACATCACCGAAGACAAGATTGTCGACGCCATAAACGATTATCGTCAAGGGCTGTTTGAAAAGAAGAAATGGATTCTCGGCCAGATGCGAAAGCCCCTCGGCGTAATGGAAGACGGTGGCGAAAATCCGGTCGCCAAGGTGTCACCCCAAGAGGGGATTCCCTTTCTCGAAGAAATTCCATTTTACGGCAAACAGGTCAAAATCGCCCTGAGAAACTGCGGGTACATCGACCCCGACACCATCGAAGAGTATATCGCCCGGGGCGGATACAGCGCCCTGCTCAAGGCCCTCAAACAGATGAAGCCCAAGCAGATCATCGACGAGGTGAAGGCCTCGGGACTGAGGGGCCGCGGCGGCGGCGGTTTTCCAGCCGGCATCAAGTGGGCCACCTGCGCCAAGCACGACGGGGACCGCAGCATCATCTGCAATGCGGATGAAGGCGATCCAGGCGCCTACATGGACCGCAGCATTCTCGAAGGCGACCCGCACAGCGTCATCGAGGGCATGCTCATCGCCGGGGTGGCCATCGGCTCCAGCCACGGCTACATCTATGTGAGAAACGAATACCCCTTGGCTGTCAAACGCCTCGTCACCGCCATCAAACAGGCGGAACGCTACGGTCTGCTGGGCGACGGCATCGCCGGAACGGATTTCTGCTTCAAGATCAAGATTTCCACCGGTGCCGGCGCCTTTGTCTGCGGCGAGTCCACCGCTCTGATGGCCTCGCTTGAAGGCAAGGTGGGACGTCCCCGGGCCAAATATGTCCACACCGTGGAAAAGGGCTTCCGAGACGGCCCCACCAACCTGAACAACGTTGAGACCTACGCCAACGTCCCGCCCATCATCATGAAGGGCGGCGCCTGGTACGCCGGCATGGGCACCGAGCACAGCAAGGGCACCAAGGTGTTCAGCCTCTGCGGCAAAATCAACAACACCGGCCTGGTCGAAGTTCCCATGGGGGTCTCGCTGCGTGAAATCGTTTTTGAACTGGGCAACGGCGTGCCCAAAAAGAAAAAATTCAAGGCGGTCCAGACCGGCGGGCCTTCCGGCGGCTGCATTCCCGAACGATTCCTCGACCTGCCCGTGGATTTCCAGCGGTTGGCCGAAGTGGGTTCCATCATGGGCTCCGGCGGCATGATCGTCATGGACCAGGACACCTGCATGGTGGACGTCGCACGCTATTTTCTCGATTTTCTCAAGGAAGAATCCTGTGGGCA
>NZ_JBFELV010000317.1:0-5823 GCF_041551955.1 Desulfosarcina sp.
GCTAAAGAGAAAAAATAGTACGCCAATGAATGTCAAATTTACATCAAACAAATTCATTATCAACAGAATCGGTATGATCAGGCTGCTTGATAAAATGGAAAACGATATGGAAACAATGCAGTTGCGAAGAATTTTGCTTCTATCGAATAGAATTTTCAACTCGATTCGTTTCCTGTTTTCATCGGCAACCTGGCCTTTATCCAACTCGTTGACAATCATTCTTGATTTATCAATTGTTCTTGCAAGCCGATTGGTGAGGGAAAGCAGAATAAGGCCTACCCCGGAAATCAGCACAATCGGCGATATGCATGATTGAAGAAATTTTACAAAAGAATCAATAGGTTCCATAATGTTCTGAATGCTATTCCGATCGCCACTTCAAGAGCGGCAGCAGACGCACCATGCCTGACAAAATTGCTGCCGGTCAGACCAGGTAGCGCGTGGTGGTCACTCCCAGAGAATCATAAATCTGGCGGGTGGCGTTGGACTTGTTCAGCGTATACAGGTGAATGCCGCTGACGTTGTGATCGATCAAATCGCGCACCTGCTCCGTGGCCCAGTGGATTCCAACCTTTTTCATGTAATCTTCATTTTCGGCACGTCGCAACGCCTTGATGAAACGCGCCGGGAAGAGGGTGCCTGCCGATACCTCAGCCATCCGTTCCATCAATTTAACCGAGGTAACCGGTGCGATACCGGCGACGATGGGTACCCGAATGCCAGCCAGTTCACACCGTTCGCAGAAATCATAGAACGCATGGTTATCGAAAAAGAGCTGCGTGCAGACATAATCGGCACCGGCATCGACCTTGGCCTTGAGATAATCCATTTCAAGCAGCCGGTTGGGGGTTTCCGGATGACCTTCCGGATAGCCGGCCACACCAATCCCCATCTGCGGATAGTGCTTGCGGATGAATGCCGCCAACTCGGCGGCGTAGCCAAAACCGCCGGGCGCCGGCTCAAAGGCCTTGCCCTTGGGCGGATCTCCGCGAAGGGCCAGAATGTTCTCGATGCCGCTTTCCGCATACGTGTCCAGAATCGATTGGATTTCATCCTTGGTGGAGCCGACACAGGTCAGGTGAGAGACCACGGTCAGGTCGGTCTCCCGTTGAATCCGCACGACCAGGTCGTGCGTCAGGTCACGGGTGGAGCCGCCCGCGCCATAGGTAACGCTCACATAGGCCAGTTCGAGCGGAGAGAGGTCGCTGATGGTGGCGAACAATTGTTCGGCAGCCTCCTGGGATTTCGGGGGGAAAAGCTCGAAACTGTAGGCGATCGAATGGCTCTTGAAGATTTTGCTGATATGCATTTGCTTTCTCCTTATTTTGACGTTCTCAAATAGGCACCCCAATAACCCAGCCCCACAAAAACCACACCGCCGATGGTGTTGCCAATGGTCACCGGAATCAAATTCTTTAGCAAAAAGGCGCTCCAGGTCAGCGTCGTAAGGTCCAGGCCGTCCGGGGCCAAGCCTGCCCAACGTGCCAGAAAGATACCGCTGGGGATGAAATACATGTTGGCGACACAATGCTCGAAGCCGATGGCCACAAACCCCATGATCGGAAAGAATATGGCGAAAATCTTGCCGATCACCTGACGGGAGGCCAGAGCCATCCAGACGGCCAGGCAAACCAACCAATTGCACCCGACGGCGCGAACAAAAGCCTCGCCAAGGTCTAAATTCACTTTGGCGTACGCTACCTTGACGGCCGCCTCACCCAAAGCGCCGCCGCCGGCTTTCCACAGACCGGAAAAGTAAAACAGCCATGCAAGCAGGATCGATCCCACGAAATTAGCGAAATACACCAGCGCCCATTTGGCCATTACTTTTGTCCAGGTTACCTCGCCGACCATCACGCTGGAAACCATGAGATTATTACCGGTGAACAGTTCACCGCCGGCGATGACCACCAGCATAAGTCCAAGGCTGAAGCTTGCTCCGGTGATCAGTTTTTTAAGTCCGATCCCCATTGCCGGATCCATATCGAAGGTGACGGAGGCGGAAAAAAGCCCGCCAAACCCGATATACGCACCCGCCATGACGCCCAGGACAAAAAGAGAGATCCAGGGTGAGGTGGCTTTGAGCACGCCCAGGCTCTGGGCCACGGTTTCGGCGATAATCTGTGGCCCTTTGTCGTCCAGGCTGGGGACCGGAAATTTGCTCAACATCTGCTCAAACCGCCCGATAGCTTTTTTTTCCTGGGTGAATTTATTCTGGATCGCCTTTCGAACCGTGGTCGTAATTTCTTCGGGCGTAAACGGTTTGGCCAAATAGTCCATGGCGCCCCGTTTCATCGCCTCCGTGGCCCGACCGACGGAGGGATATCCACTGATCATTACCACAGTGGATTCCGGCGCCCGGGATTCCAACTCAGCCACCACATCCAGTCCGTCCAAACCCGGCATCTGCCAGTCGCATAAAATGACCGTATATTTTTTTTGAGTCGCCCGCTGGAGCCCCTCTTTCGGATCAGAAGTGACTTCCACATCAAATCCTTCCTCTGAAAAAATGCGTTCACAGGACATTAATACGGCAGAATCGTCATCAATAATCAACATCGTTTGGCCCACTATTATCCTCCGTGATTTCTTGTTTTCAGCGTGTCATATAATGTGCTTATCAGCTCGTCCGGCGTGAACGGCTTGGCGATAAACGCATCCGTGCCGGAGCGAAGTCCCTTGTCTTGGGTTTCCGGCGTCAAGTATCCGGTCATCATCAGTACGATCATCTCCGGCTTGTGCGTTTTGGCCCAGGCAATCAGTTGGAAACCATCCTGCGTGGGCATTTTAATATCCGTAATCATGGCATCAAACGCTTCGATATCCAGAACCGCTTCGGCTTCTTCAACGGTTCCGGCAACATGGGTTTCAATCCCCTCGGCGTTCAATATTCTTCGACAGCTTTCCACAACGATCATGTCATCATCAACGATCAGAACTTTCATGAGATCTCCCGACTGCCTGTTTGAGCCGGATCCGGGACTTCGGTTAGCGACGTGGCGGGCAGCCAGATGGTAAAGCTCGTTCCTTCCCCCAGCGTTGATGCCACCTTGACGGTTCCGCCGTGCCGCTCGATTATTCCGGCAGAAACCGACAGGCCCAGGCCTGTTCCCTTGCCCACCTCTTTGGTAGTGAAAAACGGATCGAAGAGTTTGTCCATAATCTCCGGCTGAATTCCGCTGCCTGTATCCCGAATGATGATTTCAGCGCCCTGTTTCCCATCCGCTTCAGCCTGCCGGGTGGAAACCTCGATTTTACCCCCCGGTTCGGTGGCATCCAGTGCATTGATAATCATGTTTATCCACACACTCTGGCACAAGTTGCGATCCAGTGTAAACGTCGGAAGCCCGGATTCTGCATTGAAATTTAAATCCACACCTTTGATAAGTGCCTGATTACCTAATAATTTTATGCTTTTTGCAATCTGACGATTGAGATCCACAGGCTCTGGATGAAGCTGACTTTGCCTGGAAAAGTCGAGCAGGCTTTTAACGATCTTCCGTACCCGCTCGGTCTGGGTTGTGATCGTTTCCAAATCCGTGCGCACCTCATCAGGCAAATCCTTCCGCCGCAGGATCAGATGGGCAAATGTCAGCACCGCCGTCAGGGGATTATTGATTTCATGGGCGACGCCTGCGGCCAGTTTGCCGACACTGGCCTGTTTCTCAGATTGAATCAGGCATATTTCACTCTCTTCCTTTTGGCGTTTTTCCCTTTCTATCAAGGCATTAATCATATTCAGAAATTCTCGCTGCAATATTCCCATATCACTTTTGGAAATAGGCTTGATATCCGGTGAAAAGTTTCCTTTGGAGATCTCGACACTCGCTCGGATCAACCGATTGAGCGGCCGCATAATGATGCCTGTCAAAAACCATCCCAACACAAATGCCGACAACACACCGCCCACGGTGATCAGTGCAAAAACATTAATGGCCCGTTTGCGTACATCTAAATATTTCGCCTCGAGCGCACCGACATAGAGCATTCCCACCCGCTGCTCAAAAATGTCCGTAATCGGTTCATATGCGGTGATATACCAATCAGATAACACCTGAGCGCGATCCGTCCAGCGTTTCCCTTCGACCAGCACGTGCCGGACGACATCTTCGGATGCAGGTGTGCCCAGTGCCCGCTTTCCGCTTTGATCCATGACATTGGTGGATATGCGTATCGATTCTAAAAAGATCGTCGACGTACCGACATTGCGACCGTTATAGGTTTCGTTTCTGAATACGGTTTCTCCGATTTTATCCACAATGGATGAATCCCGGTTCAGCAGAACACCGCCATAAATCACTCCGATAATCCGCCCGTCCAGCTCGACCGGGACCGCCGCACCAATGACCAGTCCAGTCGCGACTTCAGATTCCAGTCCTGCTTCGGCCGAGGCGACCTTTGTTATGGGAATCACCGCCTGTTCGACTAGCTCCGGGTTTTCGTCTTGGAGGGTTTCCGGATCCAAAATAATGGTACCCCAAACCGTTTTGCCCTGCGTCAATGCATGATCAGCGAGCGGATTAATCTTTTTCGCAGGAAGCGTTTCATCCCCATGCATGCCAATCCGGCTGGTCACTGGTTGATTTTGGTCCAGAATACCCGCGAAATTCAATCCGATACGATCTGACAAATTCTCCATTTGGTTCAGGAGATAACCGCGGTCATGGGTTGCCAGCGCCTGTTGGAAATCAGGGTAATCGGCAACCATTTCCAATACCAGCCGAATCGACTGTATCCGTTGATCATAAACCAGCCGGGCCACGTTCAGATCCTGACGGACCCGATGGTGGGTTTCGGTGATGACGGATTCATAAAGCATGTTCCCACCGACAATCAGAGAAAGCAGGCCGATAAGCAGAGAAATAACCAGCATACTGGCGATGAGCCGAAAACGAGTTGAATGAATCATATCGAATAGTTTTTGTTTCACGGAAGTTTTCATTGTCATACCTAATATAACATTATACCGGCCTGTATATGTTCGATTCAACCCAATAAATAAGGTTTATCCGGCCAAGGCGGGTTTAACGGATTGAAAAAAAGTGGACAATCGAGCTCCCCCTGGGTGTTCGCCAACACTTCCAGAAAAAAGGAGACCCGCATGTCCACCAGCCTTACCATACCTGGCTTTTCGTGTTGGTTGCGGCCGTCGTGATGTGGCTGAACCGGGATGCGATGTTCTCGCTCCAAGGCGCAATAAAAGATGTGCTCCCCAAATGAGATGGCTGCGCAGCCTCACTGTTTCGTGTGCTTTTTGCCAGTAAAATCCGCAAATCACAAATTTCGGATCGATTACCACACCAGCAGCCTAACTTAATCTGAATTACTTATTACCATAGACGAAAAGGATCAATTTGCTCAAACTGTGAATGAATTTTGGAGACCGCTATTTATCCTGATGTTCTTTTCCGGCATACGTGTTGCGGAAGCGTCAGCATTGAAATGAAAGCCCATTGATTTGGCAGAGGGTGTGGTAAAAATACGGCGAAACCTGGTACGCTTCAAAAGCGGGAAAATTGTCTACATATTACCGAAAATGGAGAGTTCCATCAGAGATGCGAAGATTCCTGAATTTATAGTAGGGTCCTTGGGGGAGCAGCGGTAACTGAGGTGGAAAGGTAATGGGGACGGTTTCGTATTTATAAATACGCAGGGTCGCCCTCATCCATCGGCACGCCATCAACAATTGTGTAATCAAGCCGACCTTGGAAAAATTGGGCATCACAACACCCATTAGCGTCAAAGACACCAGGGCATCATTTATTACTAACGCTGTGGCCCAGAGTGAGCGATTGAGCTACATCCAGAAACAGGTCGGTCATA
>NZ_JBFELV010000318.1:0-5823 GCF_041551955.1 Desulfosarcina sp.
CGAAGCCCATGCTGTGCTCGGCCAAGGCGTCATCGCCGTCACGGCGCGGTCTCCCATCCACCCTGAGGCGGACATCGCCGATGCGGCAAAGATTGCCGCCAAATTGGGCGTGCCCCATTTAATCATCGATTCCGGCGAAATGGAGCGGGCTGAATTTCTTGCCAATACCCCGGAGCGGTGCTACATCTGCAAAAAGTTGGTTTTCGGGCATTTGCTGGCGCTGATCCGGGAAAAGGGGTTTCAATACCTGGCTCACGGTGCCAACGTCGATGACCGTGGCGACTATCGTCCCGGACTGCGGGCCGCCCGTGAACTGGGTGTAGCCGCACCGCTGATGGACGCGGGGCTGACCAAGGATGATATTCGCCGAATGGCCAGAGACCGCCGGTTGCCGGTCTGGGACAAGCCGGCCATGACATGCCTGGCCACCCGGTTTCCTTACGGAACGCCCATTGATGCCGTCAACATCGATCAAGTCCGCCGCGCTGAGCAGGTGCTTGCTGACGCCGGGCTTGTCGGTTTTCGCGTGCGTCACCACGGGGACGTCGCCCGGATCGAAGTGGCCTTGGACCAACTGCCGAGACTGGTGGTTGATCCATTGAGGCGCCATATCGTCGAATCCATGCGCAAGATAGGATTTCATTACGTCTCCCTTGACCTCGAGGGTTATGCCTCCGGCAGTATGAACCGGGTGCTCGACGATGACCAAGACACCCGCACACCCACTAGCTGATGAACGCGTAAAAAGTCGCATTTCCGACGGATTCGTAAAAAGCCCGAGATCAAGGCTTGCGGGCCGCGAAAGCGAGTTTCGGCGAGCGAATTGAAAATCGATCAAGATCCTTACGGCGAACATTTATGTTCCATCCTGAGAATACCGCTAACGCGGGTGCCGTGGGCAGGGTACTTAAGGTACGCCGCAGTGACGAAGGATGAAGCGTAACGCAGGTATCTGACTTTTTACGACTCCGTCAATAGCTGAAGCAACCCAGCGAGAGACCACCATGACCGATCTTCTTGTCAAGCTTTATGATCTGCCCGACCCGGGCGCGCAGTTGGCGGCATTGGCCGAAAAGGACATCGTTGTGCGGCGGGCCATGGCCAGTGAAAAAAACCGGGTTGTCGGATGGACACAGCATCGTTTTGGCGATGGGTGGGCTGCCGAGTGTGATCTGGCATTTGCCCGGCAGCCGATCGCCTGCATGGTCGCGCTTTCCGGTGATCGATTGGCAGGGTTTGCCTGCCACGACAGCACATGCCGCAATTTTTTCGGCCCCATCGGCATCGATCCTGACCTGCGTGCCAAGGGCGTCGGCCGTGCCGTGTTGCTGGCCACCTTGCACGCCATGGCCGATGTCGGCTATGCCTATGCCATCATCGGCGGCGCCGGACCGATTGCCTTTTTTGAAAAGTGCGTGGGCGCCGCACCCATACCCGGTTCGACACCTGGCATCTACCGGCCAACCCTAAAAAAATAGGTCGGCGGAAAGGTCGACCCTTCATTGGTTCTCATCAGGAAATCATCCATGTCTTTTACTTGGTTCGTGGGCGCCCGCTATCTCAGGGCGCGGAAAAAACAGGCGTTCATATCGCTGATCACCTTTCTGGCCACCGCTGGCATCGCCGTGGGCGTGATGGCCCTGATCGTCGTCATCGCCGTGATGACCGGGTTTGAATCTGAATTGCAAAACCGAATTCTGGGTATTGAATCGCATGTGCTGGTGATGCGTTACGGCGAATCGGTGTCGGATATCGAAGCCACGGCGGCGCAGATCAGCGCCACCGACGGGATTTTGTCGGTCACGCCGTTTATCTATACCCAGGTGATGCTGCGAAGCCCCCATGGCGTGACCGGTGCGGTGTTGAAGGCCCTTGATCCATCCCTGCCTGGCCCGCCCATTTTCGTCGGCAAAAACATGGCCCTCGTCGACGTACTGGCGGATGCTGCGGCTAGTGAATCTGATGGAAAAGGGCCCGGATTGGTGGTCGGGCGGGTTACCGCCGAGCGGCTGAAAGTCGCCGTTGGCGACCCCGTCTATCTCATATCTCCCCTGGGAAAGGCGGCTGCCGCCAACCAGATGCCCACGGTGATGCGCTTTTCCGTAGCCGGCATTTTTGAAACGGGTATGAACGAATATGACGGCGCCATGTCCTTTGTCCGCCTGGATGTCGCCCAGCGCCTGCTCCAGATGCCGGGTCAGGCAACCGGTTTGGAGGTGCGAGTTGCCGATATATACCAGGCCAAAGCGATTGCCGAAGCCATCGTTGCTCGTGTCGGTTTTCCCTACTGGGCGCGGGACTGGATGGAGATGAACCGCAATCTGTTTTCCATGCTGCGGCTCCAAAAAACGGTGATGTACATCATTTTGACGCTCATTGTGGTCGTGGCCGCTTTCAACATCGCCAGCGCCCTGATCATGATGGTGATGGAAAAGACTAAAGATATCGCAATCTTGAAGACCATTGGAGCCACCAATCGCCATATTCGACGAATTTTCGTATTCAAAGGGCTGGTGATCGGCAGCCTGGGAACCGCCATCGGCGGGGTGCTGGGGTTTATTCTGTGCAGCATCCTGAAACATTACCCGTTCATTAAACTGCCCGGCGATGTCTACTTTCTCACCACGCTGCCGGTAAGTCTGCAGTTGATGGATGTCATGACCATCGGCCTGTCCACCGTGGTGATCTGCTTTTTGGCCACCTTGTACCCGGCAGCCAGCGCCTCGGCCCTCGATCCAGTGGACGGGATCCGTTATGGTTGAATTGCAGTTGTTTGGCGTGGAACTTGCTATGATTTATGTGAAATCAACAGCGGACAATCATCGGCGCTGTTAAGCACCCGGACCGTGAGACGCCCATGAAGGACAATGCATACTGGTTCAACTACGACATCGAACTCGAGGACGGCCAGCGTACGCGTTTTCACATCGCCCTGAATCCGTCCACCCTGACCATGATGCCGGCGTCACCCGAACCCTATCCATCCTGGACACAGCTTTCTTTCCAACAGTGTAAATGCTGCCCGCTGTCTTCCCAAACGCACCTGTACTGCCCCATTGCCGTGAATATCACCGGACTGGTGGATCGGTTCAAGGATATCCTTTCACATAAAAACTGCGTGGTCGTCTGTGAAACCGCCCACCGCACCTATTCCAAAAGAACCTCGGCCATGGAGGGGTTGACCTCGGTTTTCGGCATCGTCATGGCCACCAGCAACTGCCCGGTGATGAATTTCCTCAAACCCATGGCCCGCTTTCATCTCCCCTTTGCATCCGTTGAAGAGACCACGGCGCGCAGTACCTCGCTGTTCCTGTTGGGTCAGTATTTCGAATACAAAAAGGGCCGCGTGAACCGTTTTGACTTCGATTCCCTCGAAAAAAGTTACGCCAGGGCGCAGTTGGTCAGCGAGGGCTTGTTGGCGCGCATCAGCAGTTTAGGAAACCAGGATGCGGATAAAAATGCCATCATCACCCTGCATTGCATATCCCAGTTTCTCTCCTCGGAGATTGATTTCAGCCTGACCACCATCGCCCACCTGTTTGAAAGGGGGTCAGATGTTTGACGCCGGCACCTGCCGCAGCGATTCCGACCGGTTTCTGCACAGCGGGGCCATGGCCCTCCTGTTTCTGATGTTGCTGGCGCTGATGACCACCGGATGCGCAACCACCACCCGCGACTCTGGAGCCGTGTTTTCGCGGCCTGACACATCCGGGCTGGCGCAGATGCTGCGCGCCGAGATCCAGTCCTGGCTGGGGACCCCTCATCGGATGGGCGGTCTGAACCGTCGGGGCATCGATTGCTCGGGACTGGTGGTCGTTTTGTACGACGACCTGTTTGACATGCGGCTGCCCAGGACCACCACCGCTCTGATGCGCCAAGGTCGGCGAGTGGACGCGCGCCACCTGACCGCCGGGGACCTCGTTTTTTTTAAACCTGCCGCCAAATTCCACCACGTGGGCATCTATCTGGACCAAGGCGAATTTGTTCACACCTCCACCAGCAACGGGGTAATGCTCTCCCGAATGGACGATGACTTTTGGCGCCAATGCTATCTGACCAGTCGGCGACTGCTGGCGCTCGATTAACCAATAGCCCTTGCAATTCGTGGCTGATATTCGTATATTAACGCGGGCCTTGATCTCGGGCCCGATTTATTTAGGGCCCCGGGCCCCTAAAGAACGGTCAAAGGCGCCCACAGATGGGCCAACCTGCCGTATAGCAGGCTGTTGAATAACGATTTTCGAGACCCTGTTAGAGAAATGAAAGGATTTGTAGGTTAGCCGAATTTTGATAGGAAAACTGATTAACGCCATAAGGGGCCGGCTATTCGACAGCGGTCGCCCCAAAACTGCCGATCCGCCTGAAAAGAGTAGCTCACCGACACCCGCAGCACCATCGGAAATCAGTCCTGGACCGAAAAATAAGCGGTTTTCCCGCCCAACACCGCAAGGCACGGAGGCGACGCGCCCAACCGATACCGATTCGCCTCCGGGGAAAAAGTCGCCCACATCGGCCGTCGCATGGCATCCGGGTCTGTTTCAGGTTCCCGAGGAAGCGGGCAAGACCCGGTTCCACGACCTGGACCTTCCCGATCCAATCATGCACGCCATTGCCGACACTGGGTTTCAGTACTGCACCCCCATCCAGGCGGAGATCATGCCGTCTGCCTTAAAGGGGCGGGATGCTTTCGGTCGCGCCCAGACCGGCACCGGCAAGACCGCCGCATTTCTCATCACGGTCCTTACACGGATGCTGGCCAATCCCATCGAGGGGAAAAGACCTGCCGGCACGCCCCGGGTGCTCATCATCGCACCGACCCGTGAACTGGTGCTGCAGATCGCCGACGAAGCCAATCTCCTTTCCACCTATTGTTCCTTTTCCATTGTCAGTGTATTCGGGGGCATGGACTACGAAAAGCAGCGACGGCAACTGCACGGCAAGCCGGTGGACATCATTGTGGCCACCCCGGGCCGTCTGCTGGATTTCAAGCGTCGCAGGGATCTGAACCTGAACCGGGTGGAGATGCTGATTCTCGACGAAGCGGACCGCATGCTCGACATGGGGTTCATTCCCGATGTGCGCCAGATTGTTTACAGCACGCCGCATAAAAACAAGCGGCAGACCCTGTTTTTCAGCGCCACGCTCACGCCGGATGTCACCCGGCTGAGTGCCAGCTGGACCCGGGACCCCCTGTCCGTCGAGATCGAACCGGAACAGGTGGCGGTGGACACGGTGGAGCAGGTGGTCTACATCATCACCACCGACGAGAAGTTCTCCTTGACCTATAACATCATCACCCGGCAGAATTTGGACCGCGTGCTGGTCTTCTGCAACCGCCGCGATGAAACCCGACGGCTGGCTGAAATGCTGGACCGCTACCAGATCAACTGTGCGGTGCTGTCCGGCGAAGTCCCACAGAATAAGCGGATCCGCACCCTGGAGCAGTTCAAGTCCGGCAAGATCCGTGTGCTGGTGGCCACGGATGTGGCCGGTCGGGGCATTCACATCGAGGGAATGGATTACGTCATCAACTTCACGCTGCCCCACGATGCCGAAGACTACGTTCACCGCATTGGCCGCACCGGCCGCGCCGGGGCAGCCGGTACCTCCATCAGCTTTGCCTGTGAGGAGGACTCTTTTTACCTGCCGGCTATCGAGGCGTTCATCGGTCATTCACTGCCCTGCATCCAACCCGAAGAGGGATGGCTCGAACTGCCGCCGGCGCCGCGCCGGCGGCGCGCCAAACCCCCATCTAAACCCCGCAGCGCCGGGCAGAAAAAAAGACGGCCGCGACCGCGTCAGGGGGACGGGGCCAAGCGACCA
>NZ_JBFELV010000319.1:0-5800 GCF_041551955.1 Desulfosarcina sp.
AGGATGTAGCTTCCCGGACGAGCTTCGGACTTGGTCCGGAGAAAACAGAGAATCAGGGGCCAAACAGAGAAAGAAAGGCGGGAGGATGGGGAGAATCGATGGTGCGGAGAGGTGCTTTGGAAAGATGTGAAACGGGCGCAAACCCTTTAGAAACAAGGGGAAAAAGAAAACCCGTCACCCCGGAGAATGACCCCAGAGAGACGGGTTTGTCTTTTCTAAATGGTGGAGGCGGCGGGAGTCGAACCCGCGTCCGAAAACATTCCACACAGATATCTACATGCTTGTCCTGATCTCTAAGTATCGCCTCTGGCAGTCTCCATCAGGCAGGGTACTTCAAAGGCTATCCTGCTAAAAGTTCGCCTTTTCTGTAGCAGGCATTCAGATTAGGCTATCCCACTAGTCGACGTTCTATCCAGGTTCGCGGGAGAAACCCGGTAGAACGGTAGCACTAAGCTGCTACGGCGTAGTTATAATCGTCTGCGATTATGTTTATTTCCCACCAGATTTACGAGATGGTAGGAACTCGGCATGCAATCGGTGCTTCTTTATCCCCGTCGAAGCCGTTTCGCCCCCAATTTGTTAAAGAACAGTCTTATCTGTATATTAAAGCTCGGACCTGCCAATGTCAAGCAACGCCGAAAATATAAAACACCCCTGAAACCCTTTTCAATCAAGGGCTCAGGGGTGTTGGGGAGCGGTTGATGAAGTCGTAAAATTCAGCTTCAAGGCGGATTCGTAAGAAATCCGAGATCAAGGCTTGCGAGTCCCGAGGAACGAGGTGTATATGCGATACTCCGCAGTTGACGAGGGATGAAACGTAACGCAGATATCGGCTTTCTTATGAATCCGTCACTTATTCGCCTAAATAGGCTTTGCGTATCTCCGGGTTGTCAAGCAGCTTTTTGGCATCATCTTCCAGGGTGATGTTGCCGGTTTCCAGCACGTAGCCCCGGGAAGCGGCCTGCAGGGCCAGGTTGGCGTTCTGCTCCACCAGCAAAATGGTGGTGCCTTCCTTTTTGTTGATATCCTTGATGATGTCGAAAATCTGCTGGACGATCAGCGGAGCCAGGCCCAGCGAGGGCTCGTCCAGCAACAGCACCTTGGGCCGGCCCATCAGCGCCCGGGCGATGGCCAGCATCTGCTGCTCGCCGCCGGACAGGGTGCCGCCGTGCTGTCGATGGCGGTCTTTAAGGATGGGAAACAGCTTGTAGACATGCTGCCGGTCGGCTTCGATGTCTGTCTTGTCCTTGCGGAAGAATGCGCCCAGGGTCAGGTTTTCGTCCACGGTCAGGCGCGGGAATATGCGCCGGCCTTCCGGTACCTGGCACAGACCGGATTCAGGCAGGGTCTCCGCCGCTTTGCCGTGAATGGGGGTGCCGTTGTACCAGATTTCTCCTTCGTCAATGGGAACCACGCAGCAGGTGGTCATCAGTGTGGTGGATTTGCCGGCACCATTGGCGCCGATGATGGCCACGATCTCGCCCGGATAGACCTTGAGGGAGATCCCCTTGAGGGCCTTGATGCTGCCGTAGCTGGAATAGACGTCCTTCAGCTCGAGAATCGGTTGATCAGCCATCTATCCCTCCTTTTCTTCGCCCCGGGTGCCCATGCGCTTGGCCGGGATCAGGCCGGCAGGCCTAAACAGCATCATCACCACCATGGACATACCGAAAACCAGCATGCGGTAGGTTTCAAATTCGCGGAAGACTTCCGGCAGCACGATCAGGGCGGCCGCCCCCAAAATAATCCCGGGGATCGAGCCCATGCCGCCCAAAACCACCATGCTCAGCACCATGGCCGATTCGAGGAAGGTGAAGCTTTCTGGGCTGACAAAGCGCATGCGGGCGCAGAAGAAGGCACCGGCCAGACCGGCGAACAGCGCGCCCATGGCGTAGGCCAGCAGCTTGAGTTTAAAGGTGTTGACGCCCATTAGCTCGGCGGCGGTTTCATCTTCACGGATGGACTCCCAGGCCCTGCCGATTCTGGAAAAGTTCAGGTGCCTGACCGAAATCACGGTGATGATGGCCAGCAACAGGGCCACGTAATACAGATAGTGCAGCTTCTTCAGGTAGAGCAATTCCAGGCTGAACCCACCTTCGAAGCTGGGAATGTAGACGCTGGGCGCGTCGATGCCCAGAATCCCGTTGGGCCCGTTGGTCAGCGTCATCCAGTTGTTGAGCAGGATGCGCACAATCTCCCCGAAGCCCAGGGTCACGATGGCCAGGTAGTCGCCGCGCATGCGCAAGGTGGGATACCCGATAAAGCACCCGGCAAGAAGCGCCAGGGTCGCTGCAACGGGCAGGCAGATCCAGAAGGACATGCCGAAATGGATGTTCAACAGGGCATAGGTGTAGGCGCCGACGCCGTAAAAGGCGATGTAGCCTAAATCCAGCATGCCGGCCAGCCCCACGACCACATTCAGCCCCAGTCCCAGACAGACGTAGATCAGGACATTGGTGGCCACGTCCTGGGCGTATCTGCCGGTAAAGAAGGGAAAGCAGAAGGCCAACGCCAGCAGGGCGACGATCCAGACCCAGGTGGGCACCTTGCCCGATGCCTGCCCGACGGTGTCCCGCAGACCGGCAAGCGGCCGGCTGACGGCGTCCAGGCTGCCGCTTTTGTTCATCAGGTAGAGCAGCAGGCAGACCGTCGTGCCGATGGCGATGTAGAGCCAGACAGTGAAGGTCCGATCGAAGGAGAGGGTGCCGTCCGGGTGAATGCCCAGCAGGGGCCACAGCAGTCCCAGCAGCCACAGCAGGCCGATGGTGTAAGGTTTCCAGACTTTCTTAAACTCTTGTATCATCGATATTCTCGCCCATGATTCCAGTCGGTTTGAAGTAGAGCACGGAGATCAGGATAATGAAAGCAAACACGTCCTTGTACTGGCCGGAGATGTATCCCGCACCGAAGATTTCCACCATTCCGATGATCAACCCGCCCAGCATGGCCCCGGTGATGTTGCCGATCCCGCCCAGCACGGCGGCGGCAAAGGCCTTGATGCCGGGCAGAAAGCCCATGTCGTAGCGCACCGAGCCATAATAGAGCCCCACCATGATGCCGGCGGCGGCGGCCAACCCGGCGCCGATACCGAAGGTCAGGGAGATGATCCGGTTGCTGCTGATGGACACCAGGCTGCTCATGATCTTGTCCTGGGCCGTGGCGCGCATGGCCATGCCGATCTTGGTTCTGAACACCAGGATGTTGAGCCCGAACAGCAGGAAGATGGTCATGCCCACGATCATCATCTGCAGGTAGCCGATCCGGATCATGCCGAAATTGATGCCACCCTGGAACAGCTCGCTGGGATAGGCCTTGTCATAGACCCCCTGGGTCAA
The DNA here is from genome assembly GCF_041551955.1 of Desulfosarcina sp. GTDB lineage: Bacteria > Desulfobacterota > Desulfobacteria > Desulfobacterales > Desulfosarcinaceae > Desulfosarcina. The sequence continues at coordinate 3,336 of NZ_JBFELV010000319.1, forward strand.
CATCAGTCCGTTGGACAGGAAAATGGACATGCCCAGGGCGGAGAGCAGGGCGGCCAGTCTTGACTGGCGGCGCAAGGGCTTGTAGGCTACTTTTTCGACCCCTATGGCCAGAAAGGCGCAGTACCCCATGGTCAGGGCAAAAGAGGCCGCCAGGCAGAGTATCGGGTGGGTCTCCATGTATCCCAGTCCGGTAAAAAAACTGAGCAGAATGACACCCACATACCCCCCGGCGGCAAAGAATTCACCGTGGGCGAAGTTGATCAGCTGGATGACGCCGTAGACCATGGTGTAGCCCAACGCGATCAGGGCGTAGAGGCCGCCCAGGGTGATGCCGTTGATCAATTGCTGAATAAAAAATTCCATAGAAATCGCTTTTCAGATTGAGGCTTGCAGTCAACGCGATGGGGGTGACCGTCCTGCCGCCGTGGCAGGACGGTCACGTCACTCGACCGAATTATTGGAGCAGCCCCTTTTCAGGCGCCCAATAGGGAACAAACTGACCGTTCTCGACCTTGTAGGCGATGTAGGACGATCCGGAATCGCCGTTTTCCCTGAACTTGATGCGTTTGGCCACGCCGTCGAAGTCCATTTTCATGATTTCGGCCTTGATCTTGGCTGGATCGGTGGAGCCGGCGGTCTTGATGGCCTGGAGCAGCACGGTGGCCGCATCGTAGGCATAGGTGGCATAGGCGGCGATGGGGCCGTACTTGGGTACATAGATCTTCTCGAAGGCCTTGTACTCGGGGGTCGTGGTATCGGTGAACCCGTAGGTCAGGTAAACACCTTCAGCCGCCTCCTTGGCCACTTCCATGAACTTAGGCTGGAACATGGCGTCCTGGGTTACAATCTGAGACTTCAGGCCCAAGCGTTTAGCTTGCAGTGCCATCAGGGCGCCCGGAGAGTAGCCCTGCAGAGACATGTAGAAAACGTCGGCATTGGCCTGTTTGGCCTTGGTCAGCACGGCGGCGAAGTCCTTGTCGCCCTGGTTGACGTGGTCGTGTTCGACCACTTCCATGCCCAGCGCCTTGGCGGCCTTGCTCACGCCGTCGGCCAGCCCCTGGGAGTAGGTGGTTTTGTCGTCGACGATAAAGATGGTTTTGGCTTTCAGCTGCTCTTTCAGGAATTTGGCGGCAGCCGGTGCCTGATCATCGTCACGGCCGCACAGGCGGAACATGTAGGGCAGGCCGCGGTCGGTGACGGCTTCGTTGGTGGAGGCCGGGGTCAGCATGGGGATGTCTTCTTCGGCCAGCACCTCTGAAGAGGGGATGGTGGACGAGGAGCAGTAGGCGCCGACGACACCGACCACTTCGAGGTTGATCAACTTGTTGGCGGCAGCCACGGCCTGCTTGGGATCGCAAGCGGTGTCCTGGGGGAACAGTTCGATCTTGTCATAACCGGGAACCCCGCCGGCTTCCTCGAACACCTGGATGGCGGTCAATACGCCGTTTTTAATGTCCGTTCCGTCTGAGGCGTAAGGGCCGGTCAGTGGGCTCATGGAGCCGATTTTCAATGTTTTAGCAGTCGCCGTTCCCATGATAAAGGGGACGACCATCAGGCCAAATACCAGTGCGACGAACAGTTTTTTTCTCATTTGACGCTCCTCCTGTAATTAATGATTATTTACTCGCTGGCTGACCCAGGTAAGCCTCGATCACCTGGGGGCTGGACTGGATCTCTTCCGGCGTCCCTTCGGCAATCTTGACCCCGTGGTCAACACACACAATCCGGTGACACACACCCATGACCACTTTCATATCGTGCTCCACCAGGAGCACGTCGATCCCGAGTTCGCAGATCCGGGAGATATCCTTCATCAGGGCCGAACTTTCCGACGGGTTCATGCCGGCGGCCGGTTCGTCCAGCAGGATCACCTTGGGCTGGGAGGCCAGTGCGCGCGCGATTTCGAGGCGCCGCTGCAGGCCGTAAGGCAGGTTGGAGGCCACCGTGTCCGCATACTTGTCCACGCCCATGAATTTGAGCGCTTCCAGCGCCTTGCCGCGGATCTGGCGCTCTTCCCTTCGCTGTGACATGGTGCGGAAGATGGCCCCCACCACGCCCTTTTTGGAGCGGCAGTGCCGGGCCACCATGGCATTTTCAACCGCGGTCATGGCCGAAAAAAGGCGGATGTTCTGAAAGGTCCGGGCCACGCCCTTAGCGAAAATTTCATGGGGGCGTTTACCCAAAATGCTTTTTCCCTCGAAGCGCACATTGCCGCTGCTGGCCTTGTAGACGCCGGTGAGCACATTGAACACCGTGGTCTTGCCGGCGCCGTTGGGACCGATCAGGCCCAGCAGTTCGCCCGGTGCCAGCTGGAAAGAGATGCCGTCGTTGGCTCGCAGACCGCCAAAATCTTTGACCAGGTTTTTGACTTCCAGTAACGCCATCAGGTTCGTTTCCTTCGACGTATCCGTTCCACGATACCCCACACCCCTCGCGGCTCCTTGGCCGAAATGACCATGATGATG
>NZ_JBFELV010000320.1:0-5799 GCF_041551955.1 Desulfosarcina sp.
ACCCGTCAGGAAATCGAGCTGATGATTCCGCTGCCCGCGGCCATTCAAGAAACGATGAAGAACCAGTACCAAGTTACCTATGAAATCCCGGAGGCGTCGGCCATGGGTCGGCCTGCAATCGTGCCCAAGGCGATTCCAAGGCCTAAAGCGGGTCAATCAACGCTTTTCGACTGAAAATCATATAGGCGTTAAGATAATTAGTTTGGCAAAACTAGAGGGAGGAAGCCGTATGGGTGATACTGCGACGACCGATAACGCAGTCCAAATTGATTATCTTAACGCCTATAACTTGTCGTTGAGCCGGTAGATGAACACCAGCACTTCAGCAACGGCCCGGTAGAGTTCGGCAGGGATTTCAGATTCCAGATCCATAGCCTCGAGCACATTGGCCAGGTTGCGGTCTTCAAGAAGGGGAACGTCGCTTTCCCGAGCCACCTGGACAATCTTCTCGGCAATGCAGCCCTTTCCCTTGGCCACCACCCGGGGCGCCATGTTCGTGGCCTGGTCATATTGAAGGGCGGCCGCCTTTTTCATCTGTTTGTCAGTCATATACTCAGGTCCACCTGACGACGTTTTTCAAGGGTCAAATCTTCACCTTCGAATTCTGTAATTTTTTTCTGGTTGACCACCACGCTGACGGCAACGGTGTTGAAGGTATCCTTGAGCATCGCTCCGATCCGCTGATGTTCGTTTTCGATGGCCGCTTTGACATCCGCGTCCTTGACGAAGAAGGTGACGTTGAGATCCATGCCCACCATCCACAAATCGGTACGCACCGTGCCCATGCGGTCCATGTCCAGCAGGAGCGAAACCCGGGGACGCTTGTGGGCATCGTCACGCCCCTTTTTGGCGTAGTACACTTTCAGGCGGGCATTTCGATGGGAGTCGGCCAGAAACAGCAGGTGCGAAAAAGCCTGAAAAAGATCCGGATCCAACGGCTTTTCCGTGGCCATGAACTGCTGCTGCTCGATGTGGGAAACCGCTCGCTGAACAACGCTTTTCAACGTTTCCAGCATGTACCGGTCCGCCCCCCGGGAATCCGGCGATTGCCCATCCAAAAATTCTTTCAGGATCAACAGGTTGGGTTTCACGTCGTTGATCATGATGTCACGTATGACCGGCTTCCCGGCCAGTTCAGACGGTGTCATCGACCCAGACCCGTGTTGAAGGTGGTTGATCGCCTGCTCCAGGCGTTTTTCAAAATAGACGCCTGAGTTTTCGACAAAATCCTTGAGCCTGGCCACCAGCGCGGCCATATCGCCGGTCGACGATACCGGGCTCAATGCCTGCTGCAGGTTGATCAGTGCCCCTCTCGTCGGTGTGGACAGGGGCGCAGAAAGACCTTTATCAGATTGAATCGTCCGATCCAGAAGTCGCTGAATCTGCTTCCTCATTACCGCCATTTCTGGAGCAACCGGAGGTGGAGACCCATCGGCCGGAATCACTGGCGATGGTAAGGGTCGGCCTGAAATGATTCCCGGCGGCGCCTGATGGGCCGGTGACTGGCGGGCCACCCCATTTTGACCTTGAGCGGAAAGGGAGGGCGAATCGGAAACCAGCTCGAACCGATGAATCGCTAAAGGCTCGCCGATCGGGACGCTTGCCGACTGGCCGCTTCTTGGCACCATGACCATGCGAAGCGTCTCTCCGGCTGCTTCCACGCGGATCTGGATATCCTGGCCGGTGACCACCGGCAGGGGCAGACGAGCATATGCCTTGAACGGGCCGATGGAAAGCAGGGCGTCGGAGCCTTTTTCCACATCCAAGACCGATGCAGTCAGCAGATCCCCGGCCCGCAGCACCAAAGACGTCGGCAGTTTATTTTCCAAACCTGGCTTCTGGTGCGGCATTTGCGGCACCCTCTGGATGTCCATACATCATTCTCCCGGTCAGGGTGCCACGCGTCGGCAAACGGAAACCGCGCATGTCTCTGAGGTAGTATCGAACCGATCGCACAAAACTTCAATAAACAGGCTGTCTGGCGCCTCTTGGCCATTGATGGTTTCCACGGTTGTCGATTTCAGCGGATCGATGCGGCGGCCCAACAGGTGGTCGAACAAGACGAAGCAGTCAGCCAGCCGTTGGTGACCCACCGGCAGATGGATATGCAATTCGCGGCCGCTCCGTTTGGAAACCAACGTCAGCCGACTGCCGATGTAGATCAGATGGGTGCAGGCCAGACGCCGACGATGCCGACCCACCCACATCAGCGCTGATTCCTGCATCATCCGGTCCAGCCATGGGGAATCGTAACCGGTGAGCCGTGCCGGGAGCATCTCTGTTTCCCCCAGGGCCATGGATAGCCACTCCTCGTAAAGCTGTCGTCATTCCTAAAAAGCATATCACAGGCCGGTATCTTTTCCTAACCGCCGGTGGTGGCGCGTTGCTTTTGAATAAATGCTTTTTTTGCGGATGGACAGGACCCAATGTTTGCCTAACCCCTTCGTTTATGCTACACAAAATTCCCTTGCAATCCATTCATCCGCATGAAGCGGTGAAGGCACCCATGTTTTCAGGAATTCAAGAAATCCTGGTTATCGTTCTTGTCATTTCGGGGATATTTCTGATTCCCCGGATGATGAATCCCCGGCCTACTCCCCAGAAGGTGGTAATGCGCCGCCCTCCCCTCAAACTGTCCTGGGCGTTACGCCTGGCCATCATTGCATCTTTCCTTTGGCCGCTTGCCTGTGCGCTCTATTTCAAGCCCTGGCAGCAGAACCCAATACCTTTTGCCACGCTGGGTATCGGTCCGGTGGTGGTCGGATGGAGCCTCAAGTGGGTACTTGCCGGAATGAAAAACAAGCGCTAATGTAATAACCGGGGTAAAAAAAGTCCTGGCCCATGGCCTAGCCTGGGCATTTGGACGGTGACACATCGTTACCCTACAGCGATCACCATACTAACCGAAAAGGGGTTTTTCATGGCACACCAAGATGCCGGACACTATGCAGCCAAACATCCCGGTGCAAAAATCGACAAGGCCATTGCCGACGCCATCGCCGGCAAAGAAAAAGAAGGCCGCATCACCTGCGTGGCAGCCCATGCCATCGCTAAAAAACAGGCCTGTTCCCCACGTGTGGTGGGCGTGAACATCGACCTGCTGGAAAAACGGATCCGCCGCTGCCAGCTGGGGCTGTTCGGATATGATCTGAAAAAGAAGAAGGTGGTAAAACCGGCAGCCATGGTGACCAAACCGCTCAAGACCGCCATCCGCAAGGCCATGGATGGTGACCGTATCACCTGTCGGGCAGCCTGGGATCTGGCAAGAAAAATGAGCCTGACGAGACTGGAAATATCATCGGCCTGCGAAGCCATGAAAGTCAAAATTTCATCGTGCCAGCTGGGCGCGTTTTAGCACCTGCCTGAAATCACTTCCCGGCAGCCAATGTTTTTAGATAACGAAACAGATTGCGGGCAGATTTCGGCGGCGCGTCTTTTTCCTTTTCTTTTCGGGCACTGCGCACCAGTTGTCCCAGGCGGCGGCGATCCGCATCCGGGAAGGCATCCAGAATATCCTTGAGGACGTCATCGTCCCCTTCAATCAGTTGGTCCCTCCAGGCTTCGATACGATGAAAGGATTGGGCCTGCGCATAGGCGCCCTGTTCGATCGCAAGGAGAGCCTGTTCGATCGGTTCGGCATCCACGCTGCGCATCAGAGAGCCAATATATTGCAGTTGACGCCGCCGGGCTCCATGGGATTTTATCGCTCGGACGGTCTGGATGGCTTCCATCAAACGCGCGGGCAGACTCATCCGGCCCAGTTGATCGTCCGAAAGCAAAACCAGCTTCTCCCCTAGTTTTTGAAGGGCGGTGGCCTCCTTTTTCAGCCGGGTGCGGCTTTTTTCAAGATCGTCGTGCATGCTCATGCTTCAAAATCCCGTGTTATGACCATTAAAAAACAAGCTGGGCTCGACAGACACCCTTCAAAGTTGATGGTTCCGTAAAAAGTCACAAGCGGTGTCACTCCCGCGAAGGCGGGGCACGTAGTGAAGCTTTTTCAGCGCTGTCCATAACTGTCTGAAACTTATAGATCCCCGCCTTCGCGGGGATGACAAAAAAGAGGACATCTCGACTTTTTACGGGTTCATCAAAGTTAAACCATAAACAGGCTCAGCCAGGGAAAATAGGTGATGACGATCAACAGCGCCAATAGAATCAACAAATAGGGCAAGGACGCCCGGTAGACCATCGTCACCGGTTTTTCGAATTTCAAGCTGGAAATGAACAGATTGATGCCCACAGGCGGCGTGGAATAGCCGATCTCCAGATTCACCAGAAAAATCACGCACAGGTGGATCGGATCGACGCCGTATGACAGGGCAATGGGCACCATAATAGGCACCACGATCACAATGGCGGAAAAAATATCCATGATGCAGCCCACCACCAGCAAAAAAAGATTCAATCCGCCCAGAAAGAGCAGCTTGCTGTCGGTCAATGCGGTCAACCATTCGAGGATCCGATAGGGAATCTGTTGATCTACCAGGAAGCCGGTAAAACCCAGCGCGACCCCCAAAATGACGATAATGGCGCCGGACAGAACGGCACTTTCAACGATAATAGACGGCAGCGTGCTGAAGAAAGAGATCTCTTTCAAGACAAAGCACTCCACCAGGACCACATAGATCAGCACGACGGCAGACACCTCGGCGATGGTGACAAAGCCGCCGTACACACCTGACAGGATGATGCCGATCAACGGCCAGTCCCAGATCGCCTCAAAAAAGGTGCTTTTTACCCGTTGGACGGAGATGCCGACCGTTGTGACCTTGCGCCGACGGCCGGAGGACGCCTGTTTGAAAAAGGCGTAGATGCAAAGCACGCCGATGAGAAGCAGGCCCGGAACGAGGGCCGCTTTGAAAATCTTGCCGATGTCCACCTGCGCAACGACTCCGTAAAGGATAACGGGAAGGCTCGGCGGGAAAAGCAGCCCCAGGCTCCCCGAGGTGGTCAACAGGCCCAGGGTAAACTCGTCGCCGTATCCCTTTTTACGCATCACCGGATAAAGGATGCTGCCCAGCGCCACAATGGTCACCCCGCTGGCGCCGGTCAGGGCGGTAAAAAAAGCACAGGCACACAGGGCCGCCATGGCCAGCCCGCCCGGCAGCCATCCCAAGAGCGCGTCAATAAAATTCATGATACGCTGAGGCGACCGCGTCTCGGTAAGCAGGCAACCCACAAAGGTGAACAGGGGAAGCGCCACCAACACGGGCATGGATCCCAGCCGGTTCATTTCGATCAGAATGGTCTGAAGCGCCAACCAATCATGCGACACCAGGTAGAGACAGGCGATGGACAGAGCGGCAATGACTGTAAACAAGGGGGTTTCCAGAAGCGCCAGGAACAAAATGGCAACGATGGCAAGGGTAAGCGGGTTCATCGGGTCGGCTTGGCCCGTTGGGCTGCTTCAGCCGTTGGCGTGGACGCCAAGCGGTAGAGCAGCGCGGCCAGGTAACGAAACCCGGCCACGCTGAAAAAAAAGGGAAAAATCATCGCCAGCCAACCCCAATCACCGAACATGGCGATTTCATTGTTAACGAATTCGAAGGAGGTGATCAAAAGGATTCCCATCACCAGGGCGCCGAACAGATTCACCGCTACGGCAGCCCACCATCGGATGCGGCCGCTGCAATAGCGCAGGAACAGTTCGAGCCGGTTGTGCCGCTGGCCCTTCAGGGCCAGCGATGCGCCCAGCAGGGCCAGCCAAAGCACCAGATTGGGACCGGCCTCAAAAAATTTATGGGAGGGTATATGGAGGAAATTGCGCGACAGGATATTAAAAATGACAAAAAAAACCAG
>NZ_JBFELV010000321.1:0-5780 GCF_041551955.1 Desulfosarcina sp.
AAGGCAGCTCACGGTCTGGACCGATTATTTCAAGCACCCGATAGTCAATTCGGGCCTTCCCGACAACTATATCGACGACCCTGAAGAGATCCATCAGCTGACGGCGTTCTTTGCCTGGACGGCCTGGGCCAGTGTCGCCAATCGACCGGACAAGCCCTATTCGTATACCAACAACTTCCCTTATGACCCGGTGGTGGGCAACGTTCTGACCAGCGATGCGGTACTCTGGAGCGCATTGAGCGTGGCCATGCTGCTGGCCGGACTGGCCTGTGTGCTGGTTGTTTTCGGCAAGTTCGACTACCTGGGATGGAAAGGCGGTCCTGATGGTGTCTATCCGAAAATGCTGGCCGGCGAAGCTACCGCGGGGCAGAAGGCGACGATCAAGTATTTTGTGATTGTGGCCCTGCTTTTTTTAACGCAGGTCATGATCGGTGGCGCCCTGGCCCACTATCGCGCCGATCCCGGAAATTTCTATGGCATCGACCTGGCCCAATATTTACCGAGCAATATTTTACGCACCTGGCACCTTCAGTTGGCCATATTCTGGATCGCCACGGCCTATATAGCCGGGGGTCTGTTGCTGGCCTCTTCAATAAGCCGGGAGGAACCGCGTGGGCATGCCGTGGGTGTGCACGTGCTCTTCTGGGCGCTGGTGGTACTGGTGGTCGGCAGCCTGTTGGGCGAACTGGCGGGCATCAATCAGCTGTTTGGGCGATTCTGGTCATGGTTTGGCCACCAGGGCTGGGAGTTCCTCGAGCTGGGGCGATTTTGGCAGGTTATCCTGGTCGTCGGGCTCAGCTTCTGGATGGGTCTGCTCTACCGGGTGCTCGCACCGGTTTTGAAAGACCCGGAGCGAAGAGAGATTTCGCTGCTGTTTTTGGCGGGTGCGGCTTCGATCCCCTTTTTCTATCTACCGGCCTTTTTTTTCGGCAGCACTACCAATTTTACGGTGGTGGACATGTGGCGATTCTGGATCATCCACCTGTGGGTGGAAGGGTTCTTTGAGCTTTTCGTAACCATTCTGGTTGCAGTAACCTTCTACCAGTTGGGGGTGGTCAGGCGCATCAATGTGGTGCGGGTCATCTACATGGACGCCATCCTCTTTCTGGCGGGCGGCATCATCGGCACGGCGCATCACTGGTATTGGACCGGACAGGCCAACTTTACCATGGCCTTGGCAGCCATGTTCTCGGCGCTCGAAGTGGTGCCGCTGACCCTGTTGACCCTGGACGCCTGGGATTTTGTCAAATTGACCGGTACCGGGGACACCACCGGGGCACCCAAGAAAAACATCCCCCACAAGTGGGCCTTCTATTTTTTAATGGCCGTCGGGTTCTGGAATTTTGTGGGTGCCGGCATCTTCGGGTTCCTGATCAATATGCCGGTGGTCAGCTACTACGAGGCGGGCACCATCCTGACCCTGAATCATGGGCACGCCGCCCTGCTGGGCGCATTCGGCATGCTGGCCATGGCGCTGCTGGTCCTGGGCCTGCGCCACGTGCTGACGGATGAACAGTGGACAGGGCCGGAAAAATTCGTTAAATTCTCCTTCTGGGGGATGAACATCGGGTTGGCGTTGATGGTGATTACCAATCTGTTTCCGGAGGGGATTTTGCAGATCTGGGACGTACTTGAAAATGGTTATTGGCATGCCCGCAGTCTTGAATTCATCGGCTCGGACCGGATTCGAGCGCTGGAATGGGTCAGCATGCCGTCGCATGTGATCCTGATCGTCGTCGGTGTCGTGCCGATGGTGATTGCTTCGGGATTGACCTACTTAAAAATATGGAAGAACTGATCGTTCTCATTACGCCTACCCCGCTGCTTGCAGTGGGGTAGGGCATTCATTGCCTATCGATTTGCAGCGTTCTTATACTTGGCATATAGATCTTGGGCTCTCCGCTTTAAGGTTTTGATCCGCTTGGCGTCTTCCGGGGTGATCCATCGAGGCTCGCTGACAGAAAATATGGCCTTGGTTAATTCATCAATAACTTCTTCGGTCGTTTCACATAATTCATCGGTGCACGTACTATTCAGCTGAAATGCCCGATCAATTGCCTTCTCCTCTTGATCTAAATAATTTTCCAACGATTTCAAGTAAGTTCTCCAGGCCTCGGCGCTCTCTTTTTCATTCGTCTCTTTTTGTTGGACCATCTTTCCAGCCTTTTCCTTGTAAACAGTGGTCTTTATTGATCGATTCTCAGTCGCCCTCCGGGAACAGCACCGACCATGCGGCCGGAGAACCAACCAGCAGGCTCAGGCCATCCTCTATGGGTTGCTTGCATGGCTCAGCCCCAAGCACTTCGGCGATGCGAGCCGACGCGGGAGAGAAGTAGACCTTGGCTTCACAATGAAGGCGCCCCGATTCATGGCGAAGGAAAACTGCCGCGTCATCGGGGCACTCGGCGTTGGCATATGCCGACTGAAAGGCATCCTCAACACGGCCTACACCCTGGAAGGCCAACATCGCGTCACCCAGGTTTTTGCAAAACCATATGCTCATTTTTTCCCGATGCACGCATCTTCGGAGCAGGCTTCCTTGCCACCCACCGACATACTTGTCCCCGACGGTTTTTTGCCGCGCTTATCCGGTTGCGCCGCTTCTGCCGGCGTCGCGGTCGTGGGATTCACACTTTTGCCGATACAGGCCTCATCCTCGCAGACTTCTTTATTGGATACGGATATGGATGATCGGAAATTGCGGTCCTTTGGTTTTGCGGTTTTGGGCGTATTGTTCATAGCGGGCCTCCTTCAGCTGACGGATTCGAAAAAATCCCGATGTCTGCGTTACGCTTCACCCTTCGTCACTGCGGCGTACCGTAAGTACGCCTCATTCCTTAGGGATCACAAGCCTTGATCTCGGGCTTTTTACGAATCCGTCGGAAATGCGATTTTTTACGAGTTCATCTTCAGCTGAAATACTTCATGAATTGAACCCGTTCGAAGACTGCGGGATTGCTCGCCGCCTCCTGGCTCATCTTGCCCCGAAAGTCCGAGAGGCTTGTATAATCATGGTCGGCCATCCATTTTTTCAAGGTGTCCTGCATGGTGCGAATGTGTTCCGGGCCATTTTTATACAGGCTGGACGCCACCTGGACCGCCTTGGCGCCTGCCAGAAGTTGTTTGATTACCGCATGGCCGTCATGAACGCCGGTTGACGCAGCCAGATCGCAACCCACTTTGTTGGCCATGATGGCGATCCAGCGCAGCGAGATAGCCAGTTCCGCCGGCGTGCTGTATACAAAGGAGGGCTTTATTTTCAGCTTGTCAATGTCGATATCAGGGCTGAAGAAACGATTGAAAAGGACCAGACCCGCAACGCCCGAATTGGACAGCCGTTGAATCATCTGGCCAAGGCTTGAAAAATAATAGCTGATCTTAAGCGCGATCGGGACGGAGACAGACTCCAATAGCCGTTCAATGACTTTAAAGTACATGCTTTCCTGTTCCTGGCTGGATCGGCTGAAATCCGACGGCAAAAAAAACATATTCAGCTCGACGGCATCGGCACCGGCTTCTTCGATCTGTTGGGTAAAGGATATCCATTCGTGAGAATAGACGCAATTGATGCTGGCGATGATTGGGACGGAGACCTTGTTTTTGGATTCTTGGATCAGGTCGATGTATTTTTTTACTTTTTCACCCTTCAAATGAAAATCGTAGTAGTCGAACTGATCCAGGTTGACGCCGTCGGCTTCCGCTTCCTTCAAAATATCTTCATGCTCGAAAACGATTTCTTCCTCGAAGATGGATTTCAGAACGATCGCTCCAGCGCCATTCTGAGCAAGTTTTTGTATCTTTTCGACCGAATCGGTTAGCCCGGAACTACCGGCAATGATGGGATTATCAAGTTTCAGGCCCAAATAGGAAGTAGTTAAATCCATGCGCGTCTCCTTTCGCTGATGTACAAGAAGCCAAATCGCTTATTTTTTGCTGAGTGATGGTTTAGTTGCTTCACCTACCGGTGCTTGGCGTGTCAATAGAACAATAAAACCGATTGCCAGAAGTGACAATACCAGAAACACGCTGAAGCCCTGGGCGTATCCTGCCGGACCGTTGAACTTCACGAACATCCCCATCACTGGGGGCAGGACAAATCCGCCGAACGCACCTAAACCACCGACGATTCCGGCAGCGCCGCCCACTGCGGCCGGGCTGTATTTGGGCACCAGTTTGAAGACGGCGGCATTGGCAAACCCCATACCCAACGCCAGAAGGAGTACACCGACCACCGCCCCCTCGATCGACCGGCCTGACAGGGTCATCAACAACGCACCGGCTGCCACGATTGCAAAAGAGAGAAGGGTGACTTTTTCTCCCCCGATGCGATCGGCAGCGTAGCCGCCCAGTACACGAAGCAGACTGGCCGAAAGTGAGTACAGGGCGGTGAGCAGACCTGCCTGAACCAGCCTGACGGCATAAAGCTCTGACCAATAGGTCGGAAACCAGACCGTCAAGGCGATAAACCCGCCAAAGGTGATAAAATAAAAATAGGTCAGCACCCACGTGCGCCAGTCGGATCCGGCCTTACGCATCGAATCCATGGCGTTGCCTGAAGGGAGCAGCTCTTCCCCGCAGGCCAGCAGCAGGGCTTCCGGGTCGATGTCAAGCCCCATTTCCCGGTATTGAAAATAGGGGGCATCCTGCATGTAAATATAGACCAGCACGACCAGCAGCACAAGGATCCCCAGCCAGAGCACATAGGAGATGGTGAATCCCAGCCAGACGACCAGCGACGGCAGGAGCAGGGCGAACAGACCCGGGGCCAGGTTTCCCATGCCGGCATAGATGGCCAGTGCCGACCCTTGTTGCCGCTGTGGAAACCAATAGGAAACCGAAGGGATGCCCACAGAAAACGTGGCAATGCCGCAGCCGCTCAAAATACCGAAGAGCAGAAAAAATGGATAGTGGGCGGGTTGCGGTTCGGGAAACAGACCGAACATGAGGGTGATGCCGGCTACACCGAGGATGGCCATGGTGAGAAGAATCAGGATCGGCTTCTTCCCGCCTGTTCGATCCACCATGGCGCCGAACGGAATTCTCAGCAAAGAGCCGGTCAAGGCCGGGCTGGCTGCCAGCAGTCCCATCAGCAACGGGCTCAGCGACAAGGTCTGCTTCAGAATAGGCACAATGGGGCCAAAGGCGGATACACCCGCAAATCCGCCGAAAAATGCGATGGTCGACCAGGTCAGGGCTTCCCGAGGGTTGGATTTTGCATAGCAGACATTGTCATCATCGTTCATCGGAATCACCTCACACGTTTCAGCCAAACGTTACACCCACACATAAAGATCGGTCGACAACCGGTTCAGCGGATAGACGTAGGTAGTCCGGGATTCGGCACCCGACGACGAAACAGGATGTGGCTTCTGAAAAAATAGGTCACCGGCAGGCTCCAGATGTGAATCAGGCGGCTGAATGGGGAGTAACCGAGCAGGGCCCAGGCCGCGATCACATGAATCTTGAAGCTTAAGGGCACCGCTTTCATCAGCATGGCATCCGGTGTGAAGGTCACGATCCCGCGGATCCAGGGTGCGACGGTATCCAGCACGTTGAAATGCCCGAATAACACGTTGAAAAGCCCGGCACCGATGACGACCACCAACGCGCCGATGGTGATGGTGTCGTTGAGCCGAGTCACCGCCTGGACGCGCGGATGGGTCAGGCGTCGCCGCAGCAGGAGCAGTACGCCGACAAAGGCGGCCAGTCCGACGGCCAGGCCGCTCCAGTAAGCGATGGCCAGATGCGCCTGGCTGTCGATGCCGAAAAAATCAAAGACG
>NZ_JBFELV010000322.1:0-5766 GCF_041551955.1 Desulfosarcina sp.
ATTCAAGGATAAAAACGGCCGGTTGAAACACGGTTCCTTGAATTCCATGTTGCTGCGAACAGCGTCCGGTAAGCCTTACCGCATTATTGGCTCCCTGCGCGACATCCACGACCGCAAAATGGCCGAGCAGGAACTGCTCCGGTACAAAAATCAACTGGAGGCGTTAATCAAGGAGCGAACCCTTGAATTGCAGAGAGCCAACGACGGCCTCGTCGGCCAGATCGAGCAACGCCGGGTAATGGAAACGCAGCTTCGGGTCAGCGAAGAGAAATACCGCACGATCCTGGATACGATTGAGGAGGCCTATTTTGAACTGGACGGATCGGGCACCCTCACCTTTGTCAATGATGCCGCCTGCCGAATCATGGGTTACGACATCGATCAACTGATCGGCATGCCATTCAGGCGCTTTTCGACGAATCAGTCGACACGGGAGATCATCCAGGCATTCCGTAAAATGGCCGGCTCGGGTGAGCCGGTGCGGGTCATCACCTTTCCGGTGATCGCCCAAGACGGCAGCAACAAGGTGCTGGATCTCAGCGCAGCATTGATTCTCGATCCGGACGGTGCCGTTGCCGGTTTTCGCGGCCTGGCTCGCGACGTCACGGCCAAAATCCTTTCCCAGAAGGAAAAGGAAAAGCTCCAGACTCAACTCAACCATGCCCAGCGGATGGAGGCGGTGGGGACCCTCGCCGGCGGCATCGCCCACGACTTCAACAATTTGCTCATGGGAATCATGGGCAATGTATCCCTGCTCGCTTCCAAGCTTAAACCAACCAGCCCGCATTCCGAATACCTGCGCGCCATCGAACAATGTGTAGAGAGCGGTGCTACCCTCACCCGTCAACTGCTCGGATATGCCCGCGGCGGCAAATACCAGGTCGCACCCGTCAATCTAAACGAGACGGTCAAGCGGACCGCAGACATGTTCGGACGGACCAAAAAAGAGATTCAGATTCAGGCCAGCTACCAGGAGGATATCTGGACGGTGTCAGCGGATCAGGGCCAGATCGACCAGGTGCTGGTCAACCTGTATGTCAACGCCTGGCAGGCCATGACAGAGGATACGTCGTTGTCTCTATCAACCAAAAACCTGATTCTGGACGCTGATTACACCGCGTCTTTCGGCGTCAAACCGGGACCCTATGTGTCCGTCAGCGTCCAAGACAGAGGGAACGGCATCGAACCGGAAACCATGAAGCGGATTTTCGAGCCATTTTTTACGACCAAAAAAATGGGCCGGGGAACCGGTCTGGGGCTTGCCTCGGCATTTGGTATCATTAAAAATCACGGCGGGATCATTGATGTGGAAAGCCGGGTGAGCCAGGGTTCGACCTTTACGATCTATTTACCGGCCGTATCCCGGACTTCAAAAAGATCTGCTGCAGCGCCCCCCGACCTGCCGGTCAACGGTTCCGGCACACTGCTGGTGGTGGATGACGAACCGTATGTCTTAAAATCCCTGACTGGGGTCCTCCAGGACCTCGGATATCATGTCATCCCGGCCAACAGCGGAAACCAAGCCATCGCCCTGTTCGAAAGCGAGAAAGATCGAATTGACGGGGTGCTGCTGGATATGATCATGCCCGATTTAAACGGCCGCCAGGTCTTGAGCCGATTGAAAACGATCCGGCCCGGTATCAAGGTCCTGTTGTCCAGTGGTTACAGCCTCAACGACCCGGGAGGAAACAACAAGGAAACCGCAGGGGATAGATTTATTCAAAAGCCGTATCATATCGAAGCGTTGGCAGCCGCCCTGGATGAGCTCTTAAAGGGCAGCGATCGTCCTGACATGGCCTGATTGAACGGCCACCTTCATTTTTGATGGTGGTTGACCGGCTCACGGTTTACCGGGCGTCAATTTGACGGTCAGGGGCAATACATGCGTGTCGCGGGACACCTCCCGCGTGCGACCCAACACCCATTCACCGCATTGCTTACCATTAATCATCCGCGATTCGATCTGCCGGACCACGCCGGCGATATCGATAATCGGGTGCCGCATGAACACCTCGGGCAGGCCGTAAGTCAAGTTGCAGGCCAGACACTTCCCGGGACGCTGTTTGAGCGTAAATTCAAAATCGATCTGATCGTCAGATTCCCCTGTATAGGTAAGGATAATGTCATAGGCGCCTTCTGAAGCATCACCCAACAGGGCCTCGAAAAACCGATCTGCGCGGCTCGACGGGAAGATTTCGTCGAGTAGGGGTTGGTTGAATACCGTTTTGCAAGATGGTGCATGCATCAATGGGGCTCCTCAGGTATGAACCGCGACAGCAAGGGCATTCCCCGCCGATTGTCTGAGCAACGCAGAAATACGGCTCATCGGTGCCGCGGGGAGGGTTCAATCAATAGCCACAAGGTGGCCATCACCTGTTAGGTCATCTACACCAGCGTCCCGTCAAAATCAACCACGCGTTGACACGCCGCCGGCACAACGCCGGCGTGTCAAAGGGGTGTAGCACCTTCGAGGTAGCGGCGGCCCAATCGGCGGTGGAAGACCGGCAACGATGTCATCGGCGGCGGGACAAAATCGAATATTGTTTTTAAAAACCGCTCGGTAATCCGGTAGGTTGCGCCCCACAACAATTCTTTGTCACCATTATGGCGATGAATAAAACAGGGCATCTCCCGATAAGGCAAATCCGGGGCACCGGGCGTGCCAGTCTTGAACGAGATGCGATACCTGGCATAGTTGGCGGGATCAAAAAACGCCGCCACCGGAATGCGAACGATTTTTTCAACCTCCCAGTTGGGGAAAAAGCGTTTCTGGTGGTTCACCCATCCCACCATCGGATAAATGGCCCGTTTGAACATGACCAGGTGCTGAGCGGGCATGGGACCTAAAAACCTCACCCCGAGCGGGTTGAGCCGCATCTCCTCGAATCCTTCCCGCAAGGCAGCGGCCAACAGCAGGGCCAGCTTGGGGAACTCCGTCTTTCGATGTCGCCGCCACCACGAACCATGAGGCCACCGGGACAAAGGCATTGTCGGCAGGTTAAGCCATCTGGCCATCAGACGGTCGATGAGCGGCGAGATACCGCCACCCGGGCAGCACAGGTCACCGGCCTGGCGGACGCGCCGGGAACGTTTGTTCAGAATCAGGATCGGTTCTCCGCTGGAACCGGCTCCCAAAAGAAAAAGAACCGCGGAGTTCAAGCTCAGATCGCCGTTGGTGTTGAACGCGAAGGTTGCCGGAGACGGACGGTGAAGGCGTTGCTGCACGAGATGGACAAAAGATTCGGATGATCGGGGCAGTGCTGGCATGACTGCATCCACTGGTGTTGACGAGCTCACTTGACGATTCGAATCCGGCAGGTGGAACGCAGCCGGTCCCAAAGGGCTCGAATGATCACGGCGGCCACGTCCTTGGGCGCCAAGTCCCATTGCCCGGACCGTCGCTGACAGTCCGTCAGCAGACCTGGGTTGCTGGTGAACAGATCGAAATGCGTGTTGATATAGCTGCCCAGCGTATATTGCAGTGAGACCAGTTCGTCCGAAGTCATATTGGCAATGGCGGCTTTGTCTTTTAGCGCCAAGGTCCGTTCCAGATGATCTACCGCCGTCTTTAGGGTTTCCGGCGGATTTTCCGGTTGGGGCAGACGCTCCCGCTCGACGACTGACCGCAGGGGTGCGGTGATATCGGTCTCTATCATTGACAGAAAAAATGTCGACTCAAGTATTTTAGATACCTTGTCGGCCACCGAATAAACGGCGTGACCGGCACTCTCTCCGTCCACATGCAGCACCTTGATTTCATTTTCAGCGATCCAGACGGCGATCCGCCGGGATGCGGAAAACCCGTTTTCCCCGTCAAGGTCCTGGATCAGGAGTGGTTTGTTGCGGTGCAAAGCGATTTTACGGGTTGTTTCCAGTCGAATGGAGGCCGTTTCGCCGGGGATGAAAAAAACTGAGCCGTGGCTGGCCTCGACGGCCATTTCCGTGACTGATCGATGGGATGCGCCAGCCAGCCGTTCGAGATGGAATTTGTCCGGAACCGCTTCACCCGCACGGCACCACCCGCCATAGGCCAGCCCCAGCTTGACGGCTATCTCCAGGGCTGCCGCGGCAGCGCCGGGTGTGCCGTTGGAAATGATTTTCTCGATCATCCGCTCTGGTCTCCCTCGATGTCTTTCAGGTCATCCTTCATCTTCCCTGCCGCGGGAAAAATAACCAATCGTTGACCGGGATGGATCACGCTGCTCAAGCCGATGCGGTTCCAGATGAGCAGTGCGGCAAGGGGCACCTCGAATTTCTGGGCGATGCTAGAAAGACTGTCTCCATCCTTGACCACATACACGCGCTGGCTGCGAATTTTGGCATCCGCTTCAACCATGGCTGTCAAACGGTCATGAAACCCATCTTCGCCGTCACTGGGAATGTTCACGGCGCGTGTCCCGGCAGCCAGATAATGCCCGCGTATTTCCGGGTTGAAATCCTTGACTGTTTTGAAATCGGTGTCGGCCGCCTTGGCGATCAGTCGGAGGGGAAGATCCGTGAAGGCATTGACCTGAACCGTTGAGAAGGCCTCCGGCGCATAAAAATCGTGTGCAGCAAGGGTAAATCCATGAGTCTGGGGAGCTTCCACGATGCGTTTGATGGCAATGATACGAAAGACGAAGCGCTGGGTCTCCAGGGGCAGGTAGAGTTGATAATAGTTGGAGACGCCCTGCTCCAGGATTTCTGCTTCGAGGCCCTCTTCCCCCATGTTGTAGGCTGCCAGGGAAAGGCTCCAGGACCCAAATCGTTCATACAGCACTTTAAGGTATGTCACCACCGCCGGCGTGCTCCGATAAAGATTGCGCCGCTCGTCAAAATTGACATCCACGACCAATCCATATTTTCTAGCGGTCTGGGGCATCAGCTGCCAGACCCCCATGGCCCCCTTACTGGAACCGGCGTGCATTCGAAGGGCACTTTCAGCGATGGCGAGATACTTGAGGTCGTCGGGAAGCCCGTTTTCACTGAGCATCCCCTGGATGTACGGGAAATACCGGGTCGTCCGTTTCAGCCATAGAATCACCTGGGAGCGGTTCCCCAGAGCGACCAGCATCTCCTTTTCAAATCGCTCCCGCACCTGCGGGTCATCCACCGGCACCGTTTCACCGCACAATGAAACCGGCTGCGCCAGTTGGAGAGCCGAGAGCAACCGGTCATCGGCGATCTCCTGGGCCGCGGCGTTGCGGGTAGACAGTACGCATAGAAGGATCGCGATCGCATAAACAGCAAGGGTGGACCATATGGTACCTGTCATTTTCATGATTCGTCGTTGCGCCTTCTGATTCAACGGCCAGCGCCTTTGAAAACGCCGACCAACATTTCCAGACCAGTTTGTCGGCTTTTATTCCAGTTTCAACCAGCGGCAGATCAAACTTTTAACGTCTGCGTTTTCCAGTTTATTGCCGCCTACGGAAACCAGCCCCAGTCGAAGGGAAATTCGTTCATCATCCCCCCATGGCCACCACGCCGCATAGAGCACCACACCGTTAACGGGATCCATGGTAAACACCTTCTGACCCGGCACGATGCCGAAACCGGACTGGAAATAATCACGGACTGGCGCATCGGCGTCATTAATGGTGGTAAAGTCCCATTTGTGGGTGAATTCAAGTGACAAGGGAAGTTCGACCATGATCTCATCCTGACGGTCGATTACCGCCAGGGCCAGATTGAACTCTTTGTCCCACCGCCACGGGCAGGTTTCAGGAATGTTGAGGCTGATGCGTTGGCAAACGGTTCCAAAAGATTCCAGATCGTTACGTGGCA
>NZ_JBFELV010000323.1:0-5744 GCF_041551955.1 Desulfosarcina sp.
CTGAACGCTCCTCAAGATCCTTCCAGTTGATGCCAAATCGTTTAGCCGCTTTGTTGCTTAGATCGATCATTTTCGTTTATCCTAACCACTGCCATGATTTATCCAGGTTACGAAAGGCCTGTGTACCATTTTGCCAAGGTTGCACCGATCTGGTGAGGATTGTCTTCCTGCAGATAATGAATCCCTGCGCCGATGTCGACTGCTTTAAGATTTTTTAGCTTTTGCCTGCACCATTCAACTGTTTTGGCATTTATCAAACCTCCAGGCGATGCAAAGATGAGAAGTTTGGGCATCTCGGATTCCTGAAGCCTTTTGTTGTAATTCGATACCACTTCGTAAACATCCGCTGGTTTCCCCATGATGGGAATTTCGCAAGGCCACTGTCGCAACGGCTTGCGACTTCGGACAGTTTTGTACGGCGCCGCATAATAATTTTTTTCCTCCGCGGACAATTTTCTGACGATTGCCTTGGGCAGAATCTGGGTAACGAAGACATTCATGACGCTGATCATGAGCCAGCCAAGCCCGGGTGTCCGCATCATTTTAAAACCCATTTTAAAGCCGCTCGGAAAGTCGTTCCACGTCACCGGTTTCAGAATTGCCTCCATAAAGGCGATCCCTTTAACATTGTTCTCGTTTCGCATCGCGTAGTGGAAACCCAGTGCTGAACCCCAGTCATGGACGACCAGCGTGATATGCTCCAGGCCCAGCTTCTCGATGAAGCCTTCCGTGTAATTGACATGGTCAACGAAGCGATACGCCAGATCCGGTGCATCCGATCGACCCATTCCGATCAGGTCCGGGGCGATGCAGCGGCCCAGCGGCGTCAGATGCGGAATGATGTTGCGCCACAGGTAGGAAGAGGTGGGATTACCGTGCAGGAACAAGAGTGGATCACCCGACCCTTCATCAATATAGTGCATCTTGGAACCATGCACCTCAACATAGTTGGACCTGAAAGGAAACGCTGCCGAGATCTCTTGTGAATCAGACATGGTCGACTTCCTGAATCTTGATTGATATACGTACGGTAATCATTTGGCCTACACGGTGAAGGCATACTGAATGGCCGGATGGTGCCGATACCCCTCCAATTCAAAGTCATCCAGTGTCACCCAAGTCTCCAGATCCACCAGCGTTTTGATGTCAGGATTGATTTTCAGTTTGGGCAACGGATACGGATCACGTTTGAGCTGAACGGACTTTACCTGCTCCAGCTGATCTTCATAGATGTGTGCGTTCACGATTTTGTGAAACGCTTTGGCGGGCTTATTACCGGTGATTTGTGCAATAATCATTAACAGCCAGCCCACTTGAACTTGATTGAATCCATGGCCCAGCGGCAAATCGTCAGAGCGCTGGTAGCTTGTCAGGTACAACCGATCGCCCAGCAGGCTGAACGTGTGGGTGTGCATGCAGGCCGCTAAACAGGCGCGATCCAGTTCGCCAGGATTGTGAAAAGTCATCACTTCCCGTCGATCGTCAATGCCCTTGGACAAGTTGTCGACAATTTTACGCAGTTGGTCGATTTCTTTCCCCTCCGGATTGCGCCATCGCCTCCCTTGAACCCCATAGCAACGGCCCAGATCATCCTCACCGTTGCGATAGTGATTGGCCAGCCAGGCGGCATTGTCATTGGCATTGGCATTCCACGTGTTGCACCCAAGCGCCCGGAATTGGGCCGCGCTGTGGTAACCGCGCAAATAACCCAGCATCTCGGCAATCGCCGGCTTCCAGAACAGCTTTTTGGTGGTCAGCACCGGCAAATGGCCGTCGCTGACATCGTATTCAAAGTCTGCATTGATCACGGTCAGGCAGCGCTTCCCGGTCCGGGCATTTTCCACCCAGACACCTTCATCGATGACCCGCTGGCAAAGCGCCAGATATGTTTTCATGCCGCCTCCGATATCGTAGACGACAAACGAGCCTGCAAAGCCGAGGGTATCATCACCGGTTTCCTTTCTTATGGAAATAGTCAGATACAAGGATATAAAACTTGCATAATACTCGAAAATACTGACGCGGGCATCGATTGGACCTGAAACACAGGGCTTTGGGTCTCGCAGTGACTGCTCCTTGTCAGTTACGTCGCATTGGAACGTTTCGTTCTTTCATTGATGCGAACATAGATATTAACATAAAAAAAATTCCGAATAACCAGTTCCAATATCCAATGTGAAGATCGCTTATGTTTTGTTCTTGAAAGATACCATAACCTATCCAGAAAGAAGCAGATACAAAAGCAATTAACTGGAAGATAATCAACTTTTTAAAATTGATTTTAAATTGGAGAATGAATACCAACATGGTAAAAATATTTGCAAGGTTTGCAAAAATCAAAAAAGAATAGTTTAGAAATCCCTTGAATTTGAATAGAGAGCCAAAAAGCACCAATGCGCTTTTATACCCACTGATGGGTTCATCAAATACTGTCAGGGCCGGCAGAAAGAAAGAGAAAATGAAAATTGAAAAACCAAGAAAATATAATTTTCGATTTGCGCGCATTTGATCGTTTCTACAGAAGGACTGCGTTCAGTACCATCGAGTGCGACAGGCTGTCAGCAATCCGGTGAAGACGGTGATTCGATGTCCAATTCCCCTGTGCTAAGCCATACCGACCCCAACGGTCAATATCTACATGCAACCCAACCCTATCGATCACCACCATCGACGGTAAAAAGATCGACGATCTCGGGCAACGGACCATCCACTACGCTGGGGCCCGCCGGGAAGATCAACCCCATTGCTGCAAAGGGGCCGGTGAAAACAGATATTATTCCCGGCATGAGGATTCAAGGTCGGGGGCAGGGCATGCACCGACAACAACACGCCAGCATCATGATTCGTAAGCCAGCACCCGGATGATGCCGATGGTGCCGCCGTCTCCGGTTGTGCAGGTGTCCGAGACGGAAAGGACCTTTTTCACGTCGCTGCCCTGGATGAAACCGTTTACCTGCGCGTCCAGATCGTTCAACGCCTTCATGGTATGCATGGCTTTCAATTCGTTGGTGAAGGTTTTGATCTTGACCATGGTCTGTCCTCCGGTTTGTTTTGCCCCAATGGAGCATATTTGTGTTTTGAATGGGTGGCTCTCAATATTTCTGAAGCACCCCCCATCCCCAATTACCGACCTTAAAAAACCCTTTTGTCCCAGGCGCGCTGTGGTGCTAATTCACCGGTCGGCTGCACGCGGATGGTTATCTTGCAATCACTCCCAGCAATATCAGCCCGTCATGAAAAAGAACTACAGACAGCGTACATAAAGCCAGGCCGAGGAAACGCATCGTGTAGCGGTATCCGCGCCCGATTAAAAAGGACTTCGATTGGCCGACCAACACCGCCAGCACGATTTTCGACCCCACCAGAAAAACATAAAAACCGACGACAAACGCCAAAGGAGCACCGATATGCTGCTGCATCGCTTTGGTCATGGTCGGTGCACCGACGCTGAACCAGAACAGGTAGGGATGAGGGCTCAACGCATTGGCCAGGATGCCTTTGGTTAGCGATTTCGGTTTAATCCCCCCCAGATCGAGTGCGACTCTTTTTGTGCGCATGCATTCGTAGCCCATATACAAGATAACGCATCCGCCGACCAAGGCAATGATTCCTAAAATCGTATCGAAGCCGGATAGCTTGGACAAAATGAAACAAGGCAGGATGATGATGGGCAGGTCGGTGACGATGGGGGCCAGGGCAACCCTTGCCCCGGACCGGATGCCATGTTGAATCGTTTCAGAAATCACGAGCGCCAGCAGCGGCCCCGGCGCAAAGCCGACGGATAATCCGAGCAGGATTCCAAGGGTCAAATAATGCATCATTGCTTCGCGAATCAAAAATCCTGTCAATGGTGAAAAAGCCTCGGTTCCAGTCCGAGAGTATCCGCGATTATATAAAAGCGGGTCATGCCCAGGATGCCCGGTTTTTTTCGTTGGTCCTGGCCGAGGTCAAACCGCCGGGCCCATGGTTGATCCCAAAGGTCGGCAAGGGTGGAATAAACGGCAGCCTTTTGTCTATCATCGCCGTTTTAAGAAGCACCGCCCCCTTGTCCTTGATGCATCGATCAGCCGGGCTTTTGTAGAACGTCGAAAGTCAGCCGCGCGGTTGGTTGGGTCGGCTGATGTTGACAAGTCAACCGATTATATCAGCGAAGCGATGGTGCCGCTTCGTTGGGTTAAATTACTTATAGATACGAATGTCGACCCGTCGATTCATTTGGCGGCCTTCCGGGTTATCGGTCCCATCCGCGTTGCTATTTGGCGCTACCGGTTGAAGCTCTCCGTGAGAGTAGACACTCGTTCGTGTTCCCTCAATGCCATGTGCGACCAGCCAATCTTTAACCGCATGGGCGCGTTGTTTCGATAGGTTTAAATTGTAGGCCTCAATTCCCATGGCGTCGGTATGACCATGAATCTCAAACGGAAGTTTTGCATAGCGGCCGGTTAGCACATGTAAAATCTGTCCTAGCGCATCCTTGGCGTCGGATCTGATATCCCATTTATCAAAATCAAACAGAATGTCCGACCACAGGGTGATCATCACCATGTGGTCATTCTCCTGTATAAGAATATTCGGATCGGAGATTTCAGGGATCTTGACTTCCGGCATTTCGGTAGTGGGTATTTCCGGCTGCGGTAGTTGGGGCGCTGCCGGAATGCGGACCTTAATTATCTTCGCAGGTGTCAGGCCCCGATATTGGCGATCATGAAATATTGCACGGCGGGCTTTCTTCTCACCTGCGATTTCAAGAAAGACTTCCAGCGTTTCCCGGGGGGCCTTTGCATGGACTCGTGGACCGGCCACCCCATATTTTAGATACGTATAGTCTGTGGGTGTAAAACCAGCATCGAGAACTTTGTGTTGCGCCACCGCAACGAGTTCATCCAAATCGACGACGGTGTTTGCTGACCTTACCGTTGACCAGTATTCGCGGACATCGCTGTGTTTTTCAGAACGTTTTAGAACCTGTGCCTTGGAGCTGCTGTCAAAGCGCACACGATAAATCGTAGCATCGTCTCTCAGGCTGAAGTCCCACTCTCGATACGCTTGCCCGACGATTGTGCCGGTGAATCGTTCGAGTCGCACGTCAACCGCGGCGCCGTGGTCGGTCGCAAGCGCTACCGCTTTTTGAATTGCCCGCGCAATGGCATCTCCAGATTTATTTTCGACAGGTTTTTGTGCCGCTGTTGGTATGACAGGGAATAACATCAAAACAGCGACCATCCGAACCAATAGATATCTTAGTACATGATTCATATGCCTGTTAGGCCTCCCGACATATATAAGCTTCGTTGACGCTTCCATTGAATTCTCTTCAGGATGCGGTGTTTTCAGGTCTGCGACAATTGGATTCCAATACAACGGGCATGAGAGGTCTGACGATTGGAGCGTTCTGCTCAATGTCCTTTATGCTAAGTTCTATTACAGGTAAAATTTAAGAGATTTAGCACAGCCTCATTTTTCCAATATCTTGGATATCAGCCGGTCACGTTCTCGTTCCGAAATGTACGGTTTCATCCTTACACGGTGGATTTTACCTTCACGTTCTCTTTTTCTGGCAACGGCTTGTTTTGCCTTTAAAATTAGATCATTTAAGTCACACGGTTTCGTTAGATAATCGAAAGCGCCGAACTTCAATGATTCGATGGCAGTATGAATGGTTGCCTGTCCCGTAAGCATGACGACCTCCACCAGAGGGTGTTTTTTCTTTAGTGTTTCAACCGTTTTAATGCCGTCCATATCAG
>NZ_JBFELV010000324.1:0-5739 GCF_041551955.1 Desulfosarcina sp.
ATATTGCCCACGACTGCCACATTGGGAAAATGGTGGTGCTTGCCAACAACGCGACCCTGGCAGGCCATATCACGATTGGCAATCACGCTATTGTTGGCGGTTTGGTCGCCATTCATCAGTTCGTCAGAGTCGGCGAGCATGCTTTTATCGGCGGCAAATCTGCTGTAGTCAAGGATGTACCGCCTTATGTCATTGCCTCCGGCGATCGGGCCATTTTACATGGACTAAACCGCGTCGGCCTCAAACGTTTTGGTTTTTCTGCCCAAACGCTGACCGAGTTGAAAAAAACTTACCGAATACTGTTTCGATATGGGTTGACCCTCAATGAAGCCATTGAGCGCGTAAATGCAGAAGTGGAAATGGTGCCTGAAGTAGAAACCTTCATCGAATTTATCAAAGCCTCCTCCCGAGGGGTGACCCGATAACATCACTTCTTGCGCGATGGAATAACAACGTCATAATAGACCGACGCAATGGCTGAAAAAATCGGATTAATAGCTGGAAGTGGGCAATTCCCTGTTCTTTTTTCTCAAATTGCCATAAAAAATGGGTTCTCCGTATTCACGGCAGCATATGTCAACGAAGCCGATCAAATCCTGGCTCAGTTGTCGGAGAAGATTCAATGGCTGCACCTGGGCCAAATTAAGCGGCTGACCAAGTTTTTTAAGCAAAATGAGGTCAACCGTGCGGTAATGTTGGGCGCCATTCGCAAAACGCGCTTATTCACCGATGTGAAGCCGGATATGAAAGCCATATCATTGATGGCGGGAATGCGACACACCCACGATGATGCCATTATGCGCGCATTTGCAGATAGCCTTGAAGAAGAAGGCATCAAGATTGAATCCTCAACGTTCCTATTGCCTGAACTGCTGGCCACAAAAGGTGTCTGGACAATCCGCAAACCTTCCCGGTCGGAAAAAAAAGACATCATGTTGGGGTTTTCGATTGCCCGGGAAATTGGACGTTTGGGAATTGGGCAAAGTGTCGTTGTCGGAGGCGGGTCCATTCTCGCCGTCGAGGCGATTGATGGAACCGATGCCACGATAAAGCGGGGCGGCCGATTGGGCAAAGGTGAGGCGGTTTTGGTAAAAGTTTGCAAGCCGAACCAGGATTTTCGTTTCGATGTTCCATCGGTAGGCCTTCAAACCATTCACACCATGAGCCAGTACGATGTTCGCGCAATCGCTTTAGAGGCCGGCAGGACCGTTGTTTTTGACCGTCCTGAAATGATCCGTACCGCAAACGAAAACCATATTGCCATCATCTGTGAATAGGACAACCGATAAGCGCTTTTGATAGTTGATGGTAACCTACAATCAAATGCCTATACTACCCATCATGATCATTGCCGGTGAAGCATCGGGTGATTTACACGGTGCGAAACTGGCCCATTCCATCAAAAACCGTTCCAAGGATGCGTTTCTCTTCGGCGTCGGCGGAACCGCCATGCAAAGCCAAGGTGTCCAGCTTCTCGTCGATATTAAAACACTTTCCGTGATGGGCATCACCGAGGTGCTTGCCAAACTGCCATCGATTTACCGGGCCATGGCGACCGTCAAGAAAGCCCTGGTCCGAATCAAACCAAAACTTTTGATATTAATTGATTTTCCCGACTTCAATGTTCATGTTGCAGCTGCCGCCAAGAAGCTCGGCATTCCAGTTTTGTACTATATCAGCCCCCAAATCTGGGCATGGCGCCAAAACCGAGTCCATAAAATCAAACGCCTGGTCGATCATATGGCCGTGATCCTTCCCTTCGAAGCAGCTTTCTATCGTAAGCATCATGTGCCCGTCACCTTTGTGGGCCACCCGCTGTTGGACGGAAAAATACCAGCCCCTGACCGTCTGCCAGCAACGACGCATGTGCAAAACACGGTCATTGGACTGATTCCCGGATCAAGAGAAAAAGAGGTAACGACGCTGCTTCCGGTTATGCTGCAAGCGGCCAAAATTATTAAACGCGCCCTGCCAACTTCACAATTTTTGGTATCATGTGCCCAATCCATCGATACCGCCTTAGTATCAACCATCATCAGTCAATATGCCTCAACGGTTGATATAGAACTCGTCAAAGGCTCAATCGATAAGGTTTTTACACGGAGCCGGATGGTAGTAGCGGCCTCCGGTACAGTCACGCTGGAGGCCGCACTCTACGGCATGCCAACCGTCATCATATATAAAGTCTCACCATTGAGCTACTGGATTGGCAAACGGCTCATTAAGGTAAAGCATATCGGCATCGCCAACCTCATCGTCCAAAAAGAACTGCAGCCCGAGTTGATCCAGGACGATGCATCGCCCCAGACCATCGCTGATACGGTGACAGCCATGATCAATGATCCAGAGAGGTTAAAACAAATAGAAAAGGAACTGGTTGGCATTCGAGACCTTCTCGGCGGCGCCGGTGCATCAGACAGGGTCGCCCGAATTGCATTGAACCTAATCTGACCTTTCATAAATAGCGACACCCCTGACAGTGGGCATCAGGGGCATCGTTATTTTCGGCTCGTAGCGTTTCAGATGATTCTCAGAACCGGCGGTCCCTCCTGCTGTTTTTTTTTAATTTTTGAAATGCGGCGGGCAAAGTCATTCCCGCTATCAGCAGCGTCATAACCATCAACATGGTTGCGCATGAGCGGATAGAAAAAAGCCAGCCCATGTCCTGAATGCCGGCTGAGATAAAACAGTAGTTGTAACCACTGTCGCCGGTTGACGTTCCCCCCGTTGACAGGGTGGCGCCATCGGAAATCGTGGCGTCCGCATAGGCAAGTCCCGTGGGATCGACGATCACCCCATTTTCAACCCCGTCTTCATCGCCCATGCCGCCATCTTCCAACATCACGGTTACACTCTTTCTGTCTGGCGAAAAAACGGCATTCCCATATACTTCCCAGCCGGTGTCGGAGATGTATTTATACAGCTGGGCATCCAAGGGGACCTGGGTTGAGAAATGAATTCTTACCACTGCGCTGTTGACCTCATTTTCCAGATACAGCTTGAAACCAATCAGCCCGAATCCCATCTTCACCGATTGGTCGGGAATCATATCCGTGGGCAGTGATTTGACCGAAACCAGCGTGACACCATCAGAAATGGATTCAACACCGACAATGGTTTGTCCCTCGATCGTGTTGATACTTATCATGTTCGCTTCGAGTAAATCCGCAATACCGTTTTCATTGACGTCCACCGATTCATCGACCTCCTGGGCGTCGGGGACACCGTTATAGTTCGTATCGCCCGCACTGTCGGCAGCAATAGTTGTAAAGGTAGCGGGTTGAGACCAGTCCGATTCACCATGACGGGCATCGATGAACTTCACCCGCCAATGGTAGGTCGTGTCTACGTCGAGCACCATTTCGCCGACGGTGTATGCAGCAAGCTGCATCTGGCTGGTTTCATCCAAAACGAGTGTCGAAAAATCCGATTCAGTGCTGATCTGCCATCGAGATTTGAAATGGTCATCGTGATCCGTGTCAAAATACAACCCTGAGACAAGCACGGGAGTAAGATCAACACGGTCGATTTGAATGAGGGTTTCGATATTCGGTGCATCCGGTGCCATATTGTCCGGCGCGCTTGTTGGATTGGAGTCTGCAAGGAACTCAGCAAGATTGGGCAAGCCATCACCATCTGCATCCGATTCAGAATCTATGACTGTCGGATCCAGACCATAGGCAATTTCCCAGGTATCAGTCATTCCATCATTATCATCGTCCGGATCTTGATTGTCACCGGTTCCGTCACGATCATTGTCAGCCCATTCCGTGGGATCGTTGGGAAACTGGTCCAGAACATCTGGCACAAGATCGCCATCGACATCGGTGCTCGAAGACTTGAGCACACGGACGGTGGTATTCGACGATGTGCTGATTCCATCATCATCGGTTACGGTCAGGTGGAAGGTTAAATCGTCCCCGTCGAGACCGACCACAGGCGCAGTGAAAGAAGCCTGACTGGTGGAAGCACCATTGATGAATATGCCAGTGCCACTTATCTGCGACCATTGATATCCGGCAATCGCCCCGTCCGTGTCACTTGAGGCCGAACCATCGAGGATTACCGATGCGCCTTCATATACGACCTGATTCTGTCCCGCAACGGCCGCGGGCGCCTGGTTGGGCACAACGGCGGCGGGTGTATAGCTAACCTCTTCGGAGTCGGCGCTTTCCAGCGAGCCTTTATAGGCGCGAACGACAAAATGATAGGTGACGCCTTCGTTGAGCCCGCTCAGCGTACAAGTGGTAAGGTTATTCTCCCAGATGGGCCGATCGTAGTTGTAACTCTGGGTGCCTTCACGGAAGAAAACCCGGTATCCCTCCGGAGCCGGGACGTTGGCATCCCACCGCAGGGTTACATTCGCACTGTGAGCAAACGTCACGATGCCGGCAACGATAGCGATGGAAGCAAAAAAGGCCTTCAGATAAGATCGAGTGGATAGTTTCATGTAGCATCTCCCAAATTGTTATGTGCCGTGCGACCAACAGCGAATTTGAGAGATGCTGTTTTCGCTCGGCAGCCCTGCCGCCATTTCCAGATATTCTGGTGTTAGGCCGTTGGCTTTGCGTCACACCCTTTAGGATGTTTTGCCTTTATCGAGCTGCTTACTTTTCAAAAAACGTCGACTGATTTCAAAGCATAAACCGTACCATACTATCTAATACGCACTCACCCGAAACCATAAAATACCTTGCGTAAAGGTATCTGTTTGAAATGTTGTGTATTTTGATCCTGTTTGTCTTTGCCGTCATCGGATCAGGCTGTTTAAATCTCAAAAGCAAACGAGGTGTTTTAATTTATGTACACATCATAGACGCGGTCAGTGCATTTTCGTGCACCGGCGTGTGATGGTAAAAGAGCTTATTCATTTTATGTAATATTCAATCGTAACATCCTGTCTTTTTCATTCCTCGAGCAGACTGGAACATGGGAAGAGCCTCCAAGATTCTACCGCGAATTAAATGGGGTAAAAAGAGAATCGATGGGGCGGTGGATCGTAGATGATCATTTAGCAGCTATACGGTGGGAGCGACCGGTTTGAAATACAACGTAAAAACACTGCCTCGGCCAGGATCGCTTTGCACGTCTATTCGGCAGTCATAAGTTTCCAGAATTCGATACACGATGGAAAGACCAAGGCCGGTGCCATTGGGTTTGGTCGTGAAAAAGGGATTGAATATGGTTTTTACCGTTTGTTCATCCATCCCGCAACCGTCATCAGCAATCGAAACCATGATCCGCTCACTCTTGTGCTTCTGTACAGCTATCTTTATTCTGCCTTCATTTTCAATTGATTCCGCACCGTTCAATAGCAGATTCCAGATTACCTGACGGAGCTGCAGCGGATCAATCTCGATATACGCATCCGAGTTTATTTCTAAATCCACGTTGACCCGCGAACCGATGGACCCGTCCTTTTCAAAGAGGGTTACCATTTCAGACATGGCATCTCCCAAATTGACACACTCAATCTGGCCGGCTGAGGGCCTGGCAAAAGTTAGGAAATTGTTCACCAGGCTGCTCAATCGGTCAGTTTCTCTCAGGACGATGTGCACCAATCGCATATTGTCCTGGTTGTTTTCCATTTCACCCTTAAGAATCTGTATGGCTCCCGATAACGAAGCCAGCGGGTTTTTAATTTCATGGGCCAGACCGGCGGCCATTTCACCGATCTGGGCCAGATTTTGAACCCTGCCTAGATGGGCCTCCATAGCCACCAGTTCAGCCTTGGATTGG
>NZ_JBFELV010000325.1:0-5718 GCF_041551955.1 Desulfosarcina sp.
ACGGAGAGCCGCTCCATGCGGGTTTTGTCCGCCATGACGCTGCCGCCGCTGCGGGTGCTGGAAGGGTCTACGGCCAGCACCGCCACCCGCAGACCGTTTTCCACCAGCATCATGCCGAAGCTTTCGATGAAGGTGCTCTTACCGACACCGGGAACGCCGGTGATGCCGAGACGCACGGCCTTTCCCGTGTACGGAATCAACCGGTCCACCACGGTGCGTCCCAATTCCCGGTGCGCGGGGTGCGCACTTTCGATCAGGGTGATGGTCTTGGCCAGGATGCGGCGGTTGCCGGCACGGACGCCGTCAATGTAATGTTCGGGATCACGTTCACCCATCGAGAAGTAGTTCCTAATTAAACTATTTTTAGTATGGTAATCCTACAATTCGTATTTTGTGTCGCAAAACAAAAGCTAAGTAACAATAACCAAGACCCAAATGACAATTAAATCACAATGGCCAAATTCAAAATTCCAAACCGTATGATCTTGAAGAAGGGACATTCCAACCATCAATATTCGAGATATTGAATTAACAATCAACTGATCATTTTTGAGATTTGGCCATTGTAATTTGAGATTTATTTGGATTTTGGGATTTAATTTTTGGTGCTTGCAATTAATTGTTCCCCAAAATCCATTCTAACTTGAATATTTCATATCGCACTTGATTTTATATTCCGGCTGTCCAGGGCGTTGAGCACCTTGTTGGCCGAATCGGTAATGGCCGTGCCGGGGCCGAAGACGCCTACGGCGCCGGCTTGATACAGAAAGTCGTAGTCGCCCGGCGGAATCACGCCGCCGACGATGACCAGAATGTCTTCGCCGCCGGCTTTTTTCAAGGCCTCGATGAGTTGGGGCACCAGTGCCTTGTGGCCGGCGGCCAGGCTGGAGGCGCCCACGAGGTGGACGTCGTTCTCCACGGCCATTTTGGCTGCCTCTTCCGGCGTCTGGAACATGGGGCTGATGTCCACGTCGAAGCCCAGATCGGCAAAGGCGGTCGCCACCACCTTGACGCCGCGGTCATGCCCGTCCTGGCCCATCTTGGTGAGCAGGATGCGCGGCCGGCGACCCTCTTTTTCCATAAAGTCCGCCGTGCGCTTACGAATGGCGTCGATGACCGCGCTGTTAGAATACTCCGACGCGTAAACCCCGGAGATGCACTGGGTGGTGGCCACGAACCGACCAAATACCTTTTCCATGGCGTCGGACACCTCTCCCACGGTGGCCCGGGCGCGGATGGCCGCAATGCTGGCCGCCAGCAGGTTGCCGCCGCTTTCGGCGGCATGGGTGACGCCGCCCAGGGCACTGCCAACGGCCGCGCCGTCACGCTCGGCCTTGAGCTTCTTGATCATGCGGATCTGATCCTCGCGCACTTTTTCCGAAACGTTCAGCACGTCCATGGGTGTATCTTCGTCGAGCTTGTATTTGTTGACACCGACGATGACATCCAGCCCCTGGTCGATGCGGGCCTGTTTGCGGGCCGCCGACTCCTCGACGCGCAATTTGGGCATGCCGGTTTCGATGGCCTTGGCCATGCCGCCCAGCTGTTCCACCTCCTCGATGATCTTGCGGGCTTCCTTGATGATGCCGTCAGTGAGCGATTCGATGTAGTAGGAGCCGCCCAGCGGGTCGACGGTATGGCACACCTGGGACTCTTCCTGGATAATGATCTGGGTGTTGCGGGCGATGCGGGCCGAAAAGTCCGTGGGCAGTCCCACGGCTTCATCGAAGGAGTTGGTGTGCAGGCTCTGGGTGCCGCCCAGCACAGCCGCCAGCGCTTCCAGGGTGGTGCGGATAATGTTGTTGTAAGGGTCTTGCTGGGTGAGGCTCCAGCCGGATGTCTGGACGTGGGTGCGCAGCATGGAGGACTTCGGGTTTTTCGGGTTGAAGGGCTTGAGCAGGTCGTGCCACAGGTAGCGGGCCGCCCGCAGCATGGCGATCTCCATGAAAAAGTTCATGCCCACGCCGAAGAAAAAACTCAGCCGCGGGGCAAACGCATCGATGTCCAGTCCGGCGGCGATGGCGGCGCGCACGTATTCCAGCCCGTCGGCCAAGGTGAATGCCGTCTGGAGCACGCTGTTGGCGCCGGCTTCCATCATGTGGTAGCCGCTGATGCTGACCGTGTTGAATTTGGGCATGTTCTCGGAGCAGTAGGCGATGATGTCCGAAACGATGCGCATGGAAGGCGTGGGCGGATAGATGTAAGTGTTGCGGGTCAAATACTCCTTCAGGATGTCATTCTGGATGGTGCCGGAAAGCTGCTCCTGTTTGACGCCCTGCTCTTCGGCGGCGACGATATAACCGGCCATGATGGGCAGCACCGCTCCGTTCATGGTCATGGAGACGCTCATTTTGTCCAGGGGGATCTGGTCGAACAGCACCTTCATGTCTTCCACCGAGTCGATGGCCACACCGGCCTTGCCCACATCGCCCATCACCCGGGGATGGTCCGAATCATAACCGCGGTGGGTGGCCAGGTCAAAGGCCACGGAAAGGCCCTTTTGGCCTGCGGCCAGGTTGCGGCGGTAAAAGGCGTTGGAGTCCTTGGCCGTCGAAAAGCCGGCGTACTGGCGGATGGTCCAGGGACGCCCGGCATACATGGTGGCCATGGGGCCGCGGACATAAGGGGCGAAGCCGGGCAGGGTGTTGACGTGGGGCATGCCCTCCAGGTCCTGGGCTGTATACAATGGCTTGACCCGTATTCCTTCAGGGGTGTCCCATCGAAGGTCTTCCAGGGTCTTTCCCCTGAGCTGTTTGGCGGACAAATCCTTCCATTTTTGCAAATCGGGGTGTTCTGACATGGTGTGCTCCTTTGTTAAAAACGGTTGATCCAATTCAAATGGGGCTACCGGTTTCCCGATACACGCCATTTAATCAACATCCTAACGTGGACGCGGCCGTAAACCGTCCTTTTATCAGCTCCGATCATTGCCGGGATTGGAAATCGCCCGCCAGACCATTTCGAAAAGCATTCCGGCCTGATCGGTCAATCTGCCCTGCTGTCCCCTGGAGATCCACATGGTAAATGCCCGCTGGACCGTCCCCAACATAAAATCCAATAATACGCCGGCGCGCACATGCGGATTCAGGTGCCCCTCTTTCTGGCCGTTGCGCATGACCTCGAGATAGAGATGGATCATCTTTTTCTGCTTGAACGTTTCATCAGCCATCCAGGTTTTCATGGGCAGGGTCATGAAAATGATTCTGGCCAGTCCCGGATTACGCTCGTAGTAATCCAACTGAAGCCAGAGGACTTTGCGCATTTTTTCCTTCAGGTCTTCGATGCCCTGAAGGTGGTCGTAGATTCGTTCAGTCAATTTGCCCAGCCAAACGTCTACAAAGGCAAAGACCAGCCGCTCTTTCGAGCCGTAGTGCTTATAGATGGTGGAAAAACTCACCCCCGCCCGGTTGGCCACGTCGCGGATATTGGCCTTGTGAAAATCGGAATGGGAAAAAATGTCCAGAACAGCCTGCTCCAGCCGCTGATAAACTTCGGGTTTAAGGGGTGTGAACATTGTTATGGTTGGTCCGATCGCAGGGGCGAATTCAATTCCTGTCTATATTTTAAAGTATTGAATTTAATATAAAATTTATTATGTTTAGTTGCTTTGACATTCAATTGGCCGTATTGAATAATGATGTTTCCATTAAAAAATATTCGTATTTATATGAAATATTTAGAATAAAATGTAATGCCGATTTTTTTTATTAGAGGAAGGGTAACATTGTTATGGTTAGGCACGTTAGAATGGGCACCAATCCTCTGTCAAGAAAAATATTATGAATTTTGATCAATAAATGAATACTGTTAATTTTAGCCCGGGCGCCCTTGTTCGGCCGGCCTTAACCGGTCGTCCAACCCAACGCTTGATAACGAACCGGAAGGTAAATATAGTACTGGATCCAATCGTGCCCGTCCGGAAACGGGATCTATCGACCCGTGCATGTGGCCTGGGCCTTGATAAAAAACTACCATTTCTCAATGGGCGCTGTTAAATACAATCACGGTGGGATATGGGGTGGCGAAGCCACCACCCCCTCTCGCCGCTAATCTGGGAAGGAAATGGCCGAAGGGGCGGTCCATTAAAAAAATGTACTCACTCGACGATTACGATTACGACCTGCCAGAGGCACTGATCGCCCAGACCCCGGCAACCGACCGGGACGGATCCAGGCTGCTTCACCTGTCTCGCGGTAATGGCACTGTTTCACACCGGCATTTCCATGAGATCGTCACTCTGCTGCGCCCTTCGGACGTCCTGGTGGTTAACAACACCCGGGTCGTCCCCGGACGCCTGCATGGCCGCAAGGCCACCGGCGGCAAAGCCGAACTGCTGATCCTCGATTATGGCCAGGCCGATGGCCGCGGCCGTGATGACTGCAAACGGGTTTACCGTTGTCTGATCAAGGCGTCCAAACAGGCCGGCGCCGGCACGCGGATCCATTTCGACGAGGGATTGGTTGCCGAGGTCCGGGATTTTTCCGAGGGCATCTATACGGTCGCCTTCTCGGCACCGGAACCCTTTGACGGCCTGCTCCACCGGATCGGGCGGATGCCTCTGCCGCCCTATATCAAAAGGGACGAAACCCAGCCGGATGAAGCGGACCGGATGCGCTATCAGACCGTTTATGCCCGGGAGGAGGGCGCCATCGCCGCCCCTACCGCCGGTTTGCATTTTACCGATGCGGTCTTGTCGCAGATTAGCGAAAAAGGGGTCACGGTGGCGGCAGTGACCCTTCACGTGGGCTACGGCACCTTCGTGCCGGTGCGTGTGGATGATATCCGGGACCACCGCATTCACGAGGAGTGGTACTCCATTTCCCAAGAGACGGCCCGTATCGTCAGCCAGGCCAAGGCAGACGGGGGCCGGGTGGTGGCCGTAGGCACCACCAGTGTGCGCACGCTAGAGTTTGCCGCCGGAACGGGCGGTAAAATCCAGCCGGGAAGCGGCCGGTGCGATTTATTCATCTATCCCGGGTATACCTTCACGTGTGTGGACGCCATGATCACCAACTTTCATCTGCCCCGATCCACCCTGCTCATGCTGGTGTCGGCCTTTGCAGGCAGGGAAACCATGCTTCAGGCATATGCCGCGGCCGTAAAGGAAAAATATCGCTTTTTCAGCTATGGGGATGCGATGTTGATTGACTGAAAGTGTTAAAAATTAAGTGTTAAGTGGTTAAGTCTATGTATTTTATCGATTTTAAGGGATTCAAATGACATATGCGTCGTTTGAGAATTTGGAAGTGTGGCAACGGTCTTGTCGATTGGCCGTTGAAATCTGCAAGTTGCTCAAGGATTGCAAAGAATATGCGTTAAAGGATCAAATGAGTCGATCGGCAATATCCATTGCCTCCACTATCGCTGAGGCGCAGAGCGCGGTTCGAAAGCCGAGTTCATCCGCTTCCTTAACATCGCCAAGGGATCCGCGGCTGAATTACGAACACAAATGTATATTGCGTCAAAATTAGGCGTGATCATACCTGACGAACAAGCTATAGAACTGATATCGGAGCTAAAAGAGATATCCAATATGCTGCAAGGGTTGATCAAATCCCAACGACAATAAATGGATGACTATCCTTTGCTTAACACTTAAAACTTTACACTTCACACTATGGGAATATTTGAACTTCAGAAGAAATGTAACAATACCTCCGCCCGTGCAGGGCTATTAACTACCGTTCATGGACAAATCGAGACCCCGGTGTTTATGCC
>NZ_JBFELV010000326.1:0-5708 GCF_041551955.1 Desulfosarcina sp.
TCATCCCCGCGAAGGCGGGGATCTATAAGTTTCAGACAGTTATGGACTCCCGCCTTCGCGGGAGTGACACCACTTGTGACTTTTTACGGAACCATCAAGATTGAATGTCCAGCCAAATAAAAATAGTCTCTTTTGAATTATTCCATAACGTCAAAGCTCACCGGTGCGCCGCTTTTTGGCGCGTCCGGTGGAGCGTAGTGTTAGCCCACTATCAATAAAGAATGCGATGGTTCGTTGCCATGCCAAGGCTTATGCCTCAGGATGAAACGCCTCTGACCGGTCACTCTCGAAGAACCAATGGCCCGTGCCGGGGTAGTCGTAGTAGCTGGCACTTCTGCCGGATAGATCGAGGCTTTTCTTGAGCTTTCTCACGCTGGCAGCGGAGACCCACTCGTCGTTTTCGGCGAAATGGAATAGAAAGCTCGAATTGCTGCGAGTGAAATCACCATTTCGTGCTGCATAGAAGACCGCTGTAGCCCCAATGGGTAAATCTGGCCGCTGAGCCAGCCACAGCGCCCAGTGCCCGCCCATCGAAAATCCGGCAACAGCAACATCGGGCGTAGTTACAGTTTCGTGCCGTGAAAGGGAATTGATCACCGCCATCAGTGTTTTGTAAGCCGGTTCGCGACGTGAAGCGGTTGCTTGCGCCCGAAGCTTTCTCGCTGCCTCTACTGTCGATGCGACTTTGCCATTGTAAAGATCGGGCGCGAGCGCGACAAAACCGGCCTCCGCCAAGCAATTACATAGCACCTTGAAGAATGCGTTGAGACCCCAACAGGAATGGAGGATGACTACTCCCGGTCCTGAACCGGATTTTGGAATCGCAATGTAATGTGGCTGGGTAATCATAAGGGCAAACGCCAAGCACAGGGGCCGGAAGGAATACTTGGTGATAGGAGAAATAACCGAAATGCTGTACATTAGAAAATAGCTTTAACAGCAAAAACCGTGCGGCCCTTCCGGTCAATGTGAAGCGCCTTGTTCGGCATTATCAGTATGCCAATTCATGTTGAGTTTCCGTTGAGTAACGGCACAGTCACGAAGGTAAAGATTGATTAGGGTTTGGTAAGGAATACCGGTTTCCTCAGACATGGATTTGAAATACGAAACAGTATCACGGTCCAATCGCATAGTAACCGGTTGCTTTAAATATTTCATATAAGGGTTTTTGCGGCCCTTCATTTTGGAGAAATTGTAATGGTCTCTCATTTTCTGTACCCCCAATATTCATTTTCTTCATCGCCATCAGCTTTTCTGGCAGATATAATTCTAATAATTGTATCACTTTCCCGAAAACAGTGGCAGACGACGAGAACCCTTAGTTTAAAACTTATTCCAAGTAAGATGAAACGGTCTTCATCATCGGAATGGTCTGGATCAAAAAATTGAATTGCATTTTCGTCATAAAATACCAAACGTGCTTCATCGAAAGAAATGCCATGGTTTTTTACATTAACCTTTTCCTTCCGTTTGTCCCATTCAAATCGCAATTCATTCATATGTACATTGTACTTATAATTAGGAAAATGTCAAGATCTAAGTTTAAACCGAATTTCTCACCTGTCGATGTGACGCGCTGCGTAACATCGGTCTGGTGCAGAAAATTGTTCGGTTATAAGTTTACTGAATATCGGTTTTATTGGATAGCATTTCATTCATTTTTCTCGAATTTAGCGGTTGGATTATGTCGATCATATGTAAGCTTTATCTTTCTACCTAAAACATTTTTATATAGGTTTGGTCCTAAATTCTTATACTCGCCTTTTTCCATTTTACCAAAACATTTTTCCATCTTTGGAGAATAGAGCGTTCGTTCTATAAATCCACTCCTCGGAAAAAATTTAATTGAAATTGCATATTGAGGGCAAACATGCCAGCAGCGATAACAAACCATACATGTGTCATGAAATTTAATATTCCTATTTTCGATTGTAATCCTGTCGGTCGGGCACTGGTAAACGCAATAGTCACAAAGGTCGCATTTTTCAGAATCACTTTGGGGTAAAGGTGTAATTGCCTTCTTTAAGTGTGTCAGGATAGGTCCAATTATATCGTAAAACCGCCCACCACTTTTTGGATCGATTTTATAACGAGCAGGCAATGCGCCCCCGTTTATGACTTTGGCGGCAATGGCACTTCCAAACAATTTAGCATCTTCTAAGTCTATATGATCTGGTCGTCCAAGAAAATTACCGAATTTGGTTGGAACAGTGACAGCCCCTCTTAGCTGAATGCCTCCGATAACCGACGTTCTTGTCTTTAAAACAGCCTGTGCAAGATGCCACAATGTATTGACAGGAGATCCCCCGGATGTAATTAAAACAAAGGCACTTTTTTTCAAAAAATCGAAACTGGTGTCTCTTAAAAAGACGGCACACATTCCGCCGGGCGGTTTTCAAAACAGGGACATCCAATTCCAATGAGATCTGCATCATGGGGACTCCATTTCTTTCGATGTAAAAAGGCGGACATGATCAACATTAAACCCACCAATTCGCAATCCATCAGCAATAGAATTGCCAACTTTTAGTGTGTTGCCTGTTTGACTAACAGTTAATATGCTTGCTTTCATGTTATCGACCTTCTTATAAGTGCATTTCCGAAATGGCTGATCCTCAGGATTTCTTCATAACAGAACAACGTCTGTAGGAGTGGTTCCTCTATTTATCCTACCGATACCTCAGCTTGAGGACCACCATCATCCAGACGGGCAAAGTCATTTGTTTCTTTCGTCGTCGAATCATCTTTTCCAAATTAACTGCGACTTTTTAAGAATCAAGCGCCAGAGATATCGCAATTTTCAGAGCCTCTTCACCCTTGTTTTCATGTTTGCACTTTCTTACTTCATCGGTGCCAACACGTCATAAATCACAACGGATTCAGAATGATTGTCGAGAATATCATCTTGTGCACCGATCTTGGTGTTGTATGCTAATTTTTCCAGCAGATTTTATATTTCCAATTTATTGTTCATGCGCAGTTCTCCCATTTTGTGGAGGCCATTTGCTGCAGAGACACATTAATTTAAGCTCAAAAGGATCCTGTCTTCACTTCACCGGCACGCATGTATTTAGCAAAAATAACGCCGAGTGGCGAAACTTTGCTGTCAGTTAAATTGAAAGCCGCAGGAATTGTACCCTCGGCAAACAGGCGTTTACCTGAACCGAGCGTTACAGGGAATATCTTGAGCCATAATTCATCAACCAAATCGTGCTTCAGAAGCGTCTGTATCAAATTGCTGCTTCCCCAAACGTGAAGGTCTGGGCCATCCTCACTTTTAAGTTTCTTCACTTTTTCGGCAACATTGCCAGAAAGAAGCACTGAATTCTCCCAGTTAAGCTTGTATGACGATTCATGAGACACAACGTACTTTGTAACGTCGTTGATGCCGGGCCAACCCTCAGCGTGATGCGGCCAGTATTCTGCAAAGATTTCGTAAGTCGCCCGGCCAAGAAGCAGCTCAGATCGTTCTAACGACATTTGTGCCCCCATTTCCTTGCCCGAAAAGTCATCAAAGTATGGAACTGTCCAGCCACCATACTTAAAACCTCCAGACATATCCTCCTCGGGCCCACCCGGTGCTTGCATAACCCCGTCGAGACAAATAAATGTAATAACGATGATTCTCCGCATGGAAACGCTCCTATATATGAAATATTTTCATCATGCTGAAATGTAGCCTAACATTGAGTTAACCCGCCGAAAAAGACCAACGGGCGGTGGAATTTAGGTTAGCGATTCGTCTTTTTCGGTCGGATTGTTTAACGACTGGTTAGGTGATTTTGAAAATAGTATTCCTATCAACCCTACTTCGACCCTCTTTTTTTTAAACACTAAGATTTTCTCGAACCAATGCTTCAATTTTTTCTGTAGACATTTTGGGAGCCGAATTGGCAAAGTAATCTATAAGTTTTTCAATATCGGCTTGTCCACCATAGTGATCGACAACATTTATTACAGATTTTTTTCAGATAGCTTGGGGCGCTTAATCTTCCAGCGACAAATAGAATTTGACAAATGAGCACAAGAAACAATACTGCCAAGGAATAGATTTGCTTAGTGATAAAAAAAATTGTCCAGGGCCAATAAAGCAAGAATGTTAAATGCAACGATTTGTCTTCTCTTGCTAAATCTCATGATTATTTTGACATAACATTGATATTAGATGTCAATTCGACTTTCAAAATATTCGCCAGAATAAAATGCACACAGCGACAAATGTAGCGAGTGTACCGGCATTGTACGAGATAACCGTTTT
The DNA here is from genome assembly GCF_041551955.1 of Desulfosarcina sp. Lineage (GTDB taxonomy): Bacteria > Desulfobacterota > Desulfobacteria > Desulfobacterales > Desulfosarcinaceae > Desulfosarcina. The sequence continues at coordinate 4,259 of NZ_JBFELV010000326.1, forward strand.
TCGAAATTGTGACGATTCGCTATCATTGAGTTCAGCAATACCGACCTCCTTCTTGATACGCGAAATATAGCCCATACATCCGAATGAACCGACCTTACTGATCCAATCAGGTGCGAAGTCATCTCCAACAATCCCCCGTTTTTTAAGAGAGTTGTAAAGATTTTGGTAGGTTCTGATGTGTAGGATGATGTTTGATATGCCGAATACCGCAAGCACTAATATCAAGATTTCGTATTTGTCGATTCCGCTCACATTACACCTATCGAAAAAATTTGCCGCCGCTGTAAGCGGTCGGCTGTCTTGGCTGGTTATGCATTTTGTGGCTGCTCTCAACTGTAATCATAAGTTTCGTGAATCGTAAGCCCAATGGAGTACTGCCTGCCGCTGTTTGCGTCTACAGCCCAGGTCACCTTTGTTGCAATTGTTTTTAATCTGCGTGACATGACGTCTCATTGCTGCCCATCTTTTAATTTGTCTTTCATCATCAGGACAACGGCGTCCCCTATAGTATCGACAGTACCATTGGAACCAGCCTCGGGGATCTTCTTTGTAAATCCATCCTTTTTCCCGCCACACTGAAAGCTGCTGCGACGCGTTTATTCCAAAGAAATTCAATTCGGCGTTATGATGTGTTGTACATAATTTGGCATTTTCAAACCATTCAGTCGGAAATTCTTTTCTACAGTCCGTCATATACTTTCCGCCAAACACCCCAAGTTCATGCATTTTTTTGGGTGTTAGTTCGGGTGAAAATTTAGAATGAAAATTTTTGCCGGACGGCTCTGTTAAAACATAGAAATAGTCAGTCTGCATTAGATCATTTACTTCAATTCGACGATCTTGCATATCAAACCCTCAAATGCATAACGACAAGCTAACCCGCTGTGAGCGAAGCGAGCGGTCGGGTTGGTCGCCTTGTTATGCGTAAATACCGTCAAACAACCGACTTGGCTGTATAGATGGAAATCGACCCAGTAAGTGTTGGAATTACCTGGGTTTCAGAGACTTCAAGGAAGCCAACGTCTTGCATTAAGTTAGGAATACATCCCTCTGCGTTGGGTTGTGTATCTTTTACGCCATCAATGGTTTGAACTGTTCTGCGAAACAGGGTTTTCATTAAGGCTGTGCGTTGAAGGCCATAATCAGCGACACACAGTTTTCCGCCTGGGAGCAGTAGCCTGAAAATTGAGACAAGTATATTTCGTTTTTCTTCTATCGGGGTTTGATGAAGCACCAAACTCGATGCTACTTTAGAGAAATAGCCCAACTCGGACCTACTCTCTGGTGATAAGCAACCTTGATGAAATGAAATTTTGACCGAGTTTTTTTTCGCTTTGGCTTTTGCTCTCAGTAAAATTTCTTTATCTGGATCAATGCCGTGAATATCAGTTTCTGGGCTAAGCGATTTGATTTTTACCACAAGCGATCCCGTTCCACACCCGACATCCAA
>NZ_JBFELV010000327.1:0-5689 GCF_041551955.1 Desulfosarcina sp.
CGGGTTCCATCGACCAAGGATGGCGGATTACCAGAATGCCGACAGATGGTCAAGGCGGCAGCAGGATGATCGCACCATCGATCACCATCTCAGCGATTATCATCAACGCCTGGAATTTTGTGGTCCGGTGCGAAAAAAGGTTTGCCGTCAGCCGCCTGATTATTTAGAGTGGTACCTGACTTACCATGGGTAAAAATAGGGGGACGGATGATTGTCTTCGACGGCACCTACATGCTGGAGCGAAAAGAAGACCCAGGGGCAAGTTCGGCCCATGCCTGTTCCTGGCGGGTGAAGATCGTCGATTTTTCATCCGGCGACCTCATGCATCGCCACATCCGGCCCTATGCTGTGTTGGCCTTTCGCATGGAGGGCGGCATTTTCAAGACCAGCTGTGCCGAAAGCATCGGAAAGCGGATCTGCAGGGATTTCGACCTCAAGGTGGATGACGTGTTGTGGGTTGAGGCCTTCACCGACCTTCCCGGTGCACTCTACGTGGCTGTTTTTACCCCCCGGTACCACAATACGGACATTCATTACACCGTTACCTGGCGGCCGATTTTAAAAAACGAACAGTCAGCCGTGGAACCCTGGTGCTGATAAGCCTTCCGGGTGGTCTGTCGGGTTGCCAAAATATGGGTTGAATGTTCCATTGGTTTTAACTAAGATGCGCCCCCAATAACCGCCTGCTCGCCATCTGGTCTTTCATCTCCATCGCGAAGATTGGAAATTCCTGCTGACGAGCGCGGTCGTTTCCTAAGGGCTTCGGCTGCGTAACTGGAGCCATTCACAGTGGCCCAAAGGGTGGACGAATCATCAACCGCAAAACAAGGATGCTGCAATGAAGGTGCTGGTCAGTGACAATCTGGGTGAAGATGGAATCCACATGTTTCAGGAGGCTCCGGGTATTCAAGTGGATGTGAAGACCGGCCTGGCGCCGGAGGCGCTCAAGGCGATTATCGCCGATTACGACGCCCTGGTGATTCGAAGCTCCACCAAGGTGACCGAGGATCTTTTGCAGGTGGCCACCCGGCTCAAGGTGGTGGGACGGGCGGGCATTGGTCTGGACAATGTGGATATTCCGGCGGCCACGCGGCGCGGGGTGGTGGTGATGAACACCCCCACGGGCAACGTGGTAACGACGGCGGAGCACGCGATCGCCATGATGCTGGCCCTGACCCGCAACATCCCAACGGGAACGGCCTCCCTGAGGGATGGCCGATGGGAGAAGAAAAAACTTCAGGGCCGGGAGATCTTCAACAAGGTGCTGGGCGTTATCGGGTACGGCAAGATCGGCGCCATCGTGGCCGACCGGGCCCGTGGGCTGAAGATGAACGTGATTATCCACGACCCTTATGTCACCCCGGACCAGATTCAAAAGGCGGGTTTCGAGAGTGTGGACCTGGACACCTTGTACCAGCGAGCCGACTATATATCCGTGCATGTGCCGAAGCTAAAAAATACCGCTGGATTGATCGACAAGGATGCCTTCGACAAAATGAAACCCGGTGTGATGGTAATCAACTGCGCTCGGGGCGGGATCGTCGTTGAAAGCGACCTGTACGATTCCCTTGTTTCCGGAAAAGTCGCCGGCGCAGCGTTGGATGTCTTCGAGACCGAGCCGCCTGGACCGTCCCCCCTGATCACCCATGAGCGAGTGATCTGTACACCCCACCTGGGCGCCTCCACCCGGGAAGCTCAGACCAATGTGGCCGTGGCTATTGCCCGGCAGATCATCGATTTTCTGACTGCCGGCACGGTGGCCAATGCGGTGAACATGCCCTCCGTGACCGGTGAAGTGCTCGAAAAGATCGGCCCCTACCTCACCCTGGCCGACCGCATGGGATGCCTTCAGGCTCAACTGGTTCGCGGCCCCATCAAGGAGGTGGTCGTCGAGTTTCATGGTGATTTCAAAGATCTGGACCTCTCTCCCGTTTCAACGGCGGTGCTCAAGGGCATCTTGACACCGGTGGTAAAAGATGACGTAAATTTTGTCAATGCCCATGTCATGGCCCAACAGCGCGGCATCAAGGTGACTGAAACCAGCAGCGCCGAGTCGGACTATTATGTCAACCAGATTACGGTCAGGGCGATTACCACCGAGATGGAAAGCGTGGTGTCCGGCACCATCTTCGGGAAGAAGGACCCGCGGATCGTCAAGATCGACAAGTTCCGGCTGGAGATGATTCCCCTTGGCCACATGGCTTTGATTCAGAACATTGACAAGCCCGGCTCCATCGGTGAAATCGGCACCACCCTGGGCCGGCACAACATCAATATCGGAAGAATGCAGGTGGGTCAGGAGGAGGAGGGTGACCGCAATATCATTTTTCTGACTACCGACACCCCCATCCCGGAAGCGGTGGTTGAGGAAATGCGGCATCTCTCTTTGGTCAAGACCGTCACGCCGCTGGAATTTTGACCGGTTCGTAAAAAGTTCGATATCTGCGTTACGCTTCATCCCTCGTTCCTTCGGAGTACGGACAGCAAGCCTCATTTTACGGGATTCGCAAGCCTTGATCTCGAAATTTTTACGAAGCCGTCAGTAAGGCGGATTTTTTCAGATTCATCAACGTTATCAGGTTTCTATCACCCAAGGAGTGCTTCCCATGACAGACGAAAAGCAGGAAAAAACCGGCAAACCAAATCCACTCGACCCTCCCAAATCGGCTTCGACCTCCCTGCCGACCCTCAATTTTGCCACGTTTATCTTTTCTCTCAATTCATCGGCGCTCGTTCAACTGGGAATGATCGAAGACCCGATGACCGGCGAAAAAGCCAAGAACCTTCCGCTGGCCAGACAAACCATCGATATCCTTTCCATGCTCGAAGAAAAGACGCGGGGAAACCTGGACGTCGATGAGGCGGCGATGCTCAAGAACATTCTTTACGACCTGCGGATCCAATACGTTAAAGAGAAGGCTTAGCCAGACACGGCGATCACCTGACATGCAACCGCTTCACGTGAAAGCGCCGGCGAAGATCAACCTGTTTCTTCGCATTACCGGCAAACGACCCGACGGCTATCATGATTTGTACACCCTCATGTGCCCGTTGGCCCTGTACGACACCCTGACCCTGAGCATGGGCGGGAAGGGGATTATCGTTGTCTGCGACCATCCCAGCGTCCCGGAAGATGCATCCAACCTGGCTGCCCGTTCGGCGCAACTGTATCTGGAGACCATCTCCGCGGGCGGTGCGCCCCCGGTATCCGGACTGACCATCCATATCGATAAAAAAATACCGGTGGGGGCCGGGCTTGGCGGCGGCAGCAGCGATGCTGCCGCCGTCCTGGTTGCTTTGAACGACTATTTCGGGCAACCCCTGACCAACCAAGCCCTCATGGCGTTGGGCACGCGCCTCGGTGCCGATGTTCCCTTTTTCATCCTGGGCGGGCCGGCGCTGGGCACAGGGATCGGTGATCGGCTCCAACCCTTTCCGCACCTGACGCCATGGACGGCGCTGCTGGTCTATCCCAACGAGGTGGTATCTACCGCCTGGGTCTACAAAAATCTGAATTTAAGATTGACAAAAGACGAAAAAAAACTTAGTAAATTCCACTTTGATGGCCGACTTTTCAACGTCGATGAGCATCTGGTCAACGATTTGGAACCGGTGACCGAAAGGGCGTTTCCGGTCGTCAGCGCAATAAAGCGCCTGCTGTTGGCACATGGAGCGGCCGGGGCCATGATGTCCGGCAGCGGATCAACGGTGTTCGGGTTGTTTGCGGACCCCGAACGAGCCATTTCAGTTTGTACAGCCTTGTGTGACAATCAGCAAAACAAAAACTGGACGCTTTATGTCGCGGATATGTTGATCTAAGTGCCGGTTGTTGCCGAAGTCCGGGCTCAGGGTGCCGGCATTTTTCTGCTGGGGCGTCGTCAAGCGGTAAGACACAGGATTTTGGTTCCTGCATTCGGAGGTTCGAATCCTCCCGCCCCAGCCAATCACATCGAACAGGAGTAGCGTTCAGAAAGTGACAACAAAAAAACAAAAGTTCTGCGTTTTCACAGGCAATTCCAATCCGGACCTGGCATGCAAAATTGTCGACTACTTGGGGATGCCCCTGTGCGGTGCCGTCGTCAAGCGGTTCAGTGACGGTGAGATTCAGATCGAGATCGATGAAAACGTGCGAACCAAAGACGTTTTTGTCATTCAATCCACTTGCCACCCGGTCAACGACAACCTGGTTGAACTGCTTCTCATGGTGGATGCCCTGAAAAGGGCCTCGGCCCGTCGAATCACCGCTGTGATACCCTACTACGGATATGCCCGCCAGGACAAAAAAGTGGCCCCCCGCGTGCCCATCAGCGCCAAACTCATCGCTGATTTGCTGACGGCTGCCGGGGCCACCCGTGTGATCACCATGGACCTGCATGCCGGACAAATTCAGGGTTTTTTCAACATTCCCGTGGACAACCTGTACGCGGCACCGGTGCTCCTGGATTACATCAAATCCAACTTCAATGAAGGCCTGGTCATCGTATCGCCCGATGCCGGTGGCGTCGAGCGGGCCCGTGCCTTTGCCAAACGGCTCCACGCCGGGCTGGCTATCGTAGACAAACGGCGGTCGGCGCCCAACAAGGCAAAGGCCATGGCAGTCATCGGTGATGTGGCCGACAAAACGGTCGTCATTCAAGATGATATGATTGACACCGCCGGGACCCTCACCGAGGCCGTGAATGCGCTCATTGAAAAGGGAGCACGGGAAGTCCATGCCTGTTGTGCCCATGCGGTGCTGTCCGGGCCGGCCGTGGAACGGATCAATGCCTCACCCATTACCAGCGTCGTCTGCACGGATACCATCCCGCTGAACGAGAAGGCGGCTGCCTGCAATAAAATAAAAGTGCTTTCCATCTCAAACCTGGTGGGGGAAGCCATCATCAGAAGCTACACCGGGGATTCGGTAACGTCCCTGTTCGTGTAATATTCTTTAAGGAGGAAAAGATCGTTGGAAATAATGAATTTGAAAGCAAGTCAACGGGAGGCCGTGGGTAACGGGCCTTCAAGAGTTCTGCGGCGGGACGGCAAAATTCCCGCCATTTTATATGGCCCGAAAACCGAACCGGTTAAACTGGCCATCGACAGGCTGGAACTGGAACCTATTTTTAAATCCGGCGCCGTAGCCCAGAAACTGCTGAAACTGCAGATCGAAGGTGACGATTCCGTCCGTAACGTCATGGTCAAAGAGATGCAGAAGGATCCCGTTTCCCGAAGCGTGCTTCACCTGGACCTCTATGAAGTAAGCATGGATCAGCGGATCAATGTCATGGTTCCCGTGGTCACCACCGGCAAGAGCACCGGCGTGGAGATGGGCGGCATGCTGCAGATCATTCGCCGGGAACTGGAAGTGTTCTGCCTTCCCGGTCAAATTCCCGAGAACATCACCATCGATATCACTGGCCTTGAAATTGGCGACTCGGTTCACGTTGAAGACCTCCCGCAGGAGGAAACTGCCGAGATTCTAGCCGACGTCAACTTCACGATCCTGACCATCCTCAGCCCGATGGCAGAGGAAGAGGAGGAAGTCGAGGAAGAAGAGGAAGGCGCAGAAGAAGGTGAAGAAGGTGAGGAGGGTGAAGAGGCTGCTGAAGAACCGGCGGCCGAGTAGTTTTCATGACGGGTGGCCTGACGCATCTCGCTGCGGGTTGCCATCGCCATGAAGGCTGAAATCAGACCCCGTCTGATCGTC
>NZ_JBFELV010000328.1:0-5654 GCF_041551955.1 Desulfosarcina sp.
AGCCCGCGCCTGGGCCTGGCGGATCAGATCCACCAGGCTGGTCAATTTCGGCTGGATACGGCGGGCGGAAAGCGCGTCGAAGGCGTCCGCTGACAGGCAGGCTTGCATGTACCCCACCACGTCGAACCGTTCCCACCAGCAGTCGAACACCTTGAAGCAGGGTGTTTCGCCTTCTCCGCATACGTTGCAGTAGCCAAAGGCCACGTCACCGCCCAACCGCGGGCATCGCCGTTCAAGACGTTCCGGTTCCATCAAGCACTCTTGATGTTCTGAGGTTTGGGGTAATTTTTCAGAATTTCGGTAGACTTCTCGATCTCGGCATCGTCCAGATTGAAATCGAACAGTTCGCCGGAGAAGTATTTGTCGTAGGCACCCAGATCCAACAGGCCATGTCCGCTAAAGTTGACCACGATGGTTTTCGCTTTGCCCTCGTCTTTGGCGATCCGGGCCTCTTCCACCACCTGTGCCAGGGCATTGGAGGTCTCCGGCGCAGGGATGAAGCCCTCGGTGCGCGCCCACAGGACACCGGCCTCGTAGGCGGCCATCTGACCCACGGATTTGGGTGTGAGCAACCCCTCGTTGATCAGCTGGCTGACGGTGGGGGCCATGCCGTGGTAGCGCAGGCCGCCGGCGTGGATCGGCGCCGGCACGAAGTTGTGTCCCAGGCTGTGCATGGGAAGCAGCGGCGTGTAACCGGCGGTGTCGCCGTGGTCATAGGCGAAAGGCGCCCGGGTCATCGTGGGGCAGGCCTTGGGTTCCACCGGGTAGATCTCGATCTGCCTGCCGTTCATTTTGTCGAGCACGAAGGGGAAGGCCAAGCCGGCAAAATTGCTGCCGCCGCCGGCGCAGCCGATGACAATGTCCGGATAGTCTCCGGCCATTTCGAATTGTTTTTTGGCCTCCAGGCCGATGATGGTCTGGTGGAGCATCACATGGTTGAGCACGCTGCCGAGCGAGTAGCGGGTTTTTCCCGATGTGTCGCTCACCGCCGCTTCAACGGCTTCTGAAATAGCGATGCCCAGGCTTCCCGGGGTGTTGGGGTCCCTTTCCAGGGCGTCCCGACCGGCCTTGGTCTCATTGCTGGGCGAAGCGATGCACTTGCCGCCCCAGGTTTCCATCATGGCTTTGCGATAGGGCTTCTGATCGAAGCTGATGCGCACCATGTAGACCTTGCAGGTCAATCCGAACTGGGCACAGGCGAAGGAGAGCGCGCTGCCCCACTGACCGGCGCCCGTTTCTGTGGTGATCTTCTCTATGCCAAAGACCTTGTTGTAGTAAGCCTGGGGTACGGCCGTATTGGGCTTGTGGCTGCCCGGAGGACTCATACCTTCGTTTTTGTAGTATATTTTCGCCGGCGTGCCCAAGGCCTTCTCCAGGTTGGTGGCCCGGGTCAAGGGCGCCGGCCGCCAGATGGAAAGCACATCCAGAACCGGTTCGGGAATGTCGATCCAACGATCCGAACTCACCTCCTGCTCAATGAGGTTCATGGGAAATACCGGTGCCAGCATATCGGGGCTTATCGGTTGGCCGTCGGGTCCCAGGGGAGGGTTCATCTTGATATCCGCCAGGATATTGTACCATTGTCTGGGAATCTCATCTTTGGACAGGATAAAGCTCTTGGGTTTCATGCACGTTCCTCCTTCGTTGTAAAAAAAAACCCGCCGACCTTCACGGCAAACGCAGTTTGGCACATCCGGATAAAATGCCAACACTATCACGAGGATTGTTTTTACGCTGCCCATCGTGTTTCTGTCAATAGAAATGCCCGGACTGTTCGATGGTTGGGGTTTACCAGCGGATGAGAAATTGATATTACAAGAGGCCTGATCGTTCTCTGCCGACCTCAAACCGTGGGAGAAAAGCGACCGTCGATGGAATCCGGTAAATTAAATCCGCCTTTTTGGTTGAAGCCGGCCGGCGTCCAGACCGCCCTAGCCAGCGCAGGCATGCGTGCTTGGGGAAATAATCCCATGGTCGACGCTGCCCGGGAGGCCATCCTCACCACCGCGGAGGGGGTGCGCCTGTCGGGGTTCATGAGTCGTCAACCCCGACACCATAACAAGGGTCTGGCAATTTTACTGCACGGCTGGGAAGGCAGTTCGGACTCCACCTATATCCGCACCACGGGCCGTTTTCTATTCAACCGTGGTTTTGATGTATTCCGTCTCAACCTCCGGGATCACGGCCCCAGTCACCACCTGAACACCGGAATTTTCTACGCGGTGCTCCTCGACGAAGTCTTCGATGCCGTGCGCCAGATCAGCGAGGCGGAACATGGAAAGCCGGTGATGCTCGCCGGGTTCTCTCTGGGGGGCAATTTTGTCTTGCGAATCGCCCGGCGCTGCGCCATGCAGGCCATCGACAACCTGAGGCAGATCATCAGCATCAGCCCCGTGCTCGATCCGGACAAGGCCACGGACCGCATCGACAACAGCCGGTTTATTCTGAAATACTTTCTTAAAAAATGGCGGCGATCCCTGACCATCAAACAGCGTTTGTTCCCGAAACGGTATGACTTTTCCGCCATCATGGACGTGGATAATATCCGAGAGATGACCGAACGGCTCCTGGCACGCTACAGCGATTATGACAGTGCCACATCTTATTTCAGGGGTTATTCACTTACCAACAACGACCTTCAGGGAGTCACCGTTCCCACCACCATCATCACTGCCGAAGACGACCCCATTATACCCGTGGAGGATTTCTACAACCTGCACACCAGTCCTGCGACCCGCCTGATCGTCCAGCCCTATGGAGGACACAACGGTTTCCTGGAAGGGTGGCGACTAAACGGGTGGTACGAACGGGTGATGGTCGAGGCGTTCGAGAACGCCTGATTGGTGAATTCAAGAATATAGGGATTAAGGGATTGGGAATTGGATGCGGTATTGAGCTTCGCCAATCCCTAATCCCCTAATCCCCTAATCCCCCAATTCCCTAATCCCCCAATTCCCTAATCCCCTAATCCCGCAATTTCTAAAACCGGTTATCGCCGTCGATTAGCCCGCCTAACGACCCCAAAAGGGATCCTTCGCCCCGGCTGCCACCGCGCTGGGGGGCAGCCTGGAGCATCCGGCCGGCCAGCCGCGAGAAGGGCAGAGATTGGAGCCAAATCCTGCCGGGCCCGTGAAGGGTCGCGAAAAAGAGTCCCTCGCCGCCGAACAGGGCCGTCTTGATATTGCCCGCCTGGCGGATATCGAAGTTCACGGTTTTTTCAAGGGCCACGATGCAGCCGGTGTCCACATCCAGCACCTCGCCGGGTTTGAGCTGGCGCTCTACCACGGTGCCGCCGGCATGAACGAAAACCAAGCCGTCCCCCTCCAGTTTCTGCATGATGAAGCCCTCGCCGCCGAAAAGGCCGGTGAGGATTTTCTTCTGCAGGTGGATGCCGATGGAAACCCCCTTGGCCGCACACAGGAAACTGTCCTTCTGACAGATCAGGCAGCCATTGACGCTGGGCAGGGGTACGGGAATGATGTTGCCCGGATAAGGGGCGCCGAAAGCCACGTGGCCCTTGCCCTGGCCCGTGTGGGTGAACACGGTCATGAAAAGGCTTTCTCCGGTAAGCAGCCGTTTACCCGCGCCCATAAGCTTGTCCATGAACCCCCCGCCGCCACCCGAGGGCGTCGAGGCATCCCCGAATACGGTCTGCATGTCGATAGTGCTGTCCTTGTACATCATGGCGCCGGCCTCGGCCACGGCACTTTCACCGGGGTCCAGTTCCACCTCGACAAACTGCATCTCGGCTCCGAATACCTTGAAGTCGATCTCGTCCGCGCCTGCAGCGCGGGCAGCTGCCGGCGGCGGTGCGGGCACCGGCACACCGGGTGCCGGATTGAGTTCGGCGATGCTGGCGATAGGCTGCCATTCGGCAAACCCGTCCCGCCATGCAAAACCGTTGGGGTTCTGCCGGGCCTGGCCAATGGCCTGGGACAGATCCATGGGGCCGACTTGTTTGCCGTCAAAACTCAGATACCATTGGGTCATTTAGAGTGCCTCCAAATCAAGAAAAGGGTTCAAGGGGTCGAGGGGCCAAGGATAAAGCCGACCGTAAATCGTCCAATATCCAATTGCGACGATCGTAACCAATGGCTTACTCTGCGATGTCAAAGATTTAATTGACAGGGTTCTGGTTCTCCACTTGAGTCCTGGAATCCTCGACCCCTTGACCCCTTATAGTCGGAATCACGCCGTTTCCAGGCTGCGCTGGATTTGCTCAACTGTGGATTCATCCAGCCCCAGCCGGCTGGCCAGGGTATTCATGTATTGGCGCTCTTTTTCCGTGTCCACCTCGATGGCCATCAGGGATACGGTGAAAACCTGCCGGGCCAGCTCCGGGCTGTCGACACTGCCGACAATCGCTTCCAATTCCGCCGGTGAAAGCAGTTCCTGGACGACAAAGGCGTGCTCCTCCGGTGAGAGATCAACGGTCTGCAGACGTTTCAGGATATGGTTCCGCTCCGCCTGATCGATGACGCCGTCGGCATTGGCCGCAGCAATCATGGCCCGGATCAGAATCACCGCATCCGGCTTACCGGCCGGATCGTCGGCCACCGGTGGCGGAGGCGCAGACACCGGCTTCCCCGGCATGGGTGGCGGCGGCGGAGCAGCCGACACCCTGCCCGTTCCCGGTGGAGATGGTAGCGCGGAACCGGGCATGGGCGGCGGCACCCCGGGTGTTCGGGGTAAGCCGCCTGCACCCTGGGGTTGATTCATGAAGTGCTCAACGGCTTCCATGGCCACACCCAAAACCCCCAGGGCGGCGCCACTTGAAACCAGGCCCCCGAGCCCACGCCGGCGGCCCCGGGTGCTGCTGCGGAGCAGTCCGCCAAGCAGTTTTTCGGGATTAAACATGATTGCCTCCCCTATCATCTGAACAATGAGAAAACGCTCGGTCCTAGCGAACGCCATTGGCTGCCGAACCAAATTCTGAAGGAGGGCGGGTGCCCTGTCAAGCAATAATATTGGCATGGATTGTGCGTTGTTCAGGGCTATCGTACTATGCTACAAACGCTGGGCATTCTGGAAAACCCACATCGAAAAACCGCGAGACAGGAGCACTTCAATGCATACGAATCTTACCTTCAACCCCGTCGGCATTGTCCATTCGTGCTTCACCGAAAAATTCGGCATTCCCCGTCAGCCGCGACTGGTTCCAGCCGCCCGTGCCACCATCGAAATGCTGCCGCCCTATGATCGGGATGAAGCGTTCAGGGGGCTGGATGACTTTTCGCATGTGTGGATCGTTTTTGTCTTTCATGGTATCGAGGCCAACAAATGGCAGCCCACCGTTCGGCCGCCACGGCTGGGGGGCAATACGCGAATCGGTGTGTTTGCCAGCCGGTCCGGATTTCGTCCCAATCCCATCGGAATGTCCTGCGTAATCCTTGAAAGCATCCGCCGGGATCACGATAAATTGCTGTTGGACGTGGCCGGTATCGACATCCTGAATCAAACCCCTGTTCTGGACATCAAACCCTACCTGCCCTATGCGGATTCGATTCCTGATGCGAATGGCGGGTATGCAGCCGAACCACCCCGGCCATCGATCTCCATCGAATTTTCGGATCAGGGACGATGTGCCATTGCCGAGGCGGAAAAAACCTATCCGGGGTTCACGGAACTGGTCGTCCAGGTGCTACGGGCCGACC
>NZ_JBFELV010000329.1:0-5615 GCF_041551955.1 Desulfosarcina sp.
CGAACCGAAAGTCCTGCGCGACTGATATACACATAGATCACCGCAGTCTTGTTTTCTTTAACACCCGCTGCAGCCTTCCATTGAATGCCTTCGTAGGCCATGAACACGCCCAGCAAGCCAATCGTTTGGGTGGTGTCCTCGGTCTCGAAGAAAACCGTGCGTTTTTCATTGGGTTCCAACACGATTTCCTGTTTTTTTATCAACTCGCGTCCGAGGGCCTGCTCCTCGTTGTCATACAATGAGAAAAAATCTGCCTTTCCGAAAGCCGAATAGAACTTCAGCTGATAAATGCGAACAACTAACGGTGAGGCACGTCCTTCACCATTGGGGTTGATATCACCGGCAGCATCGAATTCGAGTACGACGCGGGTCGGCTCAGGCGGTGGCGGCGGCTTCTTTTTTTTCTTGAACATCCCGCATCCCGATAGAAGCATAATGACGCACAGCAGCAGGAGTCCCTTTTTCATCATGTCAGCTCCTTGTTGTTTGGTTCTCAATTGGCTGAATTAAGTGGCCCGACCTTTTCAGGGAATGAGGATTTTTGTTCGAGATCAAGGCATGCGAACAATTTGACCACAGGTATATAGTTGATATTCCGCGGATAAAATTCTGAGCATAACGCCGATATCGGGCCAAAAGACCATTTCCAGATGTCTAATCGAATGCATAGGCAAACTGCCCCTCCGCCACTCCCAGGTGGGCGCGGACAACGCTGCGGCCATCCATCAGGCCGGAAAGAATCTCATGGCTCACCTTCGGCAGTACGGTGTTGGTCAGAATGGCGTCGATCATGCGGCCGCCGCTTTCCAATTCAGTGCACCGGCTGACGATGTGCGCGACGACATCAGCCTCGTAAGTGAAGGGAATTTTGTGATTGTCAAAGATGCGTTTTTCGACGCGAGCCAGCTGCAGGCGGACGATGTCGGCCAGCACGGAATCGGTCAGGGGATAATAGGGAATGGAAACGAGACGCCCCAGCAGAGCGGCCGGGAAAGCGTCTAAAAGCGGTTTGCGCAAGGCCCTGGCAAGCCCCTCGGCTTCAGGAAGCAGTTCGGGATCTTTGCACATATTCGTGATCAGGTCCGTGCCGACATTGGTGGTCAACAAGATCAGGGTGTTCTTAAAATCGATGAAACGCCCCTCCCCGTCCTCCATCCAGCCTTTATCGAATACCTGAAAGAAAATTTCATGCACATCGGCATGGGCCTTTTCCACCTCATCCAGTAAAATGACGCTGTAGGGTTTGCGGCGCACGGCTTCGGTCAGCACCCCGCCTTCACCATAGCCGACATAGCCGGGGGGCGCACCTTTAAGTGTTGAGACGGTGTGGGCCTCCTGAAACTCGCTCATGTTGATCGTCACCACGTTCTGCTCGCCGCCATAGAGCGCTTCCGCCAGGGCCAGGGCGGTCTCGGTCTTGCCCACGCCGGAGGGGCCGGCCAGCATGAAAACCCCGATCGGTTTGTTGGGATTGTCGAGTTTCGCCCGCGAAGTCTGGATGCGGCTGGCGATCATCTCGAGGGCATGGCGCTGTCCCAAGATGCGCCGATTGAGGATATCGGCCAATTTCAGAACAGTGTCGATCTCGTTCTTCACCATCCGGCCCACCGGGATACCGGTCCAGTCGGCAACCACGGCGGCCACCGATTGGGCATCGACCGTGGGCAATATCAACGGAGATTCGCCCTGCAGCGTCTGAAGATCGGCCTGCAGCTTCCTCAATGATTCGCGCAGCGCCTGGGAGTCGAAGACTGGATCGTCGGCGGCCTCCGGATCGGTTGCTGCTTGCGCCGCATCAGGGGCGTCCTCCACCTGGCCGGTCGCCTCGCGCAGCTGCTTACGAATCGCGAGGATGTCGGTGACCAGATCTTTTTCCGCGTTCCAGCGTTCCTCGAGCCCCCGCAGCCGCTCCTGTTCGACGGCCAGCTTTTCCGCTGCGGCCTTTTGTCGTTCATCAGTATCGATCCCCACGCGGTTTTCCCGGTCGATAATCTGCAGCTCGGTTTCGAGAAAGCCGATCCGTTTGCGGCAGTCGTCGACCTCGGCCGGAATTGCATGCTGGCTGATGGCCACCCGCGCACAAGCGGTGTCGAGCAGGCTGACGGATTTGTCCGGCAGCTGTCGGGCCGGAATGTAGCGGTGGGAGAGGTTGACCGCTGATTCCAGGGCTTCGTCGAGAACCTGAACCCGGTGGTGCTGCTCCATCACCGATGCCATGCTGCGCATCATCAGGACCGCTTTCTCCTCGCTGGGCTCATGGATCTGGACCACCTGGAAACGCCGGGTCAGGGCCGGATCCTTTTCGATGTACTTTTTGTACTCCGCCCAAGTGGTAGCCGCCACGGTCCGCAAGGTACCCCGCGCCAATGCCGGTTTGAGCAGGTTGGCGGCATCGCCGGTGCCGGCCGTGCCGCCGGCCCCGATCAGGGTGTGGGCTTCGTCGATAAACAGGATGATCGGCGTTTCGGATGCCTGGACTTCGTCGATGACCTGACGCAGGCGTTTTTCAAACTCACCCTTGTAGCTGGCCCCTGCCTGCAGCAGCCCCACATCCAACCCCCGCAGGGTGACATTTTGCAGCGGCGGCGGCACGTCACCGGCGGCAATGCGCAGGGCAAACCCCTCGACCACCGCGGTTTTGCCGACACCGGCTTCACCGGTCAGGATAGGATTGTTCTGCCGCCGGCGCATGAGAATGTCGACGATCTGCCGAATCTCCTCGTCGCGGGCCACAATCGGGTCGATCTCGCCCTTTTTGGCTTTTTCGGTGAGGTCGACCGAGAACTGCCCCAGGGCCTCCTGTTTCCCGAAAGCCGCCGGTGCGATTTGACCGTCCGCAGCTGATGCCGATGCGTCCAGCTGGCTGCCGTCCGCCGCGGCCAGCTGCTCTTCCGGTGAACCGCCGACGATCTGTTGAAATTGGGCGGTAAGGGTATCCAGGTTGATTTTGCCGAATTCCTTCGAAATCCCTTCCAGGGAGCGGCGCAGTCCGGCCGTTTTTAAAAGGCCCACGACCAGATGACCGGTGCGCACGCGAGAATCGCCGAACATCAATGTACTGTACACCCAGCCGCGCTCCACCGCGTCGTCCACATGGGAAGACAGATCCTGCAGGCTGGAGGATCCACGCGGCAATCGATCCAGGGCGCTGGTCATATCGCGGGCTAGATTGGCCAGATTGAGGTCAAAGTGATTGACCACGCGACGCAGATCCGAATCCTGAAGCTGCAGAATCTGGTGCAGCCAGTGGACCAGCTCGACATAGGGATTGCCCCGCAACTTGCAGAAAGCCGTTGCGCTGTCAATTGCCTGGTAGGCCAGGCTGTTCAATTTGCCAAACAGGGCGCTGCGGCTGATCTCTGTCATCTGATGCCCTCCGATGGTTGCGATGTCCGGGTGATGAAAGCAAACGCGTCGATGATGAGCTCATCGGCGTCGCTCACTTGAGGCTTTTTTCCCAGCCAGGCGGTCCACCCCAGGCGAGAGCGGCTGGAGAGGCGCATGGCCGGTACTTCTTCCCGCTTCAATACTAACTGCAGGTCCCAGGCCAGTTCATCACCGATGTAATTTCTCACCAAGGCAATCAGTTGTCTGATCCGATCTCCCACCGGCAGCAGGCTCTCGTATGCGTCGATGCCCACCGGGCCGACACGGATGCGGAATTTGTGCTGACATCCCCAGGTTCGCGAGCCGAGCATGGCCGAACGACCCAGCATCCCGTTGGCCGGATCGCGTCCCAGGCGGCAAATGTCCCGCGCCGGCAGGGTCAGCCACTCGCCCACAAATGATTCGATGCTGACCGGCAGTCGGAAGTAGTCGCCAAGGATGTCCTCAAGACCCTCCGCGCACTTGGTCTGGTCGGAGAGTCGTCCACAGTAGTATAGCTTGGTCAGATCGGCGACCTCGTCCCGTTTGCGCAGAGTCGACATGCCGAATCCGCCCATGGCACCGACGTAGTCGGAAAATCGATCGGTATGCGGTCGGTCAAAACTGATCGTCGGTTCATTGTTGGCCCAGGCTCGGTAAAAAAGCGATACCATCCGGTGGTGAAAGATATCCAGAAACCGCACGAAGGTCTGATCACCGTGCCGGCGCATACGTTGCTGGGCATACTCCGTCAGATGCAACGGCAGGGGGCCGTTGGGCCCCAAAAGACCCGGGTGACGGACCGTCAGACGATGTGGCTTGGCCTCTTCGGCGATCTGGAAGGCCGTCAGGCTGGCCGACTCGAAAGTGGTGGCCGGCTCCTGGCCGATGCGGATCGGATCCTCAGACGGCCGTTGTGAGGCGCCCAGGCGGGGTTTTTCATCATAGAGGCATTCGATGCGGCGCAGCAACGAAAAGAGACCGAATTCATACGGTCTTTTCTCCAGAGAACGGGTCAGTTCCCCTAAATCGTGTGGCGCTTTCCGATCCGTGCCGGCCATCGCATGATCTCCCCGCGGTCGATGGATTCGATGACTGTTTCCGTGAAGGCGTTGATGCTGACGTAACGCGCAAAAAATTGTTCTAGGACGGATCCAAGCAAGATCACACCGCTGCCCTCGAAGGCCGATTCGTCAAAGCGGAGTGAAAGTTCGAGGCCCCTGCCGAAGGTAATCGGGCCGGGTATGTCGATCCGCCTGACTACCGGTTGGGAGCGAATGGACAAAACACCGTCGATCTGCTTCTGAACGGTCGGCTCACCGGATTCCGCATACAGCATCAGGATCTGGCGCAGCGCAGCCGCTCCCGCTTCCCGATCATTGTCGATCAGCGACAGATAGTTCAGGGCCAGGTGGCTGATCGCCTGCCAGGATGTCTCTTTGCGGAAATTGGAGCTTCTGGGTCGGGTCGGACCGGTGAGGCAGCGAATCGATTCCACCGGTGCGCCGGTCTGCAGCGTGAAGTCCGTGTTCCCCGCCCCAAGGGGCATGTGCAGCGGCAGGTCACGGTTGGTGCACATGAGGTGAAGGCCGAGTTGCTTCAGACTGCTGCTGTATGGGGCTTCCTGGGCGTCGACCAGCGACAGGAAGGTCTCGCTGCCGATGTAGCTGGAGCGGGCGCCATAGCGCCGCTGCTTAGTGGACAGCCGGCGCTGTTCACGATAGAGGGTGTAGAACGCCTTGCGCTGCCGGTAGACGGACCGGTTCTTGACTTCGTAGAAAGGCAGAAACTCGACCTCCGGTTCGGCGCGCGGGCCGAAACCAAGCACCTCGGTGACGCCGTGTACTTCGAAATCCATGGGTCGGGTGCGATCCGGCACGATGTGATATTCGGTTACCCGGGGCGTCACATGTATCCGATCCGCCCGTTTGGGGAACAGGTTGATTGCCGGTGTGCAAAACAAGTTAAAACAGGAAACATCGAGGGTGTCCGCAAGCTGCGCATGACTCTGATCAAACAGGAAAACGAGATCCAGTTCAGTGCTCTCGCATCGGCGAATCGCCTGCTGCAGGTGGGTCAATTCGACGAACAGAAATCGTTCCGGAAAGGCGAAATACTCCTGTAAAAATCGATACCCCCGGAATTCGCGCGGGGTTTGCGGCAATAACGCCTGGTCGTCCTCAAACCCCACCGGGTTGACCGCCGAGGCCCCGATCGAGATTGCCTTCGGCGCCGTTCTTGTCCCAGAC
>NZ_JBFELV010000330.1:0-5614 GCF_041551955.1 Desulfosarcina sp.
AGAAGGCGCTGCCAGCCTGGGCGCCGGTTTCGTCAACCGGTTCATCAAGGTCATCATTCCGAACGTGTGGTCCGGGGTGCTGGCCGGCTCTCTGATGGTTTTCACCCTGTCGATCGGCGAGTTCAACCTGACCTGGATGCTGCATACCCCCTTGACGAAGACGCTGCCGGTTGGACTGGCCGACAGTTATGCTTCAATGCGGCTGGAAATCGGGTCAGCTTACACGATTACCTTCTTTTTCATGATTATCCCCCTACTGATGGGAATGCAGTGGGTATCCCGGCCAAAGTCCAGGTTGGCCGCAGCAGACGTAGAAACGGAGCAATTGAGAATGGAAAGAAAAGAGCGGATTTCGGAGCCGGTAGTTCTCTCTGAAGTCTCAGCGGCAATGGCGTCTCATAGAACTGGAACTTCTGTCCGGCTCACCGGGTGTGCTAAAACCTTTCCTGGTGGAACCAAGGCCTTGGAATCCCTTGATCTCGAAGTTGCCGCCGGCGAGACAGTCGTAATCCTGGGGCCTTCCGGATGCGGCAAAACCACCTTGCTGCGGATTATCGCAGGGCTTGAAACACCCGACGAGGGCGGGAAGGTCTTTTTCAATGCGGACGAGGTAACCGCGATTCCGATTGAAAAACGCAATGTCGGCATGGTCTTCCAGAACTATGCCCTGTTTCCCAACATGAACGTTGCCGAAAACATTGCTTACGGGTTGAAGGTAAAGGGCGACGAACCGGAGAAAATTCGTGGTCGCGTCGACGAAATGCTGGCCATGATGCAGATCGAAGAGTTACGAAACCGGCAAATTGATCAACTCTCCGGAGGACAGAAGCAACGTGTCGCCTTGGCCAGGGCAATCGCCGTTCGGCCGCGCATCCTGCTCCTCGATGAACCGCTGACCGCCCTGGATGCGAAGCTGCGTGATGTTCTGCGGGTGGAGATTGACATGCTGCTGAGGTCTATCGGCATTACGGCGGTTTACGTCACTCACGATCAAGCCGAAGCGATGGCTCTGGGCGATAGAATTGTCGTTATGTCCCATGGCAGGATTGCCCAGATTGGAAACCCGCGCCAAGTATATTTCAAACCGGCAAATCGTTTCGTAGCGGACTTCATTGGCACGGTAAACTGCATAAAAAGTTCAGTGGGAAACCAGTGTCTGAATTTTCCTGGAGGCTGTATACCCATCGCCGACATCCAGGGGGTGGATGTAGCCGAAAACGAGGTGCTCAATATCTTCTTCCGGCCGGAACATGCTGTAGTGGTCGAAGATGGGCAGGGACATTTTCGGGCCAATGTCGTCAGTTCATTTTTCATGGGCGACCGGACAAGGCTCCTGGTAAACGGGAAGACTCCAGAACCAATCAGGGTCGAAGCTCCGGGCCGGCAATCATTCCAAAAAGGCGAAATGGTTGACATCCGTATCGACCTGGAGGCGCTGTTCACCCTTAGCGACGGATAGCGAGAACCCATGCTGATTGCCCAGATTTCCGATATTCATTTAGTCCCCAATGGCGAACTGGCCTATGAGGCAGCTGACACGGCCAACGCACTTGGTAAGGTTGTCGACCACATCAACGGACTTTCCCCGGCACCCGATGTGGTTATCGTCACCGGTGACATCGCCGATGGCGGGCGTCTTGATAGCTATCAGGTGGCCCGGGAGCTTCTGGCACCCCTCGCAATGCCAGTATTCATGGTCCCTGGCAACCATGACCATAAGGGCCGAATGGCGAAAGTCTTCTTCGATCATGCTTACCTGCGCACCCATCCTGACAGCCCTAACGGCGGGTTTATCTGCTATGCCATCGAGGATTATGCCGTTAGGCTGATCGCCCTGGACACGGTTACGCCCGGAGACCACGGAGGCGGTTTGTGCCCCAGGCGCTTAGCCTGGTTGGACGCCACATTAAAAGAGAAGCCAGATGTCCCAACACTGATCTTTATGCACCACCCACCCTTTCCTTCAGCTGTCGGCCACATGGATCTCGAGCCTTTCAAGCACCGCGAAGACCTCAGTAAACTTATCCAGCATCACCCTCAGGTGGAGCGGATCACCTGTGGCCACATCCATCGGCCCATCTCCATTCGTTTCGGCGGTTCGGTAGCCACGGTGTGCCCCGGTGTGGGCATGCAAATCACCATGGATTTGAGGCCAGAAGCCCCATCTGGCTTTGTTTTGAGTCCAGCCGGCATCCTCGTTCACTGCCTCAACCAAAGTTGGGGCGATCCACCCGTACTTTTAACACATCTCAACCTGGTTGAAGACTTTCCCGGTCAGTTTGGGCCTTTCTATCCTTTTTTTAATGTAGAAAATCCTAAATGACATTGAAATCTATCCAACAATTTAAGCTCAATGTGACCGTATATACTTCCATTTATTAACGACAGCTTGCATTTCGCAATTTTAAGCATCCCTTTCCTACATTCCGATTAGAATTGTCAGCAAGGTCATTTTTCGCCACTCCCACAAAAGACTCAGCCAAACTACCGATCGCTATGTAAAGCAGATCCTCATTTTGGAGGTTCATGACGGACACGTTTATTTTGGACAACAAAGGTTTTTGATCGGCGCACGGACTTGAAATATTCATGCTCCCGCTGCTGTCCATCATTTAGACCGGCTTGTTTTTCTGTCCAGCAAGACGAGTTCAGCCCATTTTTCTGCAAGCAAAATACGACAAATTCGTGAAAGAGAGGCTATCTGCTACTACAGCAATATTTATTCCATCTGGTTCCTTGGCCAGAAACCACACGGATCTGCGAGTGCCATTTTTATGGGATAGCCAAAATACACTTGTATGGCTTCAGTTACATTCGTCGTGCCGTGCCGCATTGATCCTCCCCATTAGTATCTTTATTGTAACTACCAGATTAAAAAGTGCCTACTTGCGAGGAAAGAATATACGAATTATCTAAATGGCGCATTGCTGTGGTCGATTGAGGTTATGACTGTTCAGTGAGGAAAAAAAACAAAAGGAGAAAAAGATCAATGAAAGCCATGATAATTCGAGAGTACGGTGATTCCAACGTATTTGCGCTTGCGGAAATCGCCAAGCCAGATGTAAGACCGGGCCACGTATTGGTCAAGATCGCCGCAACCAGTGTCAATACCGTCGATACCATGATTCGCCAGATGGGCAAGGAACTGCCGATTTCACCCGAGCTTCCAGCCGTTTTGGGCATGGACTTCGCCGGCACCGTCGAATCGGTGGGCGAGGGTATTTCCGAATATGCTGTTGGCGATGAGGTATATGGATGTGCCGGCGGCTTAGGTGATTTGCCGGGCACCCTTGCAGAATACATGGTTGCGGATGCCAATTTGATCGCTCACAAACCAAAGACCATTACGATGCGCGAAGCCGCCGCATTGCCTCTGGTGGGTATCACGGCTTATGAAGGGCTGACACGGGCCGGCGTTGACCATGGTCAAAAAGTGCTGGTCCATGGTGGATCCGGCGGTGTTGGTCACGTTGCGCTGCAGTTGGCCCGTTATTTCGGTGCTGAGGTCTATTCGACAGGCGGCGGTGACAAGCAGTTGGCATTGATCAAAGAACTGGGGGCTACCGGTATCAACTACAAGACGGAACCGGTTGCCGAATACGTTGCCAAATATACCGATGGTGCCGGTTTTGATGTTGTTTTCGATTCAGTTGGTGGTGCGAATATGGCCAATTCCTTTGAAGCGGCTGCGCTCAACGGCCAAATTGCTTCGACAGTGGCTTTGGTTGAGTTGGATTTGTCCGTAGCGCATTTTAAAGGGTTGTCATTGCATGTTGTGTTCATGTTAATCCCGATGATCCACAACTATAAACGGGAAGATCATGCCAAAATTCTCAATAAACTGGCCGAAATCATTGATGCAGGTGGTTTACGCCCGGTCCTGGATGAACAAAGATTTTCCCTTGAGGAAGTTGGCAAGGCCCATGACCGTCTTTCCAGCGGTCAGGCTATGGGTAAAGTCGTTGTAGAAATATAGCCGACTTTAAGTATCTAGTGTCCGTCCAGAAATAGGTAAATTGGGTCGAGATCAAGGCTTTCGAAAAATTTTACCGGCGGCATATGGTTGATATTCCGAGGATAAAATTTTTAGCGCAACGCAGAGATCGGGCGAAATAACCGTTTATGGATGGGCACTATCTAACATCAGGGCGTGTTAACCGATCCAGATTAACACGCCCTGTTATTTTTTATTGGTTTTTAAAGAACCTTCTCACCAGATTAACGGTTGGTTTTCATTACAAGCTACAGCCCAAAATGGTTGCGCCCCCAATCACGCATCATCATCATGACATCCCTTAAGCTTTCGCCAACATCGGTAAGTGAGTATTCAACCTTTGGCGGCACCTGTGCATAAACCTTGCGATTGATGATTCCATCTGCTTCCAGCTCACGAAGCTGCTTGGTCAACATGCGCTGGGTTACGCCCTCCATCACCCTTTTCAGTTCTCCAAAACGGTAGGTGCGCTCCATCAGATGATAGAGGATGACTCCCTTCCATTTTCCGCCGATAATTTCCAACGTTGCCTCTACAGGGCATCCATTATTACATTTATAGGTGTTGTGACGCATTGATTTTCCTCATTAGTATCAATTTTGTTACTACGTAATTTTTAGGTGCCTACTTGCGCAGTTAGATTATACGAACTATTATCCTTTTACGTTGCTGAGGTCAATTGAAATTTTGAAAATTTCGTTGGGATGGAAAGCAAAGGAGATAAATATGACAAGAACCATTCTGGTTACCGGCGCCACCGATGGGATCGGTCTGGAAACCGCCAAGATGTTGGTCTCGTTGGACCAAAACGTCTTGCTGCATGGCCGAAGCCCGGCAAAACTTGAAAGCTTGGAAAATACGCTTTCAGCGATATCGGATGGCGTGAAGGTTGAAAGCTATGTAGCCGATCTATCAAGTATGGCTGACGTGGAGGTGCTGGCCAAGGCATTGGCTGAAAAGCACGCCAAGCTCGATGTGCTGATCAACAATGCCGGCGTCTTTAACACGCCCCACCCGATCACGCAGGATGGACTTGATGTCCGGTTTGCTGTCAATACAATTGCGCCTTATCTACTAACGAAACGCCTTTTGCCTCTGTTTGAAAAGTCCGGACGGGTCATTAATCTCTCCTCAGCTGCCCAGGCACCGGTCGATCCCGAAGCGTTGGTCGGACGGACCAAGTTGTCCGACAATGCGGCCTATGCGCAAAGCAAGCTGGCGATAACCATGTGGTCGCGCAGCATGGCGCTTTCGCTCAAGGATGACGGCCCGGCCATTATTGCGGTCAATCCCAGATCCATGCTGGGCAGCAAGATGGTCAAACAGGCCTATGGCGTGACCGGAGGCGATCTGCGCATCGGTGCGGAAATACTTGTCCGCGCAGCCCTGTCAGATGAATTCGCAGCGGCTTCCGGCAAGTATTTTGACAATGACACCGGTCAGTTTGCCCCGCCCCATCCCGATGCACTGGACACACAAAAATGTGAAGCCATTGTTCGTGTTATCGAAGCGGTTCTGACCAAATTACAACACTAGAACCTATCTCAAAAATAAGGATCAGGGTTCAGGGCAAGGCATGCAACGGCGAAAAAGCGGAGCATACATGTAGTATGTGAGCAT
>NZ_JBFELV010000331.1:0-5606 GCF_041551955.1 Desulfosarcina sp.
GGGTTCGGGGTTCGGGAAAAAATACCTGACAGACTGCATTCGTCAAGACGAAAAAGCGCTGCCGGCACCCGCTTCACTGGGTGGTGCATGGGCAACGCTTGATCGTTCGGCGATCTTCTTTCTGATTCGGATCGGAACCGCGGCTTGCCGCGGGTAAGGTTCAATCCGCCGGCGCTTTTTCTACCTCGGTCGTTTCCTCCACAGACTCGCCATAGATAACCAACCCCCCTTTGTCACCGGAGAAAAGGCCGGGGCCAGGCTTTTCGTCCCGGTCGTCGTGGTAGACAAACGGTTGATCCGATGATGCACACCCGGCGATACCGGCAATCAGGGCCGCCGCCGTCAGCATAAAAATCCATCTCATCTTCATTTAGAACTTCACCCGCATGCCGGTCATGATGGCATTGATGTTGTCGTAATCCACACCGTTTCTGTCCAATTGGTGTAACCGGTAGCCCAGGTAGACCTCGGTGCCCCACTCCTGGAGGTCCTGCACCATCTGAAGGCCGACGGTGTCCGCATCGTCGCCGTTGACATCAAAATCTGAAAAACGACCGTAGTCGACGGACAGGGAGGTCACTCCCAGCGGGCACCAGCGACCCCGGTAGCCGAACTTGGTGTAAAAAAACCCGGCATCGTTTACACCGGCCCCTTTTTGATCGCGGGTGCCCATGGCAAAGGTGCCGTTGAAGCCGGAGTCATGCAGCACGGACACGGATCCGGCCAGCTGGTCGTCGACGATATCAGAAGAACTGCCGGGGTTGGCGTAGGCCACAGCGGCGGCCAATTTGAAGGCATCCACCTGGGAGGTGTAGCGTAGAGCAAGGTCGCCACCGCCCTCGGCAACGTAAGATGCGGATCCGACAAATCCGCTGAACGAAGGGCTGTCATAGCGGATGCGCTCTTCGCGCCCCAGCCCGTCCATATTGGAGAACGCAGCGTTAATCGGGGTATCGGATAAGGTGTTCGTGTTTTTGTCGTAGAATAGCTGACCACCGGCCATGTCGGCGATGGCAGCGTAGCCCACCACGCCGGTGCCGGACAGATCCATCTCCGAGGTGCCGTCCGAGGCTGTGGAACCGTAGCCCAGGGAGAATTTACCGTAGGTGTTGGCGTCCACCCACAGGTCCAGATGGCGTTTTTGAAAACCGATGTCTTCCACACGTTTGTCTTCCTGGTTGACCAGGTTGCTAGGGTTGGTCTGGTATTCCACTTCGATGCGGGTGCCGATGGTATATTTCTCATTGGGCTTGATGGTGCCCTCCAGCCCCACCCGGGTGGAGGAGTTGTCGTTGTCCACCAGGTAGACGTCGCCATTCTCCCCGTCGTTGCTGTAAAGTATCGCCTTGTTCACCTGGCCGTATAATTTGACACTGCCCTTCGGGTTTCCGGCCTTGACTGCCGCGGGGCTGTCCGTGGCCGCCTTGACCGTGGCCGCGGCCGTCTGGCTCTTCAACATCTCAACCTCGCCCTGCAGTTGTTCGAGGGTTTTCTGTTGGGCCTCGATCTGGGCCTGCTGCTTGTCGATGATTTTCTCGAGACGATCCAGGGTCTCCTGGTCTGCCCCATGCACCGGCAAGGTTGTCACATGACCCAAAACAGGCGATACCGCACAAATCATCAAGAATACGCGCCACCTGCTCAGTCTCATCCATACCTCCTTTTTCTCTTCCTGTAGATGCTGATCAAATCTCTCCCGGCAAAAGTCTTCCAGACTAGCGGGAACACTTAAAATGGTTCCGGTGGTTGGCCAACAACCTTTGATCGGGCAGGGGGTACAAACCAGCCACCGAATCTGAAACCGCGTTCAAACCAATGAGAAGTTGGCAAGGGAAATGTAGGTCTAGGCAGTTTTCGACGGCGTCCAGCCACTATCACCTGGTGCGGACACTTTTACATTATAAGAAGGTATTCTATCATGCCATGCGGGCGCAGGAAAATCAAACCGGGTCGGAGACGACCGGTGGAGCGCTGTCCCCATAATTGGTTTGTTACCCGACGCTTTTTCGGTTAAACTGTTACCCTCAACTTTTTGACGACAACCGCATACAATGACGGGAAAGAAACGCATGGCCAACAGCCTTTACATTGCCAGCATCGAGCCGCAAAGCGGGAAATCGGTGGTCGCCTTGGGCCTCATGGAGATGCTCTCCAGGCGAGTGGGACGCATCGGATATTTCAGGCCCATCATCCCTACGGCCCAGAAACGGGACAACGACATCGAACTCATTCTGCAGCGTTACCACCTTGACCAGACCTACTACGAGACTTTCGCCTTTACCCACAATGCCGTCCAGAGCCTGTCCACCGGCAGCAGCAGCCAGGGCATCTTGAAGCAGATCGTGGAAAAATACCGGCAGCTTCAACAAAAATTCCGATTCGTCCTGTGCGAGGGAACCGATTACACGGGCGTTTCATCGGCATTCGAATTCGATATGAATGCCGACGTGGCCAGCAACCTGGGCAGCCCCATCCTGATGCTGGTCAATGGGAGCGACAAAGACCCGGAAGAGATCCTCGAGACCATTCAGATGGGGATCGATGCCTTCACCCACCGAGGGTGCGACATCGCCGCCGTCATTGTCAACCGGGTCGACAAATCGGAGCTGGACGCTGTTCGCGCGGGGATTGGCGAAGGCATTTCCGCTGACATCCCCATCGGCGTACTTCCGGAGATGCCCACCCTGGGCAGGCCCACCGTTGCCGATATCGCCAGAGAACTGGGGGCCGAGGTGCTCCAGGGGGAAACTGAAGCGCTGAGCCGGTCGATCCACGATTTCAAGGTGGCCGCCATGAACATCCCTCATTTTCTCGATCTGATCAGGGAGGGGGACCTGGTGATCACACCGGGCGACCGCACAGACGTCATTCTGTCAAGCCTGGCAACAGTCGTATCCGACAATTATCCGACCATTGCGGGCCTTATGCTTACCGGTGGATTCACACCAGAACCGTCGGTGAAACGCCTGATGGAGGGTTTCAGACTGACCTCCCAGCTACCCATCATCAGCGTGCCCACGGACACGTTTACCAGTGCCATGAATGCCAGCGAAGTCCGCGCCAGCCTTCAACCCGGCGATGAACGCAAAATTGCCGCCGCACTGGGCCTCTTCGAAGCCAACGTGGACCTTACCCGCCTGGAAGCCCGCATCGATGTGGTCCGATCCACCCGCGTGACCCCGATCATGTTTGAATATGAACTCATCGAACGGGCCAAATCGGCCCGCCGGCATATCGTTCTGCCCGAGGGAGAAGAACCGCGGGTCCTGAGGGCCGCAGAGATACTGATCCGCAGGGATGTGGCCGACATCACGCTGCTAGGCGACCCGAAGCAGATTCGGCAGACGGCCAAAGCCCTCGGCCTGGATTGGAAAGGCCTGAATATCATTCATCCACCCAGCTCGACCCACCGCGAGGCCCTGGCCCAGCTCTATTACGACCTTCGCCGGGAAAAGGGCTTATCCAAGGAGATGGCCTGGGATATGACCGCCGACGTGAGCTATTTCGGCACCCTCATGGTCAAGGCAGGACTGGTCGACGGCATGGTGTCAGGCGCCGTCCACACCACCGGCGATACGATCCGGCCGGTGTTCCAGATTATCCGCACCCGCCCGGGGGTGTCGATCGTCTCGAGTGTTTTTCTCATGTGCCTGCCTGATCGCGTGGTCGTCTACGGCGATTGCGCAGTCAACCCCAACCCCGATGCAAGCCAGCTGGCGGATATTGCCATCAGTGCGGCAGACACGGCAGTCATGTTCGATATCGAACCACGCATCGCCATGTGCTCCTACTCAACGGGAACATCGGGGGCCGGACGGGATGTGGACAAGGTTCGCGAAGCCACGCGCATCGTCAAATCGCGCTTTCCACAATTGAAGATCGAAGGCCCCATCCAATACGATGCGGCGGTGGATGCCGGCGTGGCCAAGACAAAGTTGCCCGGCAGCGAGGTGGCCGGCCAGGCAACGGTGTTCATTTTTCCGGACCTCAATACGGGCAACAACATCTATAAGGCGGTGCAACGCTCTTCAGGCGCCATTCCCGTCGGGCCGGTGCTCCAAGGCCTGAATCAACCGGTCAACGACCTGAGTCGGGGGTGCACGGCAGCCGATATTGTCAACACCGTAGCCATCACCGTGATTCAAGCCCAGGCCTTGACCTTGCATAACCCCATGCAGACGAAAGCAGATTAAATGAAAATTCTGGTCATCAACTGCGGCAGTTCCTCCTTGAAGTACCAACTGCTTGAGATGCTCGGTGAACACCGCCTGGCATCAGGTTTGGTGGAGCGGATCGGCGAATCCATGGGCAAGGTGTCCCATCAAAATCGACCGGACGCTGCCGGGGGACAGGGTATCGTCTATGAAAAGCCCATCAGCGACCATCGATCGGCCATGAACGAAGCCGTCGGCCAGCTCACGGCGCCCGGCACAGGCGTTATCTCCGGCCCGAGCGAAATCGCGGCCGTTGGCCATCGGGTCGTCCACGGGGGAGAACTTTTCCAGGAACCGGTCCAGGTGGATCGCAGGGTGCTGGAGGCCATCCAAAAGACGATTCCCCTGGCCCCGCTGCACAACCCCGCCAACCTCATGGGCATCAAGGTGGCCCGCGAGCTGTTTCCCCATGCGCCCCAGGTGGCGGTTTTCGACACGGCATTCCACCAGACCATCCCCGCCTTTGCCTACCACTACGCCCTGCCCTGGTCGTATTACGAACAAATGGGTGTCCGCCGTTACGGTTTTCACGGCACCTCCCATCAGTATGTGGCCCGGGAGGCGGCAATCCGACTGGGCCGGCCGCCGTCTGCGGTGAACCTGATCACCGCCCACCTGGGCAGCGGCGCCAGCATCTGTGCCATCGAAAAAGGGGTCAGCGTGGACACCTCCATGGGCATGACACCGCTGGGCGGGCTGATCATGGGCACCCGGGGCGGAAACCTGGACCCCGGGGTCGTCATGTATATTGCCGAGCGCAAGGGTATGACCCTTGAGGAAGTCAACGCCGTCCTGCAAAAAGAGAGCGGACTGAAGGGCATCTGTGGAATGAACGACCTGCGCGATATCCATGCGGCTGCCGGGGATGGGAATGCCCGGGCCCAGTTGGCGCTGGACATGTTCGTCTACCGCTGCCGGCAGTATATCGGGGCTTATTTTTTTCAGCTCGGACGGGTGGATGCCCTGGTTTTCACCGCCGGCGTCGGTGAAAATGATGCGGTCATACGTGAAGCCTGCTGCAGGGGCATGGCAACCGCAGGCCTAACCCTGGATCCACAAAAAAATCGTTATCCCGACCGACACGGCGGAGAAATCACGGCTGCCGGAAGTCGGATCAAGGGTTATGTCATCCCCACCAACGAGGAACTCGAAATCGCCCGCCAGACCCTTGGGGTGGTGGAAGGGAAGGAATGAAAAACCAGGGATCAAGGGATCAAGGATTCGAGTGAAAAAACAAGACCACCTAAGACCACATATGGCCTTCCCTTGAAACCTCGAACCCTGGGATCCTTGGACCCTGCTTTTTATCTGAGATAATCTTCCCTCACCGGTGAGAACATTTCAACGGCCACCGAATCTTCAACCGCCCGGGCGGAATGGGGAACGTCGGAA
>NZ_JBFELV010000332.1:0-5589 GCF_041551955.1 Desulfosarcina sp.
ACAGGTTTTAGGAATATTGTCACGGCTCGTTGTGGGATTGACATAATTCGAGAGAACCCACAACAAAATCCCTGAATAAATTAATAATAAAATGGTCGGGGCGAGAGGATTTGAACCTCCGGCCCCCTGCTCCCAAAGCAGGTGCGCTACCAGACTGCGCTACGCCCCGACGTTTTTTTGTGACCTCTTAGCACTGTTTATTACCGTGCGCAAGCATTGACCGTTAAAGTTACCGCACCAGGCTGATCAGGGCCGTTTCGATGGCGTTACCCAGTGAGGCCGCATACCCGTCCAGCTGATGTTCGCGCGTTTGCCGGTTGGTTTCTGCAGCCGGACGCATGCAGCCCACTTCCACCAGCACCGCCGGCAGATCGGCTCCCATCAGGGGCGCCAAGGCAACGCCACTGATGGTCACGCTGTCAAATGCCTCGCTGTCGTCCAATGATCGTTTCAGCGTGCCGGCCAGATTTTGACTCCGATGCTGGTGCTGGATCTGGAGCCGGTTCCATTCCGGCCGGTCGGCATCCGATTGGACCGGCATGCCCTGGGAGGACGCCCCGAAGGGAATCTTCAATCGTTCATCGTTATGGTAATAGATGGCGGCGGCCCGGTCGCTGCAATAGGGTGCAACCGCCGCGTGCAGGCTGATCATCAGGTCCGCCCGCAGGTGGTTGGCCACTGCAGCCCGATCCGCCGGGGCCATGTGAATGTCCGCAGTCCGGGTCAATTCGACCCGGTGTCGTGCTTGCAACAGCGTCGCAATTTTCTGTGCCAGCGCCAGCGTGAACTGTTTTTCGGCAAACTCGCTGCCACGGCCCCCTCCGCTGTCGTTTCCCCCATGGCCGGGATCCAGGACGATCACGGCCGCCTGGGAGGGTAAGACCGGCAGCAACCCCGGCCCGACAAGCGACAGACAACCGAGAAGGGCGGCAATCACCCGGGTTCTGAAAATGGCGAATGGTTTGATCGTGACCATGGGAATCGTGAAATCCTTGACAGAAGGGCTCATCAATATTATCTAATTCGTTTGATTTTTTTGCGAAGTTTAGTTTATTTGCATAGAAAGTCAAGTTGCAGGATGGGTTTGGTTAGAAAGGTGATTCGATAAATCCATGCGAGAGTGGCGGAATTGGTAGACGCACTGGACTTAGGATCCAGCTCTGGCGACAGAGTGGGAGTTCAAGTCTCCCCTCTCGCACCATATCACCCCGGCATCGGTTGGGGGGCGGCAGCAAGGGCCGGTTGACCGTTGGCAGTTATCGACAACGGGTCCGCATCTGTGGTGTCAGACGCGGTGCCGCGTGGTATACTGTCGCAGGACGACAGCTTCTTTTAACCTGCGGCACCAATGGCAAGTCGCTCAACCTGAAATTTTCAGATGTTGCGGGCCAATCACATTACCGGGATTTTTTTTAAAGGAGCCCTGATGCCTGTCGCGTCGGGGCGCTTAATTTTTTACCTGAATTGACCCGCTTTCGGCGCCGGTCAGCAGCCCAAACTCTTCCACAATGAGCTGCATTCAGGGTTCAGAAAGGATAATTATGAAGGTTACCGTTGAAGATCGCAGTACCGTAAAAAAATTGTTGCACATTGAGGTTCCCGAGGCGGATGTGAAACGCGCACTGGATGAGGCTTACCAGAGCCTTAAAAAGACCGCCAAGGTCAAAGGCTTCCGGCCGGGTAAAACCCCGCGCGGGGTGCTCGAACGGCTGTATAAAAAGGATGTGAATGCCGATGTGACCGGAAAGCTGATCCAGGATGCCTACGTGGATGCGCTGAAGGAGACCAAGCTGAAGGTTGTCGGCTCACCCAGCGTAGATCCGCCCGAACTGACGGCCACGGGCGACTATTGCTTCGATGCCGAGGTCGAGGTTCACCCGGAGATTGCCGACATCGGGTTTACGAACCTGAAGCTGAAAAAGACACTCTACAAGGCCAGTGACGAAGAGGTGGACGTCCAGATCCAGATGATGCAGAAGAACCTGGCCAAAAGGGAGCCCATCGACGAGGCGCGTCCGGCGCAGAACGGCGACTTCGTGCAGGTGGACTACGAGGGCTTCAAGGGCGGCAAGCCCTTTGAAGATACCAAAAAAACAGAGAATTTCGTGATCAAGCTCGGCGATGCGCACATTGCCGAAGATTTCGATAAGGGCGTCGTGGGCATGAACCCCGGAGACGAAAAAGAGATTACCGTTTCGTTTCCCGAGGATTATTTCAACAAGAAACTGGCCGGCCACACGGTGGACTTTAAGGTCAAACTCAACGAAATCCGCAAAGAGGTGCTGCCGGAGATCGACGATGAGATGGCCAAACAGCTGGGCCCGTTTACCACCCTGGATGAGGTCCGCGATAAAATCAAGGAGAACCTGACCCAGGGATACGACAAGCGTATCGAGCAGGAACTCAACGAGCAGATTTTCAGCCAGATCCTGGAAACAACCGATTTCGAGGTTCCCGATGTGATGGTGGAATATGAACTCAACAGCATCATCGCCGATGCGGAGCGTTCATTTTCCTACCACAACAAGACTTTTGAGGAAGCGGGCATTTCCCGGGAGAGCCTTGCGGAAAAATATCGTGACACCGCCGAAAAACAGGTTCGCCGACAGCTGATTCTGGGTAAGATCATCGAGCAGGAAAAGATGGAACTGGCCGATGAGGACCTGGAAAAAGGGTTCGAAGAGATGGCCGCCACCTACAATCAGCCGGTGGACGTGATCAAGGGCTTCTATGGAAACAGCGGGGACAAGCTGGCGCTTTTTAAGCACGCCTTACTTGAAAAACAGGCGATTAAGCTTATAATGGAAAGGAATGAGATTGAATCGGTGGAGCCGGAAAAAGAGGCTCCCGAGGCTTCCAAATAGCCTATTTGACTCATGATTGCGGCGGGCGTTGCATTCCAACCGCTGTCGCTGTATCCTGTGTCTATCGTGCCTTCGGCATTGGAAGGGGTGCAGTGCGTCGGCAATGCGCCAAACGATGAACACGAAACGGATGTAAAGGAGACAAGAACGTGGCATTGATTCCAATGGTTATCGACCAAACCAGCAGGGGAGAGCGGGCCTACGACATCTACTCGCGGCTCCTGAAAGACCGCATCATCTTTTTGGGGACCGCCATCAACGACGATGTGGCCAACCTGTTGATCGCCCAGATGCTGTTCCTTGAATCGGAGGACCCGGACAAGGACATCAACCTTTACATCAATTCTCCCGGCGGTGTTGTCACCTCCGGGCTGGCGGTTTATGATACCATGCAGTACATTAAGCCCGACGTGACCACCGTCTGCATCGGCCAGGCCGCCAGCATGGGGGCGCTGCTTCTGGCTGCGGGCGCCGAAAAGAAGCGCTACGCGCTGCCTCATGCGCGGATCATGATTCACCAGCCCATGGGCGGATTTCAGGGTCAGGCGTCGGACATTGCCATTCAGGCAAAGGAGATCCTGCGCATGAAAGACGCCCTGAACGACATCCTGGTGCGCCACACCGGCAGGAGCGTTGAAGACGTCCAGAAGGATACCGACCGTGACAACTTCATGTCCGGCAAAGAGGCAAAAGTTTACGGCATCGTGGACCATGTTATCACCAACCGGGATGACCTGGATCATTTAACCGACACGGAGGCATGACATGGCCAAAAAAGACGAGCCCAACGACAATCTCTTCTGCTCCTTCTGCGGGAAGAACCAGAAAGAAGTTAAAAAGCTGATCGCCGGACCGGCGGTTTACATCTGCGATGAGTGCATCCAGCTGTGCAGCGAGATCATCGAGGAAGAGAACGAAAAAGAGGCGGGTGAGTTCGAGAACCTGATGATCCCCCACGAGATCAAGACCCGGTTGGACGACTATGTCATCGAACAGGACGTGGCCAAGAAGATCCTTGCCGTGGCGGTATACAACCACTACAAACGGCTGGATACGACCGTCAACGCCGGTGACGTGGAGATTCAGAAGAGCAACATCCTGCTGATCGGCCCCACCGGCTGCGGCAAGACGCTGCTGGCCCAGACCCTGGCGCGGTTTCTCAACGTGCCGTTTACGATTGCCGACGCCACCAGCCTGACCGAGGCCGGCTACGTGGGCGAGGATGTGGAAAACATTATCCTTTCCCTGCTGCAAAACGCCGATTACGATGTGGAAAAGGCCAAGCGCGGCATCGTCTACATCGACGAAATCGACAAAATTGCCAGCAAGTCAGACAACCCTTCCATCACCCGGGACGTTTCCGGAGAAGGCGTTCAGCAAGCCCTGCTAAAGATCATCGAGGGGACAACGGCCAGCGTCCCGCCCAAGGGTGGCCGCAAGCATCCCCAGCAGGACTTCGTCAAGGTGGACACCTCCAATATCCTTTTTATCTGCGGCGGCACTTTCAACGGGCTGGAGCAGATTATCAACCGACGCATGGGCAGCAAGCTCATGGGGTTCGGCGCCAAGGTTAAAAAGGAAAACGAACGCAGTCTCGGCGAGACGCTGCTCGAGGTCAAACCCGAAGACCTGATCAAGTTCGGCCTGATTCCCGAGTTTCTCGGCCGTCTGCCGGTCATCGCCACCCTGGATGAACTCAGTGCCGAAAGCCTGGTCCGGATTCTGACCGAACCGAAAAATGCATTGCTCAAGCAGTACAAGAAGCTTTTCGAAATCGAGGGGGTCAACCTGCGGCTGACCGACAGCGCGCTGGCCGCCATCGCCGATGAAGCCCTGAAGCGAAAGTCCGGGGCCCGGGGGCTGCGTGCGATCATGGAGTCATGCATGCTGGATATCATGTACGATATCCCCTCCAAGGAAGATGTCAAAGAGTGCGTGATCGGCGAGGAAGTGGTGCTGAAAAAAGAAGCGCCGATCCTGCTTTACGAACCTTCTAAAAAACAGGCCTGATACAAGCAACCACCGGCAGATTTAACGGGTTTGTCGGGGATCGAGGCAAACGATAAACTATGGTCAATATCCCGAAGTTTTTCAAGAATCATGAGATGGAAGCCCCCGCGGAAGTACTTCCCATGCTGCCGCTGCGGGACATTGTGGTGTTTCCCCACATGGTGGCCCCGCTTTTCGTCGGTCGCGACAAGTCCGTCAGCGCCCTTTCCAGCGCCATGAACAAGGACAAGCGCATCTTTCTGGCTACCCAGCGAAACGCCGGCGTCGACAACCCCGCGGAAAAGGATATCTGCGATGTGGGCGTCATTGGTACGGTACTGCAGCTGTTGCGACTTCCCGACGGCACCGTCAAGGCGCTGATTGAAGGAAAACAGCGCGCCCGCATCGAAAGGTACGTGCCTAACCCTGAATATTTTGAAGTCGATTTGTCCCTGCTGCCGGATATGCCCGGTGACACCATCGAGGTGGAAGCCCTGATGCGCGCGGTGGTCGAGAACTTCAGCCAATATGCCGGTATTAACAAGAGCATCTCCAAAGAGCTGCTATCCAAGATTTCCGCCATATCCGATCCATCCAAACTGGCCGATTCGGTCGCGTCTCATTTTTCCTTCAAACTGGAAAACAAACAGAATTTGCTGGAAACCGTTGACCTGGACAAGCGCCTTTCCCTGCTGGTCAAACTGATCAAGCTCGAAATGGAAGTCTATGAGATGGA
>NZ_JBFELV010000333.1:0-5588 GCF_041551955.1 Desulfosarcina sp.
AGCCTTGATCTCGGGCTTTTCACAAATCCGTCGGAAAAACGACTTTTAACGGGTCCATCAAGTTTGAGAAAATAAAAATAATCGTTTAAAGGCAACCATGAAACACCAATTCCATGCCGCCAGTCCAGCGAAAAAGTAACCTAGTAGGGGTTAGTTGTCAATGAATTTAATTTGTTACATACCGGTGGCGGCCAGCTTTTTCACAAGCTTTTTCTGTTCGGGAGACAGTTCTTTTGCAAGCTCTACCGAAACGGTGGCATACAAGTCACCCTTGGCACTGCCTTTCATCTGGGGAAGTCCGTGCCCGGCCAGTCGCATCCGGGTTTTATGGCGGGTTCCCGGAGGAATTTTTAGACTCAATTCCCCCCCCTCGAGGGTGGGTATCTTCACCTGGGTTCCCAGTAGGGACTCGCTGAGCCGAATGGTAACGGTGACATGCAGGTCATGGCCTTCTACGGTAAATACCGGATCTGGAGTGACACGGGATTTGATATACAGGTCGCCCGGAGGACCACCGTACGCACTTTGCTCGCCCTTACCCGCCAGGCGGAGTTTCTTGCCGGTGATCATCCCCGGCGGTATCTTGACCGTGATACTTTCGTTGCGCCCCTGATGTTGAAAGGTAACGGCCTTGCTCGTTCCGCTGGCCACGTCCTGCAGCGTCAGGGGAAGTTCGTAGACCAGGTCCGACCCTTTGATCGGTGCCTGGCGCCGCGTGTGCCCACCAAACGGCCCACCGCCGAAAGAAAAACGCCGCCCCTGGCCGCCAAACCCGAACTCTTTAAGAATATCTCCCAAATCCACATTGCGGAATATATCCTCCTGAGAGTAGCGTTGGTGGAAACCGGTAGAACCGAAGGTGTCATACTGCTGACGCTTCTCCTTGTCACTGAGCACCGCATAGGCCTCGCTGACCGCCTTGAACTGCTCTTCGGCTCGCTTGTCACCCTTGGAGTGATCCGGATGGTACTTCATGGCCAGCTTGCGGTAAGCCTTTTTAATCTCGGTATCTGTGGCGGTCTTGGCCACGCCCAATACCTGGTAGTAATCCTGTTCGGACATGATTGACCCCGCTCCCTGCTTTAGTTTGCATGAACGCATGCCAAAAGATGGGTCAGCGTTCACCTTGTTAAGGTGCAAAAATAAGGTGTTTGTTTTTTAATGTCAAGCCGTTGGGCCAATCATTGCCCGGATGTTTTCAGGCGGTCCAGCCGCAGGCGATGTCGGTCGTCAAAGAGCCGGCGCGCACCGGCCCAGACCGCGATCAGCGCGCCGAATCCGGTGCCGGCGGAAATAATGAACATGATCAGGATCTGGTACTTCACCGCTTCAAGCGGCGGGTTGCCGGCCAGAATCTGGCCGGTCATCATGCCCGGAAGACTCACCAGACCGGCAGCAGCCATGGAGTTGATCGTGGGAATCATGGCACTGCGGACGCTGGTCCGGCGGATCTCACCGATCGCCTCAGACCAGGTGTGGCCCAGCATCAGCCGCCCTTCAATGGTGCTGCGGCGCTCCCAGGCCGATTCGGTCAAACGATCAAGGCCCAGGGAGATACCCGTCATGGTGTTTCCCAGCATCATTCCCAGCAGGGGGATGGCATATTGCGGCGTATACCAGGGGTCGACACCGATAATCACCGCCAGGGCGAATGTGGTGATGGCAAAAGAGGAGACAAACATGGACCCCGCCCCCATGCCGAAGCCCCACCAGCCGACAAAGCGGTGCTTCTGGCGGGCCATCACCTCACGGGCGGCGGCTACCAGCATCACCGCGGCCATGGATGCAATCAATAACGGATGGATCGACGCAAATACCACCTTTAATACCAGTCCCACCACACACAGCTGCAAGGTGGTTCTCAAGGCAGCCAGGATGATTTGTCCGGCCAGCCCCAGCCCCATGCGTCGGCTGACCAGGGCCAGGGCAATCACCAGCAGGGCGGCAAGGGAAAGATCCGATGGCGTCAGAAAAATGGTCTCCGATGTCATGGCACCCCTCCACGGCCAATCATCCGCCCGCCCTCCATGGTGAAAACCCGGCTGGCCACACGATACAACTGCGTGCGCTGGTGGCCGACCCACACGACAGCGGCGCCGGTCCCCTGACGGTAGGATCGAATCAGTTCCTCGGCTCTGGCGGAAGTTTCTTCATCCAGGTTGGCCGTGGGTTCGTCCAGCAGCAAGAGGTGGGGCTGGTTTTCCAGAAGTCGCAGCAGAGCCAGACGCTGTCGCTCCCCGCTGGAAAGCCGTGAAACCGGCCAGGCTAGAATGTCTGGGTCAAACCCAAGCCGGTTCAATCCGTTTGCATCGGACGCCGCAAAATGGTCGCCCACCACATCGGACCACCATTGGCTTTCGGATGGAAGCAGAGCCACCTTCCGCCGCCAGGCTGGTGCGGGAATCAGCGCCTGCTCGGTGCCGTCGAGACAGACCGTTCCACGGTGGGGTTCCATGTCCGCGATCGCCCTTAAAAAAAGGCTTTTTCCCGAACCCGACCGACCGGAGAGTCCCACACACTCGCCCTTGTCGATATCGAGGCTGACCGGACCGACATCGTGGATAGACAGATTGTCCACCCGCAGGCGGGGGACTAACGATTTTTCCATAGGCGTAGATGTACCATGAGTACGGAAATGGCCGCAGGGGTCATGCCCTCGATGCGTGATGCCTGACCCAGGGATGCCGGGTGGACCGCGGCCAGTTTCTCTTTGAGTTCACTGGAAAGGCCGTGAACGATCGTGTAGTCGATCGATTCCGGCAGTTTGATCTGCTCCAGATGCCTGAACTTGTCGATCTCCTGAAGCTGGCGCCGAATGTACCCCTCGTACTTGATTTCGATCTCAACCTGCCGGGCCACCCGCTCTGTTGGCGGTGTATCGGCCGGGGACAACGTAGCTACCGCGTCGTAATCCAGTTCAGCCCGTTTAAGTAGCTGGACCAGATGGATCCCGTTGTCGATGGGCGGCGTGCCCCGCTGCGCCAGGTAGGCGTTGACGGCAGGCAGCGGCTTGATCACCGCCTGTTTGATGCGCTGAATCTCGGCCTGGATCTGGGCTTTTCGCTCGCGATTGGCCTTCAGGGTATCGGCACTATGCAAACCGAGTTCGTGACCGATTTCGGTCAACCGCAGGTCGGCATTGTCCTCCCTGAGCATCAACCGGTATTCGGCTCTCGAGGTGAACATGCGGTATGGTTCGAGGGTGCCTCGGGTGACCAGGTCGTCCACCATCACAGCCATGTATGCCTGGCTGCGGTCCAGGATGAAAGGCGGCCGTTTCTGGACCCTGCAGGCGGCGTTGATGCCGGCCCACATGCCTTGGGCCGCAGCCTCTTCGTAGCCCGACGTGCCATTTATTTGGCCGGCCAGATAAAGGCCTTTCACCCGCTTGGTCTCCAATGTGGGGCGAAGTTGAATCGGATTGATGAAGTCGTATTCGATGGCGTAAGCCGGACGCATGATTTCCGCCTCCTCCAGGCCGCGGACACGTCTGACCACCTGGGTCTGGACCTCTATGGGCAGGCTGTTGCCCAGTCCCGACGCATAAATCTCCTGGGTGTCCAGTCCCTCGGGCTCGAGGATGATCTGGTGGCGGTCCCGCTCCGGAAAGCGGACGATCTTGTCTTCAAATGAGGGGCAATAGCGGGCCGGCACACCTTTGATGATGCCGCTGTGCAGGGCGGACAAGTGCAGGTTTTCACGCACCAGTTGGTGGACCTGCTCGCTGGTGTGTCCGATAAAACTGGGAACCTGGGGCAGCCGCGCCGGTTGGCCCGAGAAGGAGAAGGCGCGGGCGGGGTCCTCCAGGGGCTGCTCTTCAAACTGGGAAAAATCAATGCTGGCCCGGTCGAGTCGTGGTGGCGTGCCGGTCTTCATGCGACCCAATGCAAAGCCAAGCGCCTTGAGATGGTTGGGCAGGCTGTAGGCGGCAAACTCCCCGGCCCTGCCGGCCTGCATGGTTTTGAAGCCGATGTGCACCAGCCCGGACAGAAAGGTGCCGGTGGCCAGCACCACGCACGGCGCCTGAAAACCAAAGCCGGTGTGATCCTCAACACCGCATACCCGATCCCCGTCAACGATCAGGCGCTCCACCAGAGCTTGTTTGATGTCCAGGTTGGGCTGCTTTTCCAAAACGGCTTTCATGGCCGTGTGATAGCGCCCTTTGTCGTTCTGGGTCCTGGTGGACTGCACCGCCGGCCCCTTTTTAGTGTTCAGCGTCTTGTACTGGATGGCGGTTTGATCGGCAATTTTGGCCATCTCTCCGCCCAAGGCGTCGATCTCCTTGACCAGCTGTCCCTTGGCCATTCCGCCGATGGATGGGCTGCAAGGCATGGCGGCGATCTTGTCCAGGTCGATAGCCAGCAGCAGCGCGCGACAGCCCATGCGGGCCGCCGCCAGGGCCCCCTCGCAGCCGGCGTGCCCGGCGCCGACAACGATCACATCGTATTTCTTCGGGTATATGGCCATATAGTTCGGCTATTCTTTTTTCCGACAGACGTATCGCCTCAGTTCGGAATGGTTGCATGTGGTTCGAGATTTAGGCCCGCGAAAAACTTTACCGCAGGCATATAAACTGATACTCGGAGGATGAATATCTGAGCCGCGCTTAGCGATCGTACAACATATCCGTTTCCGGAGGGGCACTATATAATTGCCGGGATAATTAGGTCAAGGACAGGATCGTCATGCACAAAAAACCATACCGGGACCTGAACACCTACTTTCGTTCGCTGTTTGGCTGCCGAGTCCACAAGGTCACCGTCGACGCCGGACTGGACTGCCCCAACCGCGACGGCTCGATCTCCATTGGCGGATGCATCTATTGCAATGCCAACGGATCCGGGACCGGTGCCTATCGCCAGGGTGTATCGATCACGCAGCAGATCGAACGCAGCAAGGCAAGAATCGCCCGCCGTTTCAAGACCAACAAACTGATGGCCTATTTCCAGTCTTTCAGCAACACCTACGCCCCCGTCGAGCATTTGAAAGCCCTGTATGACGAAGCCCTTGCCATCGAAGACGTAGTGGGATTGGCCGTGGGCACCCGGCCGGATTGTGTTGATCCGCCGGTGTTGGACCTGCTTGAAGGCTACGCCAAAAAGCATCTCATATGGGTTGAGTACGGCCTGCAGAGCGCCCACGATCGCACCCTTGCCCGGATTAACCGGGGCCACGATTTTGCCTGCTTCGAACAGGCCGTATCGCTCACCCGCAACCGCAAAATCAACATCTGCGCCCATGTGATCCTGGGCCTGCCCGGTGAATCCCGGCAGGAGATGCTCGAGACCGCCGATGCCATCGCCGCCATGGGCATCGACGGCATCAAGCTCCATTTGCTGTATGTGGTGCGGGGCACCCCCATGGAGAACCTTTACCGGGCCGGCCGCTACCGTTGCCTGGGACAGCGGGAGTACGTTGAATTGGTGTGTGACTTCATCGAACGCCTGCCGGAGACGATGATCATCCAGCGCCTCACCGGTGACCCCCACCCCAAGGAACTGGTGGCCCCGGCCTGGTCCCTGCAAAAACGGGAAACCATGGACCTGATCCACACCCGCTTCAAAGATAAAAATACCTGGCAGGGCAAG
>NZ_JBFELV010000334.1:0-5583 GCF_041551955.1 Desulfosarcina sp.
ATGCCTTTGCGGAAAAGGTCGGCATCGCCCACACCGTGGCCCTGGCCAGCGGCACGGCGGCCATGCACTTGGCCATGCGCATTCTGGATGTCGGGCCGGGGGACGAGGTCTTCGCCTCGACCCTGACCTTTGTGGGCAGCGTGTCGCCGGTGGCATTCCAGGGTGCCCGGCCGGTGTTCATCGATGCCGACCGGCAGACCTGGAACCTGGACCCGGATCTGCTGGCCGAAGAGCTTAAACGCTGCAGCCGGGAGGGCCGGCTGCCCAAAGCGGTGGTGCCTACCGACCTGTACGGGCAGAGCGCCGATCTGGATCAAATTATGGCGGTCTGCAAACCCTACGGCATTCCCGTGGTGGCCGACAGCGCCGAGTCTTTAGGGGCCACCTGCCGCGGCCGTCATGCCGGCGCCGGTGCCTATGCCACGGTGTTTTCGTTCAACGGCAACAAGATCATCACCACGTCGGGGGGCGGGCTGCTGGCCAGCGACGATGCAGCACTCATCGAGCGGGCCCGCTACCTGTCCCAACAGGCTCGCCAGCCCCTGGCCCATTACGAACACACGGAGATCGGCTATAACTATCGCATGAGCAACATCGTGGCCGCCATCGGCCTGGGTCAGCTCGAATGCCTGGACGACCGCGTGCGTCGCAAACGCGCGATCTTCGACCAGTACCGGGCGGCGTTGGCATCCTTGCCCGGAATAAGCTTTATGCCCGAGGCGCCTTATGGTACATCTAACCGTTGGCTGACGGTGATCCAGATCGATCCGTCCGCGTTTGGCGCGGACCGCGAGGCGGTGCGGCTGGCCCTGGAAAGGCAGAACATCGAGTCCCGG
Source organism: Desulfosarcina sp. (assembly GCF_041551955.1). Taxonomy (GTDB): domain Bacteria; phylum Desulfobacterota; class Desulfobacteria; order Desulfobacterales; family Desulfosarcinaceae; genus Desulfosarcina. The sequence goes on from NZ_JBFELV010000334.1 coordinate 837, forward strand.
CCGGTGTGGAAGCCCATGCATTTGCAGCCTGTTTTTGAGACGATGGCTCAAAAACAGGCGTTCACGGTTCACGGTTCACGGTTCACGGTTGGAAAAAACAAAACCATTCCTTGTCGGGTGGTGGGGGGGAGCATTGCCGAAGAATTATTCGAAAAAGGCTTGTGCCTGCCGTCGGGAACGGCCATGACCGACGCGGATGTTCAGCGCGTCGTTGAATTGATTGCCCGTGTTCACCATAATCAAATGTGCAGAACCAGTTGAGTTGAGTGAAACATGAATAATAATTCAGAGAACGTTAACGTGTGGATATTTCCGGCAGGGGTCCTGCTGGCAATGGTGATCGTGATCTTCTGGGACACACTGTCCGGCCTTTATCAGCAATGGATGAACAACGACGATTATTCCCACGGCCTGCTGATCCTGCCGGTGTCCCTTTTCCTGATCTGGGAAAAGCGCAAGGCGATCCTTGAATTGACGCCCAGGATGGACTGGCGGGGGCTGCTGGTCATGGCCGCTGCTGTCGGCCTGTTCACGGTGGGTGAACTGGGTGCCGAACTGTTCACCACCCGGGCGTCGATCATCACTCTCGTCATCGGCGCCGTGTGGTGGATCTACGGCTACGCCGTGATCCGCGTGATCGCCTTTCCTCTGCTGCTGCTCTACCTCATGCTGCCCCTGCCCGGATTCGTATACCGGAACCTGACCTTCCCGCTTCAGCTCATCGCCTCGTCCGTGTCGGTTGACATCCTCAACACGCTGGGCTTTCTGGCCTACCGCGAAGGCAACGTCATCGACATGGGGTTCAGTCAGTTCCAGGTGGTCGAGGCCTGCAACGGCCTCAGATTTGTCCTGCCCCTGCTTTGCCTGGGCGTGATTTTTGCCTTTTACCGGCCGATGATCTGGTGGAAACGACTGGTGCTGGTAGTCGTCACCGTGCCGCTGGCCGTGGGCACCAACGTGGTGCGGATTGCCGGTACGGGCATCCTGGCGCATTACTTCGGTGTGGATGTGGCCCAGGGGTTTTTCCACGATTTTTCCGGCTGGGTGGTGTTCATGGTCTGTTTCGCCCTGTTTCTGGGTGCCGCCGGTCTGCTGAGCCTGCTTCCCGGCAAACCTGCGCCGCCCAGGGAACGGACGGCACAGGCGGCCCCGACTGAACCGGTCAACCTGAAAAGACACCTGACGGCCACCGGCATCGCCCTGGCCGTCTGCCTGGTCAGCCCCATGGTGGTGGGGGTGCTGGGCAACGTTTCCCCGATGGTTTTGAAGCAAGACCTGGCAGACTACCCCCTGGAACTGGGGGGGCGGACCGGGCGAAAGAGCCAGATGGAGGCCGAAATCTGGGCGCAGGTGGGCGGCCAGGAATACACGATCATCGATTACACACAGGCCGGCAAACCGCCGATCAACTTTTATACCGCCTTTTATGAATACCAGAAAAAGGGCGGCGACTTCATCCACTCCCCCCGCCTGTGCCTGCCGGGTGCAGGCTGGCATGTTCACAGCAACCGTGTGCGCACGCTGCCGACCGATTCTCCCGATGCCTATGGCGGCCGGCTTCAAATCAACGAACTGATCATCGAAAAAAACGGCTATTGGCAGCTGAGCTATTTCTGGTACCAGGGGCGCGGCCGCAATTTTACCAATGAGTATGCCGCCAAGTTCTACATGGTCTGGGACGGCATCTTCCGGCGCCGGACCGATGGGGCCCTGGTTCGGTTGATCTCCCCCATGCGGTCCAAAGAACAGGTGGATGAGGTGCGCGGCGACCTGGACCGGTTCGCCGTGCTGACGTCCAAGACGCTGGATGAGTATCTGCCGTGATAAAAGCCGCTAGAGCGAGAGGGTGGAGGGCGGGAGATCAGAGGCGAAGAAGGTGAAGAAGATCAGAGGCGCAGAGGATCAGAGGCGAAGAAGGTAAGAAGATCAGAGGCGAAGAGGCGCAGAGGATCAGAGGCGAAGAGGCGCAGAGGATCAGAGGCGAAGAAGAGCAGGGGCGCAGAGGCGCAGAGGCGCAGAAGATCAGAGGAGCAGGGGCGAAGAAGAGCAGGGGTGCAGAGGCGCAGAAGATCAGAGGTAAAGAAGCAAAAAGCTGAAAGAAACTGGTTGACACCCCCCAATTCACAGTTACGATTTCACTGTTCACTGTTCACTGTTCACTGTTCACTGTTCACTGTTCACTGTTCACTGTTCACTGTCCGTGACAGCGGGAGAGCGAATTTAGAATCACTTTCCGCCTCGCGACTTACGACTAACGCCTTCCGCCTCACGGAATAGGTCTTGCGGCAAAAAAACCGTGAACAGAATAGCTGACAACCGGCCAATAGGGAATTTAACAAATTGATGCTTTTTGAAAAACTGGCCCGGTCATCCGCAGCCAGACGCATTGCGCGGCTGATCGTACCTTACCGCCTGGTCATCAACATCGGGATTCACACCCTGTTGTTTATGGCCAGTTATTTTTACAGCATCGTGCTGTTCAACGGGCTGGTCCTCGATAAAATCGTAATCGAGATGTTCATGGTCACGTTCTGGCCGCTGCTGATCATTCGGCTGGCCGTGTTTTACTACAACGGCCTGTTTTCAGGGATGTGGCGGTTCGTCAGTTTTGAAGATCTCATTATCATCATCCGATCGGTGATCATCAGTTCGCTGTTGGTCTACGGGCTGAGCCTCGTCTGGGATCGCATCTGCATGGGCGAAGCGGTCTACCTGCTGGACATGACCTTTTGCATCATTTTCTGCGGCGGCATCCGCCTGCTGGTGCGCAACTACCGGGAAGTCTACCTGGCCGGGGACGACCCAGCCAGCCGAACCAGAATCATTCTCCTTGGTCCGGTCAACCGGGTCCAGCCGATTTTAAAGGACATCCTGGGGGATCCCCGGTCCCATTATTCCGTGGTTGCCGTGGTGGACCCCGACGAGTACAGTCATTCTGACGGGCTGCGGATCTCCGACGTGCCGGTCATGAGCATTGACCGGATGCTGAAACTGGCCAAAAAGATCGGTGATATCGACAGCATGGTGATCTGCTGGCCGGGCAGCACGCGCCGCCAGATCGACGGCGTGATCGAGCGGTTTCAACCGCTGAAAATAACCTATAAAATCATTCCCCATTTTGAAGAGATCATTAACGAGAAGGTGAGTGTCAACAGCATCCGGCACGTTGAAATCGATGACCTGCTCGAGCGGGAGCCGGTCCACATCGATATGGACGGCATCAGTGACTACATCAAGGGCAAGGGGGTCATGGTAACCGGCGGTGCCGGGTCCATCGGCTCCGAGATCTGCCGGCAGGTGGCCGGCTTCAATCCCCGGCTGCTCTTCATCCTGGACCGGTCCGAGAACAGCCTCTACGATTTCGAGCGTGAGATGACCGCCGCCCACCCGGACCTGCCGATCGTTTCTGTGATTTCATCGGTCAACGACGCGGCCGGCCTGAAACGGTTGATGAAAGCGCACCGCATCGAGGTCGTCTTTCATGCGGCGGCCTATAAACACGTACCCCTGATGGAGAAAGCACCCATCGAATCGGCCTACAACACTATTATCGGGACCTACAACACCGTGTGCGCGGCGCTGGAAGCCGGCGTCCGGCGCTTTGTGATGATCTCCACCGACAAGGCCGTCAACCCCACGAACGTGATGGGAGTCACCAAGCGGATTGCCGAGATGATCGTCCAGAGTTCTCACCGCAAACACGGTACCTGGTTCATGACGGTCCGGTTCGGCAATGTGTTGGGCAGCGCCGGCAGTGTGGTGCCGATCTTCAAGCAGCAGATAAAACGGGGGGAGCCCCTGACCGTGACCGACCCGGAGATCGAACGCTTTTTCATGACCATCCCGGAGGCGGTTCAACTGGTGCTTCAAGCCGGGTGCATGGCTGCCGGTGGAGAGATCTTTGTCCTGGATATGGGGCAGCCGGTGAAAATCGTCAAGCTGGCGGAAAAGCTGATTACCCTGTCGGGTATGCAGCCCTATGAAGACATCGATATCGTCTTTACCGGGTTGCGGCCGGGAGAAAAAATGTACGAAGAGCTGTTCAACCAGGCGGAGACGCTGCTGCCCACCAGCCACCCACGCATCAAATCCGCCCAGTCCCAGCCGGTGGACAAAGCCTTTATGGACGACCAGGTAAAGGCGATACAAGCCATCATCATGCAAAAAGATGTCGAGGCCCTGTACCAGGCCTTCATGGCGCTGGTGCCGGGCTGCAGCTGCCGGAAACCGGATGATGATGCCGGTGAGGTGGCCCCCGGTGCATTCCGGGTCGCCGTTTCGCCTGAAGGGAAACCGAAAAAACAGATCGACCTTTCCGATGAGCTGGTCTATCCGAAGGGAATATAATATAGAGAAGGGTTAACGGGTTCAACGGTTCAGGGGTTCGGGGTTCAGAGGTTTAGGGTTCAGGGGTTCAGGGTTCAGAGTTCTGGTTTCTGGTTTTACGCCTTACGCCTTCCGCCTCACGCCTTCCGGGTTCAGGGGTTCAGGGAGCATCGAAGCCCTCAGCCAAAATAACCCGTTACGATAAACGCTAATCCGGTAGAAAACCAACCCAGAAGGGTGAACGCTGAACCTATGGACAGGCGCCAATCCACGGCCGCACAGGCTGATCTTTTTGAAAATGGAGGAAAATGAATATGCCTTGCCTCAAAGAACGATTGAGGATACTTCTACTGATCCTGCTGCTGATGATCTGCGCGTGTTCCTCGCAGGAAGAAAAAAAACAGGAGTTCTTCAGCAAGGG
>NZ_JBFELV010000335.1:0-5564 GCF_041551955.1 Desulfosarcina sp.
CCTCAAGCGGCGGGACTGGCAAGTAAACTGAAAATCAATTTTTTGTGCTTACCATGATGATCCCCCGCGACTTGACGGAGCGAAGCAGAGACCCCGCTCAGCGAGGCCCCGGGGAGGTTCAATTGTCTTCCCGGATGGTTTTATAGACCTATCAACCCTTTTAATTACTTGTTTTTAAATAAATTTCATTCTTTTCGAATGCAAGATGCAAGTAATTTAAAGCAATGACATTGTCAAGGTTTTTATCGTCGACTCGCAGCGAATCAGAGTGGGTGGTTTAACCATGGAGGACGTTCGTTTTATTTTAAACCATTGTTTAATTTAACTTTTTAATTTTTGAAAGCATGACCGATGACATCCTTGCTGGCTGAGATACCTTTTTGAAACCGGTGGCTGAGTTAACACTGTTTACTTGTTTTACTGCCCCTAACACACGGGAAACTAGTTATTTCTCCTTTTTGGCACCATCATTGGCAATCTGAATGGTCTGCGCTCTTGTGGACAAGGGGTTGACGCCATCAAGCATATTTTTTCGCCCAAGCGGATCGTCAGGAAGGATTGAGGATCAAAAAAAGATAAGGGCAAAACCAAGGCCGTACCTTCCTATTCCCCATCCATCCGCGCATAGGTAGGCATCCCGAAATCAGGAGTCCTCACCACAAGGATCTACGAAAATGTTTATCAGAAGTAGACCCGCAAGCCGAATTTGATACCGAAGTCATATTTATCGCCGCTGTTGTCGTTGATGTAAATATCCTCCGTTGCCAAGCCCAGGTAAAAATTGGTGTCGACCGCCACATAATCACGCAAAAACCACTTGATTCCAATCCGTGGAACAAATACCACGGCGTTTTGGTTCTCTCCGGCATCCCAATTCAGCGCATAAAGGCCTAAGTCTGCGCCAACATAGGGAATCGTTCGGGCCCAACCAGAGCCGAAAAAATGATATTCGCCGAACCCACCCAGTCCGTATCGATCCACATCTCCGTCCATGGTTCTGGAATAGTTGCCGAATCCACCGATTTGGATATAACGGGCCAGGAAGTAGCCATAACGTAGATCCAGGTCAACATCCATTCCCCCCGCGGGTCCCTCGAAATCGATGGAACCGTTGAAACCCAACTCCTTGGTCCCTTTCTCGAGCATGGGTGCAATCCGATTCTGATCCTGAGCCCCGGCGGTTCCTACGAACAACATGATGGCCGGCAATACGATCCACAGTACTTTTTTCATGTCCAATCTCCTTTTTTTTGATGTTTTGCCCGATCCGCATCAGGGCTGACTGGTGCGACACGCGGTCCAATCATTCTTCACGCGGCGCTGCCGGCTAAACGGCCGATCATTCGACCGGCCGAATGCTGAAGAATCGATGCGTTCGGGAGATGGTTATCAACTGAAAAAAACTTCGAGGCCAGTTGTGCTTCAGACTCAGACGGTTGACGCACCTTCAATAGGTAACTGCAAGGTATCGAACGAGGATTCTGTTTTCATAATGTTTCCAGCAACCTTTCGTGGATGTTGTCGAACCCCCCATTGGACATGATCAGGATCACATCGCCTCCCACCGATGCGCGGGCCAGGTCGTCAATGATCGCTTCCGTATCCTCAAAATGGGTCGCATCCTTGCCCCTTTGTTTCAAGTCGGCAACCAACCGTTCACTGGAAAATCGTTCCGCTTCGGGAACTTTTTGAAGCATCGAGGGCTTTCTGACACAAATTCGGTCCGCCGGATCGAACACGGTTGCATAATCCTGTTGAAACACCCGGCGCATGCTCGAGTTTGTCCGCGGCTCGAAAACGGCAACAATCCTGTTTTTTGAAAAGTGAGATCTGACCGCCCTGAGGGTCTCCTTTACGGCGGTGGGATGATGAGCAAAATCGTCCATCACAATGACACCCCGCTTTTCACCGCGGATCTCCTGACGACGCCTCACGCCGGAAAAACTGTCCAGCGCGCCGGCGATTTCTTTCGGCGTCACCCCCAGGTGGTCGGCCACCGCAATGGCCGCCAGGATATTTTTGAGGTTGTGGGCACCGATCATCCGGGTGCGGAACGTTCCATATTCTTGTCCATTCTTGACGACTTGAAAATGAGTGACGGGCGGTCGAATCAAGGTTTGCCCCAGTTGCCAGGGTGAATCCGTTTTCGCGCCGTAGGACAGCTGTTTACACGCCACCGACGCGGTAAGGCCGGTGACATTGGGATCATCGTCAACGCTGACCAGAAGTGAATCCGGCCTGATTTTCGCGATAAACCGTCCAAACGCGTCTCGGACATGGTCCAGATCCCGATAAATGTCGGCATGGTCAAATTCGATACTGGTCAAAATGGCGGCCTCCGGGGTATAATGCAGAAACTTGGGGCCTTTATCGAAAAAAGCGGTATCGTATTCATCCGCTTCGATGACAATGCAATCTCCCCTTCCGGTTCGGTAGTTGCTCATAAAATTGGGCAGGATGCCGCCGATAATAAATGAAGGCTCCCGGCCGGCGGAGAAAAGGATCCAGGCGAGAATGGCCGACGTGGTTGTCTTCCCGTGCGTTCCCGCCACCAGCACCTGGCGCTTGCCGGCAGCGGCGAAATGATTGACCGCTTGGGGCATGGAGCAATAACACAGGGCCAATTCTTCGGTGGCGACCACTTCTGCATTTTCCCGCGACACGGCGTTGCCGACCACAACCAGATCCGGCCGGTGCGCCAGGTGGGCGCCGTCAAACCCGGCCATGATGATAACGCCCTTTTCATCCAGAAAGCGGCTCATCGGCGGGTAGATGTTGTTGTCTGAACCGGTGACCTGGTACCCCATATCCTTGAGCATGCAGGCCAGGGCTCCCATGGCCGTTCCGCAGACGGCAATCAGGTGGACGGTTTTCACCTTTTTCGGGATTCGGTTGTTTTGCGGCTGAATCATGGCACCCGATTCCTTTGGATGTAAGGTAACCCTTCCAGGTTTGTGGGGTCAGCGGATCGCCGAGAATCTGGGTGTCTGAAACCTTGAAACGCTGAACCTATAACCGCTTATGTAAACGATTTCCCGTCGAATCACAAGCGGTTCATCAGCATACCGCCGCCGGTGAGGGGTGACGCCTTCCCGCGGGCAGCGAAGGCGCACATGTCACCCTGGCGATCGATTGGAAAGACACATGGCAGACTGAATGGGCAATTCCATGACCAACGGCATTCGGCGTGAACACCATTGAACACAACATCGGCCAATCAAATATTGACGGAAGTCATCCAGGACAATGGGCGTATAATCGTTCTCACCGGCGCTGGCATCCATGGAATCTCTTTTAACCCACCGATTTACGCTGACCACCCAAAACGTGGACAACCTGTATATCCGCGCCGGCCATAGCCTTGTGCGAACGCTTCAGATTCATGGCAATATGTTCCAGGTCCGCTGTGCTTCGACCTCTACGGATGGGACCTTCTTTCTGCCTGAGGGCGTGACCCCAACGGCAAAAGGAAGCCCGCTGACCGGCGCCGCGCGCCAGTCGTTGAAATGCGCGAACTGCAGCAGCTGGCTTCGCCCTCACGTGCTTTGGTTCGATGAAACCTATAACGAACGCCATTATCATCATAACAGCATGATTGAGACGGCGAAACGGACTCGCCTGCTGATCACCGTAGGCACTGCCGGGGCCACGACGGTACCCAACCAGATCGTGAAACGGGTAATCAGCCAGGGCGGTCTAATGTTTGACATCAACCTGGCCGATAATCTTTTTGCCGGTCTGGCCATGCAATCGGGCCGGGGAATCTTTATCCGCCGCGGTAGCAGTGAGGCCCTGGTCGCCCTGTTGCCCACGATGGCTTCAGCAACGTCTAATCTTTAATGATATCCATTATTTGATTTGACACTTGATGGCTGCATGAGCTAATATAAGTCCGGTTTGTACATTTAATACCAGGCAGCAACTATCTATTTCCAATCACAGACCAAATCGCCGTAAAGATCATAGGATATGAAAACAGACACCTGCGATGCCAACGCGCCCATTGATCAGTTGAAGGCCATTTCATCCTGGGTTTCTTCTGTACAGGATTTGGACAAACTCCTCCAATTGATCATCGAATCGGCGACCGGGGTTGTTCGTGCAGAAGCCGCCTCACTGCTTCTTCTGGACCCAACCACCAACACGCTCTATTTCAAGGTGACCACCGGCGCCAAGGGCGACGAAGTCAAAGAATTCAGGATTAAGATCGGTCAGGGAATCGCCGGCCACGTGGCCGAAACCGGCCAACCCCTGCTCATTGCCGATGCCCAGCAAGACAACCGGTGGATGCGCGAAATCAGCGATAGCATTGAGTATGCGACCCGTTCCATGGCCTGCGTTCCCTTAAAAATCAACGGCACGACCATTGGTGTCGTCCAGGTCATCAACAAAAAGGACAACACCCAGTTTACCCATGCGGACATGGCTGTTCTCGAAGAATTTTCAAGCCTTGCCGCCCTGGCCATCGGCAGTGCAAGAAGCCTTGAGCAGGTTCGTCAGGAGAATCAGGACCTGAAGAAAGAGCTGGGCGAAAAACACCAGATTATCGGCAAAAGCGTTATCCTGAATAAAGTCCTGGAGGACGCCCAGAAACTGTCCCGCACCAAAACCACTGCCCTGATTCAAGGTGAAAGCGGTACGGGTAAAGAACTGCTGGCACGCCTGATCCATCGTGAGAGCCCCCGCAAAGAGAAGCCGCTCGTGGTTCTAAACTGTGCCGCCTTGCCTGAACCCCTTTTGGAATCGGAGCTTTTCGGCCATGAAAAAGGCGCTTTTACCGGAGCAGCGGGCCGCAAACTCGGAAAATTCGAAACCGCCCATGAAGGGACCTTATTTCTCGATGAGATCGGGGAGATGGCCCAGGGTATTCAGGCCAAACTGCTCAGAGTACTTCAGGAGGGGGTGTTTTACCGCGTCGGTGGGAATACCCCCATCACCGTTGATGTGCGGGTCCTGTCGGCGACCAATAAAAACCTGAAGAAAGAGGTGGAGGAGGGAAAGTTTCGGGAGGATCTGTTTTACCGCCTGAACGTGGTTCAACTCAATATACCACCACTGAGAGAACGCCTCGAAGACGTTGCCTCTCTGGTCGACCATTTCCTCGCGGTCTTCAAGAAGGAAACCGGCCTGTCCGGACTGACCATCTCCGAAGCGGCCATGGACAAGATGTCCCGCTACAACTGGCCAGGCAACATTCGCGAATTGAGAAATGCCATAGAACGTGCCGTGGTAATGGGTAACGGAAAAACCATCATGCCGGAAGATTTGCCCATCACCGCCTCTCTGCCAAAATTTGCCGGCCTGAAGGTCGGACTCACGCTCGACGAAGCCCTCAACGAATTTAAAAAAGAATTTATCCTGCTCAACCTTAGACATACCGGTGGAAACAGAAGCAAAGCCGCCAAGGTCATGGATATCCAGCGAACCTACCTGTCAAGACTGATCACCCGATATGACATCAGGGATCTTGCCTGACCCCTCGTTTTCTCCATTACGATTCAAGAACATCTCAAAACTGCCGATACCCAATTGAGGCCTGATGCATTGGCCACGCGTCAATGAAA
>NZ_JBFELV010000336.1:0-5551 GCF_041551955.1 Desulfosarcina sp.
AAATCAGTAAAACCTATCACCAGGGGCGCAGCAATGCGGTGACGGCCCTTCAGCCGGTGAGCCTCAACCTGGCCGACGGCGGCATCACCGTGTTTCAGGGTCCCAGCGGCTCCGGTAAAACCACCCTGCTGAGTATCATCGGCCTGATGTGCCGCCCCTCCACGGGGCGCATCTATATCGACGGCCGCGAAACCACCAGTCTGACCGAACACTTCGCCGCGCGTCTGCGGCGCCGCACCTTCGGCTTTGTCTTCCAGAACCACAACCTGATCAAGGGGCGCACCGTGCTGGACAACATCATGATCCCCGCCTATCCGGAGGGGGAGCCTTTCTCGCGCCTGCGACAGCGGGCCCTGTCCCTCCTCGAGCGACTGAAGCTGGCCGACAAGGCTGGCCGGCAGGTGACGGCGCTGTCCGGCGGCGAACTGCAGCGGGTGGCCGTGGCGCGTGCGATGATCAACAGCCCCTCCGTGCTGATTGCCGATGAGCCCACCGCCCACCTCGACTCACGGCTGGCCGATCGTTTTTTGGAAATCGCTGCGGATCTGTCGGCTGAAGGATTGACCGTACTGGCCGCCAGCCATGACCCGCGCGTCTGCAACGCAGGTTGTGTGGACCGGCTGATTTTCATGCAGGATGGCCGGGTGGTCGACAGCCCGCAGGTACCGGCATGATTCTCAACCCCGCCATCATCGCCCTGGTTGCCAACGCCTGGTTGATCAGCGCGTGTACGCTGGCTGCCGCGCTTCTGGGCGTGCGGATTATCCGCTGGTGGGACCTGGGAAGCACCGCAAGCCTGCAACTGGCCATGGAGCGGCAAACCTATTTGATTTCCAGCGTGCTGACTTACCTGCTGATCTTTGAACTGCTGTCACTCTTCCTTTTTGCCTTCACCGCCGATCGCCTGCACTCCCTGTTCATCGGGGCCATGTGCGCGGCCGGCTCCCTGAACGTCAACGCCTACGGTTATCCGGCCTTGCAGCTCAAGCTGGTCAATTGCCTCCTCTGCGGGATCTGGCTGATCGTCAACCACGTGGACCAGCAGGGGGAAGACTACCCGCTGATTCGATTCAAGTATCGTTTCCTGACCATCATTGCCGGGCTGCTGGTCCTGGAGAGTTATCTCCTGACCCGTTATTTCAGCCTGATGCGGGCGGATGTGATCACCTCATGCTGCGGGGCGCTGTTCAGCGAAGACACCACCAGTGTCGCCGGTGTAATGGCCGGGCTGCCGGCTTATCCGGCCATGATCGCGTTCTACGCGAGCATGGCCCTGACCCTGCGCACCGGAATTCATTTTCTGGTCACGGGGCGGGCCATCCGGTGGTTTTCAGGGTTCAGCGTCGTTTCGCTGGCAGCGGCTCTGGTGGCCATCATCTCGTTTATCAGCGTATACATCTACCAGCTGCCGACCCACCACTGTCCCTTCGACATCCTGCAGCGCGAGTACCTGTATGTCGGCTACCCCCTCTATCTCTGCCTGCTGACCGCAGGGATCGGCGGGGCCGGGGCAGGGGTGATCGACCGCTTCCGGCAGCATGCGTCCCTTGCAGCGGTCATACCCCGGGTTCAAAAAAAACTTTGTCTTGGCAGTTTACTTGCTTATGTTATATTTTTAATGATATCGGGATATCCCATTGTTTTTACGGATTTCACGCTCAGCGGCTATTGAGCGAGGCGGGCCCGACACCGGCGCCCGGGAAAATGACGATAACGTGGTGACACCATGAACCAAACTTCACTGCCCAAGCGTACTGCCCTAATGGTTTGCTTGATCTTGGTGCTGGTGGGGGCCGCCTATATGATCGGTCGCCGGTCCGGCACCGACGCTTCCCATGACCTTCAGGCAGCGGCGCACGATCGCGAACTCGCCCACGGCGAAACGGCCACGACGGCTGAAGCCGACGCTCCCGCTCTATTGTATGCCTGCCCCATGATGTGCACACCCCCTTTGGCGACACCGGGTGAGTGCCCCGTCTGCGGCATGGCGCTGGCCCCCGTCGAGGGCGATGGCTTGACGCCTGGTCACAACCATGACCTTGCACCGGCACCCGGAGGCGACTGGCACGCCTCCCGGATCGAACTGAGTGCCCAGGCAATCAAACTGGCCGAGATTCGCGTGTCCCCGGTGGTTCGCAAGGCGGCGACGGCTGAGATTTCCCTTTTCGGCCGGATCGACTACGACCCGGCACACATGACCAAGCTGTCGGCATTTATGCCGGGCGTCATCGACCGGGTATATGTCAAACGCGCCGGCCAGTTTGTCCGCTGGGGTGACCCGTTGTTCGACATCTACTCGTCGGACTTGCAGGAGACCCAGAAACAACTGGTGGAACTGATGCCATACGTCCCGAGTTTCCTGGCGTTTCAGAGCGGTCAACCGCATGTGGCTCAGGAAGTGCCCGTGCAGAACCGAAAGCTTGACACGTCCGAGGCGGGCGAAGAACAGCGCAAAGCCGCCTATCGCAAGATGGCGGCGATTCGACACAAACTGAGCATCTTGGGCCTGCCAAAGCGGGATATCGACGAATTGATGAAGGTCGGTGAAGCCACCGGTATCGCCACGGTGTATGCCTCCATGTACGGTCAGGTGGTGGAGCAGAATGCCTATGAAGGAACCTATATCAATACCGGTACGACCATCTTTACCCTGGCGGATCCCAAATACGTATGGGCCCGACTGGATGCCTACGAGACGGATTTCCCCTGGTTGCGCAAAGGTCAGGAGGTTCAATTCGAAACCACCGCCTATCCCGGCGAGCGGTTCACCGCCAAGCTGGTTTACATCGATCCGGTGTTCAATCCCGAGACACGCACCTTCAGTGTCGGTGCCCTGCTGGCGGAGCAAGGCGGGCGGTTGAAGGCTGGCATGCTGATCCGGGCAACGGTCCAGGCGCAACTGGATTCAGCAGGCCAGGTTGCCGCGGGCCAGGGCGCCCATGCCGCGGCACCGCTGCTTATCCCCTCCACAGCGCCGCTGATCACCGGCCGGCGCGCCGTGGTTTATGTGTCCGTGCCAGGCGAGGACGGGCAATTCGAGGGCCGCGAAATTGTATTGGGACCTAAGGCGCGGGATCACTACGTGGTCCTGGATGGCTTGCAGGAGGGTGAACAGGTGGTCTTCAATGGAAACTTCAAGATTGACAGCGCCATACAGATCCTGGCCCGCAACAGCATGATGACCATGCAGGATGGAGACATTGCCGAAAGCTATCACCATGCCGGTTCGGACTCAGTCAACCGGGACTATTCCGAGGAGCGGCTGCGCAGTCGGATGCCCCGGGATGCGGCAAGCGCAGACCAGCCGGCAGAGGCGGCCAGCGAAGAGAACACCTTTATCCGCAGCCGACGGTCCTCGCCGGGTCAGGGGCAGTCGGTCGTGCAGCGCCGCCGACCGGGAAGTTACGGTGACTCGACGCGTCGGTCAACGCGGGCCTTGGACCCGTAGACCGAACCATTGCCGCCGGTCGGCAGATTCTAATATATAGGGACACGCAAGTGAATGCAGCCGCATAGTGACATCGATCCGTCTCCTCCAGCCACCTTTCTAGAGCGTATTGTCCGTTTCTGTATTCTCAATAAGGTGCCGGTTCTGCTGCTTTTCCTGCTGATTGCAGGCGGCGGCCTGCTGGTGGCCCCCTTCAACTGGACGCTGGGCGGAGCGCTTCGCAATCCCGTGCCGGCGGACGCCATTCCCGATATCGGTGAAAACCAACAAATTGTATTCACCCAATGGCCCGGACGATCCCCTCAGGACATCGAAGATCAAATCTCATATCCGCTCACCGTTGCCCTGCTGGGCCTGCCGGCGGTTAAAACGGTTCGTAGCTTTTCCATGTTCGGCTTTTCCATCATTTACGTTATTTTTAACGATGATGTGGAGTTTTACTGGTCTCGCACCCGGATATTGGAAAAACTGAGCAGCCTGCCGACGGATACCCTGCCGCCGAATGTCCAACCTTTGTTGGGACCCGATGCGACGGCAATGGGACAGGTTTTCTGGTATACGCTGGAAGGCCGGAATGTCCAGGGGCAGCCCACCGGAGGATGGGACCTTCACGAACTGCGCACCATTCAGGACTGGTATGTGCGCTTCGCATTGATGGCTGTTGACGGGGTCAGCGAAGTGGCCTCGGTGGGTGGATTCGTTCAGGAATACCAGGTCGACATCGACCCGGACCGCATGCGCGCCTTCGGTGTTTCTCTGAACGACGTGCTCGACGCCGTCCGCCAGGCCAATCTGGATGTGGGTGCACAGACCATCGAAGTCAACCGGGTGGAATACCTGATTCGCGGACTGGGTTTTATCAAGCGCATCGAAGATCTCGAAAATGCCGTGATCAAAATGGACCAGGGTATTCCCGTCTTCGTCAAAACGGTTGCCAATGTGGTGATCGGACCGGCATCCCGCCAGGGCGCGCTGGACAAGGGCGGGGCGGAGACCGTCGGCGGCGTCGTTGTCGTGCGTTACGGTGAAAATCCCATGGCGGTCATCCAGAACGTCAAGCGCAAGATTGAAGCGATCTCCCCCGGCCTTCCCCAACGCACTCTGACGGATGGAACTTTTTCTCAGGTGAAAATAGTTCCCTTTTACGATCGAACCGAGCTGATTCAGGAATCCCTTGGGACCCTTGAACAGGCCCTGATCAATGAAACCCTGGTGACCATCGTGGTCGTGATCGTAATCCTGCTCAACCTGGGCAGCTCGATGGTGGTGGCCGGCATGATTCCCCTGGCGGTCCTGATGGCATTTATCGCCATGCACCTGTTTAGCGTGGATGCCAACATCGTGGCCCTTTCCGGCATTGCCATTGCCATCGGCACCATCGTGGACATGGGAATCATTTTAACTGAAAACATCTATCGGCGACAGGCAGCGGCCGATGGATCCATCGATCGCCTGGCACTGGTGGTGTCTGCGGTAAGGGATGTGGGCGGTGCCATGGTCACTGCGGTGAGCACGACGGTTATCAGTTTTCTGCCGATCTTTGCCCTCACCGGTGCCGAGGGTAAGCTGTTCAGACCGCTGGCCTTTACCAAGACCTTCACCCTTTCGGCGTCCCTGCTGCTTGCCGTGGTGGTCCTTCCGCCGCTGGTGCACACCATTTTAAAATACCGGTCGAACCGGCGCAGCAAACAGTGGATCCTGTACGAGGGGTTGGTATATCTGGGTGCGCTGGCCATGCTGCTGGTAGACCTGCGCATCGGTTTGGCGCTGGTGATCGTCGGTGTTTATTACCTGCTTGGCAGATGGCTGCCGGAAACGGTCCGAAAGCAGATTCTACTGCTGGTCAAGTTGGTACTGGCGATGGTGTTGATCCTGATTCTCGCGGACCACTGGACGCCTCTGGGACCCGAAAAGGGGGGCTGGCGGAACTTCTTTTTTACGATCGTATTGGTCGGGAGCACCCTGGGGCTGTTCCTGGCATTTCAGTATTACTATCGGGCTATTTTGGGCTGGTGCCTGGCCCACAAAGCCCTTTTTCTTTCCTTGCCGGTGGCGCTCGTTTTTGTGGGCGGCATGGTGTGGCTGGGAACCGATGTGTTGTGG
>NZ_JBFELV010000337.1:0-5540 GCF_041551955.1 Desulfosarcina sp.
AAAACGAAAAAAAGAGACCCCTTTACCCGACCCGACCATCGATCCTCCCAGCGAATCCGTCACACCGGGAACATCGGCGACCCCAGGCCCACCCGCCGCAGCGGTCTATCCCCGCAAACCCGAATCTGCCCCCCGGTCCCAGGCGATTGACAAGCCTGAGCCGGGAAAGCCGTGGAAAGCCGCGGCGGATGGAACCGAACCGTTCAACCGTAAAAAAAACGTGTTCGACTCCGTGCTGAAGCGGTCCAGGATGTGCTGTGAATGCTGCGGAACCAGAACCGGCGAAGGAACCGGGTCTGACCGCCTGGAACCTTACTACATCCTGCCACTGCTGCAGGGCGGCGAGCATTCTATCAAGAACGTGGTGGCGCTTTGCCCAGCCTGCCGGTCGTCCATGGAAACGGACCCGGACCCCAAAACAATCAAGGAACTCAAGCGTAAGACCCGCTCCAAACTCTACGCGTCCCTGCAAGTGGTCAGGAAAAAAAAAGCGCGCAGCCGACGTCGATTTTCCAGCCGCCGCAAGTAGGCCGGCGCCGTGACGACACCGCATCATTCACGCGTGACGATTCAGAAATCGGCCAATCGACCATGGGTGGATGAGCGTTAACGCGTGGACACTAACGAGAAATAAGGTTCTGGAAGTGCACTAAGGTGTCGTCCCACTGCCGCACCATCTCCTCGTCTTCAGACCCCCTTACCCCGTTTTTCGCAAAAAAACCGATGGCATTGTCGTAGTTGGCCTTGGAGATGGACTCTTTGAGCCGGATTTCCCCCTGTCGGATCATGCGGTTGCCGATGGCCAGCATCTTTTTCAGCATCTTGGCCTTGTGGTGGTGGTTGCGCCGGTTTTTGGCGAAATAGACCAGTGACGTACGATACGATTCAAAAAAGGGTTCGATATAGCCGGCAAAATAAACCAGTTTGCGAAAACCCTCCGAGGAGAGGTTGTAGGTGTCCGGCATGACCGGGTGGGGAACCAGAATCGCGTTGTCGATAAATGCTTTGACGGTTTTGCGCACCGTGTAGGCCGGGGGATGGTTCGGGTCCGGGATGAATTCCTCGCCAAACAGATCCTGAAGGCGCCGATAGGTGACATGCAGGTCTGCCGCCGAAAATTGAAAGGCGTCTTTTTCCAATATGGCCAGGGCCGTGAAAGCCGGCGGCACGAAATGGCAGATGCTGATATTCTTGTAGTAGTCCAGGGCATTGCGCCGGTTTTCCATGACGCGCCATTCATTGTGGCGGACCCGATCTTTGGCCTTGGCATCGACCCACTGGATGAATTTGCGTCCCCGATAGTGATACAGGGCGTTTTCTACGGCGGACTGGTGTCCGTCGGCGAGGGTGTCCGCCAGGCAGGCCCTTTGGGCGTAGAGCTGGCTCATGGATGCCTGGACGCGAAAGTCCAGTTCCTTGCGGGTGATGATCTCCCTGCCTCCCGACAGCAGCGCGCCGGCCACCAGGGATTGGGGGGTAACCACCGCCTGACGGTCGATGGCGTTCATCATCTGTGCGCCGATGTCCCGGCACAAGGTGTTCTGCTGTTTGGCCGAGAGCACCGCTCCGGTCAACCCCTGCTCGGCCAGCATGTCGTTCAAGCCGAGGGGGCTGCCGAAATTCAGGTGAACTCTGCCGTAGCGGTCTTTCAGGATGCGCTTGGCCTTCAGCATCTGCCGGAAGCTCTCGGCCGATTTTTTCCCACCGCTGATTTCGTGCAGATAGGACCCTTCGTCCGGGATCCGGTCGTAGGCGATGAAGACGGGGACAAATATCATGTCCTTGCAGGCGCCTTCGAAAAAGGCGTGCAGCATGATGGAGAGCATGCCCAGTTGGGGCTGAAGCAGTTTGCCGCTGCGGCTGCGGGTGCCTTCGATATATACGGCTATGTTATAGCCTTCCTTGAGCACCTGAAAAATGTAGGCCGAGAAGACCTTGGCGTAGAATACGGCGCCTTTGAAGCTGCGGCGCACAAAAAAGGCCCCCACCCGGCGGAACAGCGGGCCCATGGGCCAGAAGGCCAGGTTTTTGCCGGCAAAGATGTGGGGGCAGGGCATGTGGTTGTCGTACAGGGTAAAGGACAGCAGGAGGGAGTCCATATGGCTTTTGTGGGCGGGCATGAAGATGATCGGCCCTTTGCGGGAATTGCGCTTGATGATCGACAGCGCTTCCTGGCTGAAGGTCACCGATTCGAAGAGGGTGTCTAAAAATCGTCCCATGATGCGGTGGACGATGTTGATGAAGGACGGGCTGTAATTGGCGGCGATTTCGTCCACGTAGCCCAGGGCCTCGCGGTGGGTCTGGAAAGTGGTCATCTCCCGCCGTTTGGCATAGACGCCCATGAACTGGCGCAGCTCTTCACTGGTCAGGATCTCCTGCTTGATCTCCTCAGGCGTCTTGATCGCGGGACCGGTGATGCTTTTGCGATGGGCATTGATCTGACCCAGCAGGTCCCGCCGCAGTTTCAAGGCCAGATACTCGCTGCTGCGCCCCCGGTTGCCGGTCGATTCCAGAAATCGTTTGAGGTTGATCGGGTCGGACACCTCGATGAAGATATTGCCGGGTTTTCTGAACAAGGTGGCCAGGCGCCGCAACTTCCCCGGTTTTTGCGGGGACCCGAAAAATACGTCGGTCATCGTAGGCATCGTAGACGCCGGGTGCTTGCTGAAAAACAACAGCTGCGGAATGATGCAGATGGGCCGATCCAGGGTCTGTTGGATGTCGATCAGGTGGCGGATGGGGTCGGTCTTGGACTTGATGAATCGACGATAAAAATCACGTTTTTCCACCAGCGGCAGAAAGGAGGTGGTCCCCTTTTCGATTTCATCGCGAATGAACCCGGACCGGTAAGGATCCCTGAACGAGTAATGGCGAAAGAAGAACTTCACCTGCTCGCTGGCGATGCGCATCAGCCGGCCCACCGGCTGCAGGCTCATGATACTGCAGTCGAACCCCAGTTGGGGGTAGGGCAGGTTGGCCTGCATGTATCGGGTGTAATAGCATAAAAATTCGAAATAGCTTTTGGTCTTGGAGACGTAAACGATGACGGCGTCGTCGGGAAGTTCCCTCAGGGTCGCTTTGAGATCGGGGTTCAGGCAGATGCCTGAGAAGAGGCGGCGCAGAAGGAACATGGAGATCATGCCGGTCTGCCTGGGCAGCAAGCAGGTGAAGCGGTTTTCCGCATCCACCCTGCGGCGTTGCATCCAACCCGAGATTCGTGATGGCTTGTTCATGGGGCGTTTATATCAGATTTGCCAAAAAAGGCCACCGTATATATAGCGGGTTTAGTTGAACCGTGACAACGTGCGCATTCCCCGTGGCTCGACGCCGGAGATCGTCGCCACGAATCGAAACAGGGTCTGGCTCAAACGGGTGAGAGGGTGTCATCGGAGCAGTCAGACGGCGGGCTGGTGGCGGCCATTGTCGATGACTTCCCGGACGGCATGGGAAAGCTTTTCCATGCCAAAGGGCTTCTGGATGAATCCGTTGCATCCCCGGGCGATGATGGCAGCGGCTTCACCCCTGCTGTAGCCGCTGGCCAGCAGGACCTTGATGTCCGGTCTGATCTCGCGCAGCCGGTCAAACACCTCGCCGCCGCCGATGTCCGGCATGATCAAATCCAGAATCACCAGGTCGATCTGCCTGGGGATATCGTTGAACAGACGGACCGCATCATCGCCGCAACAGGCTTTGATCACGGTGTATCCCATCTTCTCGAGCATCTTCACCCCCACATCGAGGATAAAGGGTTCATCGTCAACCAATAAAATGGTTTCCGGACCTTTCAAGATGCCCGCCGGCACCGCTGCCGGTTCCTGGCTGGTTGTCTTGGAGATGGGCAGGTAGACACTGAAGGTGGTGCCGTGGCCGGGAAGGCTTTCAAAATCCACGATGCCGTCGTGGTTCTTCACGATGCCGAATACCGAGGCGAGCCCGAGGCCGGATCCACAGCCGAACTCCTTGGTGGTGAAAAAGGGGTCGAAAATTCGATGGGAGATGGACGGGTCGATGCCTTTACCCGTATCGGTGACCGATACCCGCACATAGTCGCCGTAGCTGATTTCAAATGGTTTGACGAACTTCTCGTCAATGGTGACGTTCTGGGTTTCCAGGTAAAGATCGCCTTTTTCCGACATGGCCTGCCAGGCGTTGAGGTAAAGGTTGATCAGGACTTGTTCGATCTGCCCCCGATCGGCGGAGACCGGGCGGACATCAGGTTCATAGGTCTCATGAATCCGGATGGATTTGCGCGTTCGGCCGAACAGGGCGGCCGTTTCGGAGACCACCTTGTTCAGGTTCACGGGCTTGACCACATATTTTCCGCCCCGGGCGAAACCCAGCAGCTGCCGGGTCAGGTTGGCGCCGCTGTCCACCAGCTGCTCGATACTGCGGACGTTCTCGTAGAGCGGGTGAGGGCGGTCGATATCCAGATACATCAAGGAGATGTTTCCCTGTATGCCCATGAGCAGGTTGTTGAAGTCGTGGGCAATGCCGCCGGCCAGTGTGCCGATGGCCTCCATTTTCTGCGCCTGCTGGAGTTTGTCCTCGACATCTTTTTTCTCGGTAATATCGATGATGATGCTCTGGTATTCTATGGCGTTTCCCTGTTCATCGAACAGGGCGCGGTCGGTCCACTGCCGCCACATGATGCCCCCGGTTTCTTCACGGGAGCACTGTTCAGAAATGACCATGGGTTTTTCCTGATGAAGGCGCTGCAGTCTTTTTTTCATGCGCTGCCGGTCGTCGTCGGGAAAAAAAGCGAAGACGTTCGTGTCCACGAGCGTATCGTCAGAGAGTTGAAAGTGATTTTTAAACCGGATGTTGGCAAAGGTAAGATCACCGTTGGGCAGGTACCGGCAGACCATGGCCGGCATGTCCCGGGAAACGGAGCGGTATCGATCTTCGCTCTCCCTCAGGGCCTTTTCCACCCGTTTGCGCACTTCGATTTCATTGCGCAGTTGATTGTTGGCCTGCTCCAGCGCCTCGGTGCGCTGCTGCACCCGCCTCTCCAGACGGTCGTTGGCCTTTTTCATCCCGGCTTCCGCATGTTTGCGGGCGGTGATGTCGTGGGTGACCACGACGGCGTGGGTGACCTGGCCGCTGTCGTCCCGATAGGGATTGTAGGTGACCTGATAGCAGCGCAATTCCCTGCCGTCGAATTTGAACCAGTCTTCCGAGGTGGTCACATTTCCGGCAAAACAGTTGTCCAACTTGGGTTTGATGATCGAATCGAATTGATCCTGCCCCCATACGTGGGCGACGCTCTTGCCGACGACATCCTCGTGCCGCTGCCCTCGGGCCCGGCAATAGGCCTGGTTGACGCTTTCGTAGGTATAGCTGCGGTCGATCATGGTGAGCAGTTGATCGGCCGCGTTGGCGATGAATTGGGTTTTACGCCAGGACTCTTTCTCCTTCTCCAGAAGCCGGAGCTTTTCGCGAAGAACCTTTATTTCGGCTGTTGATTCGTCCATTGTCGAGCTCCGGGGGATTCCGGCTGAGGTTGCCTGAAGCCGTGATCGGGTGCGGCTGTTCGGCATGAC
>NZ_JBFELV010000338.1:0-5535 GCF_041551955.1 Desulfosarcina sp.
AAAATAACCGTCTGGCACACAGGTTGCTCTGTGTAATGCCTGTCATAAATTACAAGGATATGGATTTGACCGATACAGCCTCTCACCATCTTTATGCCGATGTTCCCCTGGCCCTGAAAAATGGGCGGGCACGGCTCATCGATAATCTCTTGGCGGGAAAAGCGCCTGATTTTCTGGATGACAATGCCCGGCTCATCGACGACTACTTTCGTCATCGCTACGAAAAAAGTGTCGTGGGGCCGAAGATGGACATCGCCAAGAATCCTTATGCGATCGTGGCTTTGGGAGGATACGGCCGGGCGGAGCAATGTGTTTACTCGGATGTGGACCTGCTGTTCCTGTTCGAAAAGAAGGTTCCCCGGGTAGCCGAGGATCTGGTGCGCGAGATCGTCTACCCGTTGTGGGACATGGGGCTGGATGTGGGGCATGCCACGCGCTCCATCAAAGAATGCATCTCCATGGCGCGCAAAGATTTCGAGGTGCTGACCTCTATCCTTGATGCTCGGTTCATCTGCGGCATGTCTCCGCTGTTCATAAAGTTGATGGAACAGATCCGTACTAAGTTCATCAATCTGAAACCCGACACGATCATCTCCTGGCTGGTGGAAACCAACCGGGAGCGGCACCGACGTTTCGGCGACTCGTCCTACCTGCTGGAACCCAATTTCAAGGAGGGCCAGGGGGGACTGCGGGACTATCACACCATGCTGTGGATCGCAAAAATCAAGTCCGGCATCAAACAGCGTCGCGATCTGGAATACTATGGCTATTTTTCCCATGATGACTATACGCGCATGTCCGAAGCGCTTGCCTTCATTTGGAACGTGAGAAACCGATTTCACCTGATGATGAATCGAAAAAGTGATCAGATTCATCTGGAGCAGCAGCGCAAGCTGGCCGACGTGATGGGAATACCGGCTGTGAACGGCCACCTGCCCGTGGAGCACCTTTTAGGCGAACTTCACGGTCATATGGAGTATGTGAAACAGCAGCACGAGATGTTCCTGTATGAAATGGAACAGAAAAAACGTCTCAAAAGAAAAAACAAGGGGCTGAAGACCACCCAAGTCAAGGGGCTTAAATTCAACCGGGGAATGCTCAATTTCATTTCGCCGGAAAAAATCCTCAACAACCCGCGTCTGCTGATCGATATCTTTGCGGAGAGCGCTGCTCAGCGGGCGCCGCTGAACAGCGAAGCCAAACGGCTGGTGAAAGATTTCTCGCACCTGGTGGACGATGCGTTCAGACGCGATTCAACCGTGGTTCATCAGTTTGAGCGGATCCTGATCCGCTCTTCCCGGACCTTCGAAGTTCTCAACCAGATGCTGTATACGGGTTTCCTGGCCCGATTCATTCCGGAGTTTAAATCGGTGGTCAACCGAATCCAGTTCGACCAGTATCACCTATATCCGGTGGCCAGGCACCTGCTTTACACCATAAAAACGTTGCGGGGCTTCGACACCGATGCGGGGGCCAAAGCAGACGCCCTCGCCCACAGCCTGTACAAAGAATTGAAAAAAAAGAAAGTTCTGTTGTGGGCCGCCCTGCTTCACGACATCGGCAAAGGCGAGCCCACCAACGGCCATTCCGAACGCGGCGCTGTCCAGGCTGAAAAAATCCTCCTGGAAAAGAGCGCCAGCCCGGCAGATGCCAAAATCGTCTCTTTTCTGGTCGAGCATCATCTGCTGTTGGTCCAGACGGCCACACGGCGGGACATCAATGATGAAGAAACGGCTGTCACCTTAGCCCGGATCATCAAGAAGGCCGACCTGTTAAAGATGCTCTACCTGCTGACCGTTGCCGACTCCATGGCCACCGGCCCCAAGGCCTGGAATGACTGGACCGCGTCACTGCTGGAAAATCTTTTTTTAAAGGTTCTCAATGTTCTCGAACATGGCGAACTGGCCTCCGGCCGGGCCGTTAGAACCGTGGAGAAAAAGCGGCAGGCGGTGGTTGAGGCCATGACTGCGGAAATGGCGCCGGACCAGTTGGACCGGTTGCTCAACTTAATGTCACCCCGTTACATGCTCTACACACCTGTCGGCAATATCCCCAAGCACCTGCAGCTCTACGCCGAGGTCGGCGACCGGCCCTTTGTCTGGAACGTCGCGCGCGCGCCGGGTGCGGATACCCGAACGGTGACCATCTGCGCCAAAGACAGACCCGGTCTTATTTCCAGGATTGCGGGTGTTTTCACCTTGAACAATATCGATATCCTCGACGTTCAGATTTTTACCTGGCGCAACAACATTGCCCTGGACGTTTTTGAAGTCAATCCACCACCGGATCCGATCTTCGAAGATGAGCGATGGGAGCGGGCTCGACGGGACCTCGAGGATGCGTTGGCAGGCCGGTTGGATCTGGGCGACAAACTGGTCCGCAAAAAAAACGATGCGACACCGATCCGGCCGTACACGGCCGAAAGACCCACAGAAATCGTCGTGGACAACCAAACATCCAGCTTTTTTACGATTGTCGAGGTGGTGACATTTAACTTTCCCGGCCTGTTGTTCCGGGTGACCGATGCGCTTTTCAAATGCGGCTTGGATATTTGGGTCGCCAAGATCGCCACCAAGGTGGACCAGGTGGTGGATGTGTTTTACGTGAGGGATTTTGACGGACAGAAGGTGGACGATCCGCAGCAGGTAGCAGCCGTCAAGGCAGCCATCCAAGACATTCTCCCGGGTGAAGATCCGATCCATGGCTAACCGCGGCCCTCACGAATTTGTTAACGTCTGGAATGGCCCTAATGGCATTCCCCAAACGAGGAAAACGCAACCATGAAACTGAAATCGATTTGGCTTGTATTGACACTCGGATTGATCGCTACCCCTGCATTTGCCGAAGATCTCCTGGACTCCGGCGACACCGCCTGGATGATTGTCTCGACAGCGTTGGTAATGATGATGACCCCGGCGGGACTAGCCCTGTTCTACGGTGGTATGTCGCGCTACAAAAACCTGCTCAACACCCTGGCCATGACCTTTGTGTCCTACTGCCTGGCCAGCGTCATCTGGATGATGTGGGGGTACACCCTGGCATTCGGTTCAAGCAAAGGCGGTATCATCGGCGGATTCGACTATTTTTTCATGAGCAGCATCGGTGTGGACAGCCTGAGCGGCAGCATTCCTACCTATGTGTTCGCCTTGTTCCAGATGACCTTTGCCGGCATCACCGTTGCCCTGGTGCTGGGATCCATCGTCGACCGGATGAAATTTTCCTCGTGGATCGTGTTTACCATATTGTGGATCACCTTCATCTATTGCCCCATCGCCCATTGGGTCTGGGGCGGCGGCTGGATGGGCGCGATGGGCGCCCTTGACTTTGCCGGCGGCAATGTGGTTCATATCAACGCCGGTGTGGCCGGCCTGGTGCTTTCACTGGTGCTGGGCAAGCGCGTCGGCTATGGCAAAGAAGCCATGTTCCCCTCCAGCATCGCGTTGACCGCGTTAGGTGCTGCCCTGTTGTGGTTCGGCTGGTTCGGGTTCAACGCGGGCAGTCAACTGGCCGCCGACGGTGTGGCCGCATCGGCCTTTATGGTGACCAACACCTCTGCCGCCACGGCGGCCCTAGTGTGGATGTTCTGCGAATGGATCGTTACCGGCAAACCGACGGTATTGGGCATCGCTTCGGGCGTGGTTGCCGGACTGGTGGCCATCACGCCGGCCGCCGGGTTTGTCAACCTTCCCGCCGCATTGGTTATCGGATTGGTTTCCGGGGCATTGGGCTACTTTTCCGTTGCCGTGCTGAAACAAAAAGTCGGTTACGACGATTCACTGGACGCCTTCGGTGTGCATGGCATGTGCGGCATCTGGGGTGCCCTGGCCACCGGTCTTTTCGCCAACCCCGCCATCACCGAAAGTGCCGCTGGCCTGTTTTACGGCAACCCCGGGCAGCTATGGATTCAGATCGTCTCGATTCTCGCCACCGCGGTATTCACAGCTGTGGGGACGCTGATTGTTATCGTTGTCACCAAAGTGCTGACCGGCGGCCTGCGCGTGGAACGCGATGAGGAGATCCAAGGCCTGGACAACGCCCTTCACGGTGAACGTGGCTTTGAAATCGCTGAAATTTAACATTCGGGGAGACGTCCATCGCTCTCTCGGCCATTAACAACAGGAGATTAAAAAATGAAAAAGATCGAGGCCATCGTCAAACCCTTCAAATTGGACGATGTGAAAGAGGCTCTCAACGAGATCGGCATTCAGGGAATGACCATCTCGGAGGTTAAAGGCTATGGGCGCCAAAAGGGACACAAGGAGATCTATCGCGGCGCCGAGTATGTGGTGGACTTCATCCCCAAGGTTAAGATCGAGATTATCGTGGACTCGGATCGTGCCTCCCAGGTGGTGGAGGCCATTCAAAAAGCCGCTAACACCGGAAAAATCGGCGATGGAAAAATCTTCGTATTCTCAGTGGAAGAGGTCATCCGGGTTCGAACCGGTGAAACAGGAACAGATGCAATTTAATCGATAGAACCGCTTTTCAAATCGTATTTCTACCTATTCAACATTTTCAGGAGGACAATTATGACCCCAGAACAAGTATTGGCAATGGCGAAGGAAAAAGGCGCGAAGGTCGTGGACATTCGTTTCATGGATTTCCCGGGAATGTGGCAGCATTTCAGCGTGCCCATCGGGGAACTGAACGAGGGCAGCTTCGAAGACGGCTTCGGTTTTGACGGCTCAAGCATCCGCGGTTGGCAACCGATCAACGCCAGCGACATGCTGGTAATCCCGGATGCGGCCACCGCGAAAATCGACCCTTTCTTCAAGGTGCCCACCCTGGTGCTTATCGGCGACATCGCCGATCCGATCACGCGCGAAGCCTACACCCGCGATCCGCGTAACATCGCTAAAAAGGTCGAGGCCTATCTCAAGAGCACCGGCATCGGCGATACGGCCTTTATCGGCCCTGAAGCCGAATTTTTCATTTTTGATGACATCCGCTATGACAGCCAGAAAAATGGCGCCTTCTATGCCATCGATTCCGTGGAGGGCATCTGGAACTCGGGCCGATGCGAAGATCCCAACCTGGGATACAAATCTCGCCACAAGGAGGGCTACTTCCCCGTACCGCCATCGGACAAGTTCCAGGATCTTCGCTCCGACATGTTGCTGACCTTAGAAAGCCTTGGCATTGACGTGGAGTGCCAACACCATGAGGTGGCCACTGCCGGTCAATCCGAGATCGACATGCGCTTCAAGCCGCTGCTGCAGATGGCCGACCAGCTGATGTGGTTCAAGTATGTATTGAAAAACGTGGCTTATAATGCCGGCCACACCGTCACCTTTATGCCCAAACCGCTGTATGGCGACAACGGCACCGGCATGCACACCCACGTGAGCATCTGGAAAGAAGGCAAACCCCTGTTTGCCGGGGACAAATACGCCGGCGTCTCTCAGGAAGCCCTGTGGGCCATGGGCGGCATCCTCAAGCAATGCGGGGCCCTATGCGCCTTCACCACCCCCCCCACCAACTAATATACACGGCTGGTGCCGGGATTCGAGGCGCCGGTGAACCTGGCCTATTCCA
>NZ_JBFELV010000339.1:0-5531 GCF_041551955.1 Desulfosarcina sp.
CATGGCGGCGTTATGAAACGACTCAACATGCCTACATACTACCTGTATGCTGCACGGATTCGCCATTGCATGCCTTGCCCTGAACCCTTGATCCTTATCTTTGAGATATGCTCCAATCTCCTTGCCTGCGGCAAGTCGCTGGAAATGCCGTCCAGTGAGGATAAGTGTCGATTTCCGGTTTGCTGGTCTTGCTTAGAACGGATCGCCCATCAGGACTTTCCGGCGGAGACCAGTGTCTCTTGCGTACCATTGTGCCTGAAGGCCAGCTTGAATGTCGATCCGTTGTCATTCCAAACCTGATGTAGAATCCACTCCTCCGACGTTCCGTTGTCGGTGGTCACCTTGAGATGAACACTGTTTTTGCCCTTATCCACTTTATCGATCGTGGCTGGGTATGTCTTTCCGTCGAAGACCAATGATAGTGGACTTTTCTCAAGGTTGATCTCTACGGTACCGTCACCTTGGACACGCTTCCAGGAACCGCTGAGCTGTGTTTCCAACTTTTCTCCGTTGCCGCAGCCAATAACCATGCATACAACAATAAAAGCAAAAACTGTGACCACAGTGGATTGTACCTTAAACGATCTTCTCATTACAGGTTCCTTTTTATGTGAAGGTTGGTGTTATGGATCCAAACCGGCTTGACTTGCGATTGGTTCGGATCACATGGTTATTGATCATCTTTGACCGCAATTGTCCGGTAGAGCCGACAAATTAAAACGCCGGTCAACGCCCTTATTTGCGGTTATCATCCAGCTTCGCCATTTCCCTGAGCAGCCCCAGCGGGGATTGATTCATGGACATTTTCTGAATCGCTTCCATTCGCTTCAGATTGCTTTCAAACTTCTTTTGCAGTCTGGCCTGGTAGGCCTCTTTAAGTGCCTCCACCAGTTTGTTGGTATCGCATGGCTTTTCCAGGTATTTAAAGGCGCCGAGCCTTGTGCATTCCACAGCGGATTCCACCGTGGCGTGCCCGGTCAGCATGAGGATCTCGATGAATTTATGGTTGCTTTTGAGAATTTTCAGAACCTGCGCACCGTCGGTGCCCGGCATCTGTAAATCCAATACCGCCACGTCGAACCCCCCTTTATTGGCCGCATCGATCGCCTCGTCTCCGTTAGCGGCCGTCGTCACGTCGAAACCCTTGATGGACAGCCGCTCCGAAACCGCCTTCAAGAATTTGATTTCGTCATCGACCAAGAGAATTTTAATTGTGTTGTCCGTTTCCATGACACCCTCCACTTGTGTGGGTTAAAAAAAAATTGTTCTTTATACAAGAGCAGACCCACTGGCGCCGCCAGCATCTGTCTATCCATACCGGGTCGGCACACCCGTGCGGCGTCTGTCAGCCATCCGCCTGGTTCGACTGCCGGCCCTCTCTATCTTGACGGATTTTCTCTTTAGCGGCCTTAATGGTCTTGCTCAATTCCTCGATATCCACCGTTTTTGAAAGGAAGGCAAATGCACCCAACTCCATGCACGTTTTTTTATCGGTTTCCGATCCCTGGCTGGTCAAAACGATAACTTCGATCGCCGGGTGAGTCTTTTTCACGCGGCGCAACACTTCGATGCCATCGATGCCTGGCATCCTGAGGTCCAAAATCATGACATCGGGTTCGTCCTCCCGGGCCAGTTCAAGGGCCGATTCGCCATCATAGACCACCGCCGACTCCAGTTCGCGCATCATCAACCGTTTGGACAGCGTCTGAACGTATTTTTTTTCATCGTCCACCAGCAGGATCTTCGATGGGGCTTCAAAATCCTGGCGCCGGTAGACATCGGTCTGGTAATAGCCGGGCCCCACCTTGGTCTCAACTGACATCACCCCCGGCACCCGGGCGGCGATACCCTTGAGTTCATCTTCCAGGCGGCTGAGCAACAACACGTGCTTGTTAATGGTCAGGGCGACGGCGCCTTCCCGGACGTCGATCCCAACGGCATGGCCTTTCTTGACCAGAGCCACCTCCACCTGGGCGGCGATTTTGAAATCATCTACCGCCTTTTGGGAGCGACCGGCAAGTTTGATGACGGAAGCGTTGATGTTTTTTTCTACCATGTCGGCAATTTCGTCCGGCGATGCTTTGTCGGTTGGAAAGGTGATATCGTAGAGGGAGTTACGCCATGGATCGTTAGCGCCATGAAGCCTATACACCCATGCGGCACACTTCGCATCGTCACGGTGGATGGCTTTAAGGGCCTCGGGTTTGGCGAGCCGGTGCTGGTTGGCGGCGACAGCGATTCGCGAATTCATATCCGCAATCAGGCAGACCCGCAGCACATGATTGATGGCGCGCGGGATAAGCTGTCCGGCAAAACCGCAGATAATCAGGTCGTCTTCAGTAAGGTTTTTGGCCAGGGCCAACCGAAGGTACGCCAACGAACGCTCCCGCTCACGGGTCAGGCGGTTGAATACCGATGTTTTTTCGGCAAACACCCGCTCGATCCGGTTTTCAGGGATATTGGAAAGGCGACTGGCTTCGGCAACGATTGTCTTGTCCGAAATCAGCCGATAGCCGGTTCGCGAACCGATTTCCCGGACGACCTGTTCATCGTTGCAGTAGCTGCCGCTGAATATGGTAATGACTGGCATGGGTAAATCCTCCTTTAGGCTTCAACAAGTCGGCAAGCGTTTAACAGGGGACAATTCGCTTCCGGGTCATGCTCGTGAGCGGATCCATGGATAGCGACGATGCCTTTTTCCATAGTCGGGAAAAGATGATCCTCACCGATTTTCGCCAGAAAGTGAGTGCGGCTGAACACCTCCATGACCGTCTCGTTCACCCCGCTCATCGAAATGTCGATTCCATTGCTCCTGACCCGATCCACCAGCAGCGACAGGGTCTCTTCGCCAGACGAATCGATATCGTTGATCCCATTGGAAACGAGGAGGATATGATTGAGGCCCTCCTTGCTGCGTATCATTTCGGTGATCGTGTCTTCCAGGTAGCTGGCATTGGCAAAAAACAGGGGGCCGTCGAAACGTACCAGGGTCACATAGGGGCACTCCTCTAATGCGTGGGTTGTCACACAACGCAGCGCCTCGTCTTCCGACCGGGACAAGAAAGCCACCCTGGGGCGCATGCTCTTGTAAAGAAAAACCATCAGGGATAGCGCGACACCGATCATGATGCCCTTATCCAGGTGGGGGGCGAATACCAAGGTACTGACAAACGAAATGATGGAGATCGCGCCGTCATACCATTTGGCCTTCCAGGCATGGATAAAACCGGAAACGTTCAGCAAACCGATAACAGCGATCATGATGACGGCGGCCAGTACGGCCTGGGGAAGATGATAGAGCAACGGCGTAAAAAATAAAAGTACGATCACCACGGCCAAGCTGGTAAAAACGCTTGATAATCCGCTGACGGCCCGGGCTTGCAGATTGACCGCCGAACGTGAAAAGGAGCCGGATGTGGGATAACTCTTACCGATGGCGCCAAAGATATTGCCCAACCCCTGACCAATCAGTTCCTGGTTGGGGTCGAGTCGTTGTCCGGTCTTGCCGGCCATGGCCTTGGCAATCGAAATCGCTTCCATGAAACCCAACAACGAGATAATCGCGGCAAAAGGCAGCAAATGAAGCATGACCCCGAAGTTGATCGGCGGTACGCTCAGCGTCGGCAAGCCTCTGGGGATGGTGCCGACCACGGCGCCGCCGCCCATCATCTTGAGACGGCCGGTGTCCAACGCTTCGTTGCCGACCTTGATGCGCCATGTGAGCCCGTCGCTTTCCAGGCCGGCAGGGACCTTATCTTTAGGATAAAAAATAAAGGATCCATCCACCTGGGCAACACCGGCAAGTAGGATCGACCGGATCTGCTCCCGGTAGCGGTGAACATCCTCTTGCAGGTGTGAAATATTCAGGTTAACCACGTCCACATTGTGCGCAGCATCCAGAACGCCGATCTCGTCGTGGCTCTTCCTGGCGTTTTCCAACGCTTCACCGAAGTGGGTTCGTCCCTCGGAAAGGGGTGGCAGGGCTGCGGTGGCGTTATTGAACGACTCGATCAGTTGGCGCACAGAAGCGGATTCAATGGCATCGATATCAACGAAGCGGTCGTGTTCGAACCCAGTGGCCCAAGAGATGATCGTAGTGATGACCACGGCCACCAGGACATTGGGGATTCGCGGCGAAAGCCACTTGAGGCCGTACATAACACCGAAAGCAGACGCCCCCATCAGCAGGGTCGGCCAGTGGGTGTAGTGGGTGGCTGCCTCGACAACGTGGATGATGGTTTCGTAATGGTGCGGCGCGGTGTCGACGTAGACACCGAACATTTTTGACAGCTGAGAGGAAGCGATGATGATGGCGGCGGCGTTGGTAAAGCCGTTGACCACAGGGTGTGATAAAAAATTGACCACCAGTCCCAGCCGCAGGATGCCCAGTGACAACTGAAATAGGCCGATCATCAGGGCCAATAAAATGGCATAGGCGATGTATCCGGGGCTGCCTGCGGTGGCCAGCGGCGCCAGTGATGCCGCTGTCATCAGGGAGACCACCGCCACCGGCCCGGTGGCCAGCTGGCGGCTGGAACCGAACAGTGCGGCAATCATCGGCGGCAGAAAAGAGGCGTAAAGCCCGTAATAGGCGGGCAATCCCGCAAGCTGGGCATATGCCATGGACTGGGGGATCAGAACCAGAGCCACGGTCAGGCCCGAAAGCGCGTCAAGTTGCAGGGATGCCTTGTCGTAGTTTTTGAACCACGCCAAAAAAGGGAGTACCTTTACCACCATGTGCCACTCCTATCCTTAAATTTTGCGTTGCTGAGACCCTTGCCCGGTCACCGCAGTTCTATTTCCGGCCATCATCCAGCCGCGCCATTGCCCTGAGCAAACCCAAAGGAGATCGGAACATCAATTTCCAGGCAATCCGAAGTGCGGTTCCAGCGAATGGAAACGCCGATCGATGCCGCCATGTGATTGACGCGGTCATCGGAGAACACCTCCAGTTCCTTGAAACTGAATCCGGAAAAACAGATCCGCCAGTTCGATTCGGTATTGGATTGAACGGATATATCCAGTTTTGCCCGCGGACCGGTATTCTGGAAAATATGGACCATCGCCTGGTAAAGGATCGCCTGGAGAATGAACGGACAGGTCTGCGCCATGGCGGCTGTCCCTGCGCCAGCGTGCAGGTTGGTTTTCCCGGCAAAGGACAGGTAGCCGGAAAGGTTGCAAACCAGGTCCAGGATTTCCATCAGATCGACGGATGCGACAGGGGTATCGACACTGTGGGCAAACCGATTCATCTGTCGGATGGTGGTGAACCCCCGCTGGATTTCCTCGATGATGCTGTCGGTGCTGCTGGTGAGCATTTCGGGGTCGATGGATTTCCCCCCCCGGGCCAATTCCGACAAGTCGCCGAGCAGCCCGGCCGTCTCGGAAATGATGGCCATGACGTTTTTCAGCTCATGGGAAATCGAGGCGTTGACCCTCCCGAAAAAGGCCAGGCTGTCGTATCCAAACCAATCTTTCGCGTTGTCCATCTTCATCCCTCACCTAATAAGCGCATTTCCCTCTGGGGGAGC
>NZ_JBFELV010000340.1:0-5529 GCF_041551955.1 Desulfosarcina sp.
GAATCTCCTGCATCATCGAGGAAAAGTATACCGAACTGGCCGTCAGGGTGCTGCATACGGCATTCGGGCTGGACAGAGAAGATTGACGGATTCGTAAAAAGCCCGATATCTGCGTTACGCTTCATCCTTCGTCACTGCGGCGTACCGTAAGTACGCTGCCTTCGGCACCCGCGATAGCGGTATTCTCAGGATTTGCAAGCCTTGCTCTCGAACTTTTTACGAGCCCGTCGGAAATGTGACTTATTACGAGTTCATCAACATTTCTGAATGAACAGTGGGTGCGTTGCAAGCGGGCTAAGCAGAAAAATAGCGCCACAGGGCTGTAGCCAGCACCACGGCGCAGATTACGAGAACGAAACGGATTTGTCCGGGTGAGAAGTACTTCATTAAGTTCGTTGACGAATCCGTCAATCTTCTCTGTCCAGCCCGAATGCCGTATGCAGCACCCTGACGGCCAGTTCGGTATACTTTTCCTCGATGATGCAGGAGATTCGGATCTCGGATGTGCTGATCATGATGATGTTGATGTTTTCCCGGGCCAGGGCGTTGAACATCAGCGAGGCCACCCCGGAATGGTTTTTCATTCCCACACCGATGACCGATACCTTGGCGATATGGGGGTCGCCAAACACCTCCTCCGTTCCGATTTTTTCCGCCAGGCGCTGCTGCATCTCCATGGCCCGCTTATAGTCCGCCTTGGGTACGGTGAAGGTCAGATCGGTTTGACCGGCGGCGCGGGTGTTCTGGATGATCATGTCCACCAGGATTCCCGCCTCGGCGATGGGTGAGAATATCTTGGCCGCGACCCCCGGCTGGTCGGGAACTTTTTTTAGGGTAATGCGCGCCTGGTTCAGGTCATGGGTGACCCCGGAAACGACCAGCTGCTCCATGACGGATTCTTCCTGAACAACCATGGTGCCTTCCTCCTCTGAAAATGATGATCGGACATGTACGGGGATATTGTACTTTTTGGCGAATCCCACCGAACGGATCTGCAGGACCTTGGCGCCGAGGCTGGCCATGTTCAGCATCTCGTCATAGGAGATCTCCTTGATCTTCCTCGCCCGCGGGCAGATGTTGGGATCCGCCGTGTAAATACCGTCCACATCCGTATAGATTTCACATACGTCGGCGTTCAAGGCGGCGGCGAAGGCCACTGCCGACGTGTCTGACCCGCCGCGGCCCAGTGTGGTGATATTGCCCTGGATGTCGGTGCCCTGAAAGCCGGCGACCACGACGATGTTCCGGTCTACCAGCAGGCGCTTGATCCTGTCCGTTCCGATCTCCAGGATGCGGGCATTGCCGTATTCGCAGTCGGTGACCACTTCCGCCTGGTGCCCGAGCAGGCTCTGGGCCTTGTGTCCCATTCCCTTGAGCATCATGGCCAGCAATGCAGCGGTGGTCTGTTCACCGGTGGCCAGCAGTACATCCAGTTCTCGCCGGTCCGGGGTTTCGGTGACTTCGTTCGCCAGACCGATAAGGCGGTCGGTCACACCGGCCATGGCTGACAGGATGACCACGACGTCGTTCCCCTTTTCATGGGTTTTGAGCACACGGGCGGCGACGTTTCGGATTCGTTGGGTGTCGGCGACCGATGTGCCGCCGAACTTTTGAACGATCAATGCCATGGTGGTTCACCTTCAACAGTCGAGAAAGCGTATCAAATCCAAGCCTCTATGGAGGGGCAACCTAAACGTCGATGTCATTTAGCAGATCCGATGGGTCAAGTCCATACGCAATTATGCGGATCGACCGGTCATTATCGCCGGTGACGGTAAAAAACAGGTCCATCCGGCAGGCGGGCCGGTCTGCCGGGTGCAGCCGCTGGGCCCATTCGACAGCCACGATGCCGCCTTCGCTGAAAAGATCCAACAGCCCGATTTCATCCGGATCCACAGGTGTCGGCAGGCGGTAAAGGTCCACATGAGAAAAAGGCAGCCTGCCGGGGTATTCGTTGACCAGGGTGTAGGTGGGGCTGGTGACGGTAAAGGATGGCGGAACCTCCAAACCGCGGGCCAGTCCTTGGGCAAATGCCGTCTTACCACTGCCTAAGTCGCCGAACAGCAGAAGGACGAGGCCGCGATTCATCCGTCGGCCCATGGCTCTGCCCAGGGCGACGGTTTGATCGTGTGCATGGGTCTCGAGCTCACGGGCATCTTGGTGATGTTGGGTTGATGGGTTGATGTTCATTTGACCGTTGGTAATGGTGATTTATTTCCCGCTATGACCCGACGAATTGAGCAGAGTGTCCCTTTCGGGCCAGGAAAGATGCTCCCCGCCGGTGAGAAGTTCATCCATCGCCTCCGGCAGGGTATCGACGACCTCCGTGGCCAGGTAGCCGACCGGTGCCTTTTTTATCGCCATCCGGTCTGCAGCCCTCCCATGGAGGTACACGCCGGTTTGGGCGGCAGCACCGGCCGCCATGCCCTGGGTTATCAGGCCGGCGATCAGGCCGGTTAGCACATCTCCCATCCCGCCGGCGGCCATACCCGGATTGCCGGTGGCATTGACGAATACGGTGCCGTCCGGTCGGGCGACCACCGAGGCTGCCCCTTTCAGCACGAGATACACCTGATGCCGTTCGGCAAATGCGCGCGCATGGCCGATGCGGTCATCCTGAATGTCCGCCGTTGAATGGCCGCTGAGCCTGGCCATCTCTCCGGGATGGGGCGTGAGCACGATGGGTGATCGCTGCCTGGAAAGCACGGAAGGTTCCGCTGCAATCAGGTTCAGGCCGTCCGCATCGACGACCAGGGGAACGGGGCTCTCTTCGATCAATCGCCCGACCAGCCGGCCCGTCGATGGGTGGGTCCCCAACCCGGGCCCCATGGCCAGGCAGCGTTTTCCCTCGATCAGAGAAGTAATGGATTCGTGGGCGGCTTCGTCCAGGACACCGTTTGCCGTCTCGGGCAATCCGACGGTCATGGCTTCCGTGACCATGGTTTCCAGCACCGGGTTCAGTGAGTTGGGGACACCCAGTGTCACCAATCCCGCTCCCGTGCGCACGGCGGCCGCGGCGGTCAGGGCGGCGGCCCCGGTTTTCCCGGGAGAACCGGCCAGGATCAACAGATGGCCCGTGTGGCCTTTGTGAACCGTTGCCGATCGACGAGGGATGTCGTTCTTCAGGGCCCCGGGCGTGATGAGGTGCTGCCGGCAGCCTGCTTTTTGGGCAAGGTGAAAAGGGATGCCGATGTCGATTATTTTCAGCCGACCGGTAAAGGTTCGTCCCGGATAGCACAATTGGCCGACCTTGGCAAAGCCGAAGGTGGCCGTGGCGGCGGCCTGGATGCTTGCGCCGCAGACCCGCCCGGTGTCCGAGTCGAGACCGGAGGCGATATCCACGGCGAAAACAGGCCGATCCTGCCGGTTGATGAAATCGATTATCGTCCTGAAATATCCCCGTACGTCCGATGAAAGACCCGTACCCAGGATCGCATCGATCCAGGTGTGCTGGTGACGCATCAGCAGCTTGCGGGATTCGAAGGCCGCTGCGTCGGCCAATTCCACCACCGGTACGCCCATGGGTTCCAGCAGTTTCAGGTTGGCTGCGGCATCCCCTTTGACCCGGTCGCTTTGGGAGAGCAGGAACACCGTCGTCCGGATGCCTTTCTGGTGGAGATACCGAGCCATGACAAATCCGTCTCCGCCGTTGTTGCCTCGTCCGGCAACAATGCCCACGCTGCCGGGGTGGTCGCGGTAGACGGCCTCCAGGAAAAAAGCCGTCGCCCCCCGGCCGGCATTTTCCATCAGTACACGGCCCGGGATACCAAATGACTCGATCGTCGCCCGATCCATCCGCTGCATTTCATCTGCCGTGACCAAGTACATCTTTTTCTCCTCGAGACATTATTTTGAGAGCCTGACCTGAAAAAATAGGAAACGCGAATCGCGCGCACCAAATTTTAAATAGCAAACCACAATCAACAAATCTCAAATAAATCCCAAATTACAATATCCAAATCTCAAAAAAAGAAAAAAGACAATGATTGATTGTCATTTTGATTTCTCAAAAAAATGATTGGAAGATTCTTGCTTCAGGATCGTAAGGTTTGGAATTTTGATTTTGGTTATTTTGATTTGTTTGTCATTTGGTTTTTGGCGATTGGAATTTCTGGCTCCCGGATCGGTCATCCCGGGCCTGATCCGCGACCGGCATGACGAAAAACGTTGGACTGCCGAGATGCTACAGCCCACGGATTAATTCACGCATCTCCCTCACCGCCCGGTCCAATCCCACCAGCACCGCCCGGGAAACGATGCTGTGGCCGATGCTGTACTCATCGATTTCCGACAACCCTCTGAACGCCTTGATGGTCTTGTAGCACAGCCCATGGCCGGCGTTGACGCCCAGTTTGAGCTTTTTGGCAAGTTTGGCGGCATCTACGATTCTTGCGAAAGCCTGATTGCGTTTGGCGTTGCCGGTGGCTTCACAGTAGACACCGGTGTGGATTTCAATCATGTTGGCACCGGCCTGGTGAGCCAGCTTGATCTGCTCCGGCTCCGGGTCGATGAAAAGGCTCACGGGAATGCCATTGTTCTGCAAGGCGCCGATGGTCTCGCCGATGTTGTTGTGAACGATCAGGTCCATTCCTCCTTCGGTGGTGATCTCCTCGCGGCTTTCGGGAACCAGGGTGACCAACTCCGGCCGCACATCCAGGGCAATGCCCACCATCTCCGAGGTGGCTGCCATCTCCAGGATCAGCTTGGTTTGGACCATTTTGCGAAGCAGCCGGATATCGCGGTCCTGAACATGACGCCGGTCTTCGCGCAAATGGCAGACGATGCCGTCCGCTCCGGCCAGTTCAGCGATTACGGCGGCTGCCACCGGATCCGGATAGTTCGCTTTCCGTGCTTCCCTCAACGTGGCGATATGATCGATATTGACTGCCAGACCTGCCATGTTCATTCCTCCTCTCGAATCCGTTCCATGAGTTCGTTGCTTTTTTGTTCCATAACCGCCGCCGCTTCTTCCGAATGGATGTGATCGTAGCCGGTCAGGTGAAGGATCCCATGAATCAGCAGTTGGTTGAAACGCTCCGTCATCTCCATGCCGGCCTCAACGGCTTCCCGATAGGCCGTGTCGGCGGAAATCACCACATCACCGAGAAGATCCGGCGAAATGTCGGAAAACGGGCCCTCCTGCATGGGAAAGGCGATGACGTTGGTGGGGCCGACATGGTTCAGGTAGGTCAGATTGAATTCAGCCATCTGGGGGTCATCCACGATCAGAATGGACAACTGGGCTTCAGGATAGCCCAAGGCGTTTAAAATGCGCCTGGCGGTCGTATGAATCTCTTGTTTTTTCATCCTGCGGCGGTTTTGCCGGTTTTCGATCAGTACTTCCATTTTTCGCCTTTCCGGAAGTCATGCTGGCGCTGTCCTGGTATTCGATGCGATGGTGGTGGATGCCATTCAAGATTTTGTTGAAGCTTGAGGCAATTCGGTGAAGGTCTTTCAAGGTCAGTTCACAATAGTCCAATTGGCCATCGGAAAAAATTTTGTTGATCAGATTCTGAACCAACCCCTGGA
>NZ_JBFELV010000341.1:0-5528 GCF_041551955.1 Desulfosarcina sp.
ATAAAGAGCGGTTTGAGGCGCTGCAGAGCCTGATAAAAAAAACGGCGCCTTTAATGGAAGTCAATGAGATCATAGAAAAAGTCAGGGGAGAATTGCGCAACTTGATTCCCAATGCCATGGAGGTCTGTATCCTTCTGCTTGATCCCGATGCCGAAAAGTATACCAGCCCGCTTCAATGCGCACTATACGAGACACCGGTCAGTTGCCAGGCCTGCAAACGTGACAGGCCCGCCGTTCAAAAGGCGATCTCCAAGAAGAAACCAGTGGTGGTTTCCCAAAGCGAGCCAATTAGAAGGATGGATCATACACTTGTCACTGTGGGGCCTGAATATGCCATGCCGGTTTTGATTGAAAACCGAGTCTTGGTTGTGGTCAGTGTCGTCATCCAGCCGTTTACCAAATACACGCGTAAAGATTTCTTTTTTATCAGCGATTGTGCCCAGCTGCTCAAAGGGATTATCATCAATGCCAAGAGACATTGGGAGATGACCCAGGATAAAATCAGAATCAGCAGGATGCTGGCCAACATTACACCATTTGTGCCTGCATCCGTGCGCAATATTGTCGATAAGAACCCGGAAATGCTGACCCGGGAGAAAGAGAGGAAACAGGTCAGTGTTTTGTTTTTGGACCTTGAAGGATATACCAAACTCAACAATACCAGACCGGAAGCCGAGGTCAATGAAGTCATTGAGAAAATGTTTTCAAGTTTTGTTGACCCGATCCACCGGTCACATGGAGATATCAACGAGACATCGGGTGATGCGCTCATGATCATTTTTAAAGATCATGATGCACGAACCAATGCGATTAACGCCGTCAAGGCTGCATTTGAAATCGTCGACCGAAACCGGGTGCTTAACAAGTCCCTGAAGCGTTTTTTTCAGCCGATTGAGGTAAATATCGGTATCAATTCAGGCAGTGCGCTTGTGGGGATGACAAGATTTAGAGGATCCCTGGATACCCGGATGACCTATACGGCCAGTGGCTCGGTGACCAACATTGCCGCCCGTCTCTCGGATCATGCCAAAGGCGGGGATATTCTCATCGGGGAAATTACAAAAGAAATGATCGAAGGCGTCTGGCCGTGCTTTGATCGTGGATTTGCAAACCTCAAGGGAATAAAAGAGCCCGTCAAGATTTATTCCCTGCTTAAGAAGCCCGTTGGATGATCTTAGGACCGGTTGCCTTTTTTTCGTATCTTCAATCGCGTCGCTAGATTGTGAAGGTTGCTGCGATGCATTCCCAATTGCCTTGCCGCAGCAGCCCAGTTTCCTTTTTTTGCATCTAGAACACGTTGAATCACCTGTATCTGAAAGTTTTTTGTGGCCTCTCGCAGCGTTTGTCCGGATGTTAGCGGCGGGGGCGATGGCTGAGTATCAAGTCGCGCAGGCGTGTGGGCCGCTGACAGATCGTCGCCCAGATTGACTGGGCTGACGATCACCGGCTCCCCCAGGGGCGAATTCACCGAGGCCTTGAGAATCGACCGTGATAAAATGTTCTCCAATTCTCTCACGTTGCCTGGCCAGGAATAACGCTTTAACGTCTCCATCGCCTCCGTACTGATCCGAACCGGCCCAAGCCCCAGGCGCCGCTGCATGCGCTCGGAGAAGAATCCAGCCAGCAGCGGGATATCGTCGTTTCGATCCCTCAACGCAGGAACGCTGAGCGGATACACGTTTAGACGGTGAAAAAGGTCCTCCCTGAAGTTTCCTTTCTCGACCTCTCTTTCGAGGTTTCGGTTCGTGGCTGTCAGCAGGCGAACATTGACTGTTATTAATTTTTCCGACCCGACACGCTGGATTTCTCCTTCCTGGATGGCTCGCAGCAGTTTGGCCTGGATGGAAAGGGGCAGTTCGCCGATTTCATCCAGAAACAGGGTGCCTTTATCGGCCACCTCAAACTTTCCGGCCCGATCCTTGACCGCACCGGTAAACGCCCCTTTGGTGTGGCCGAAGAGCTCTGAATCCGCCAGTGTCTCGGGCATCGCGGCACAGTTGAGGTAAAGCATCGGACCGTCTTTGCGATTGGATTCCGCGTGGATCGCCCGAACAACCAGTTCTTTGCCGACGCCGGTCTCACCCAATACCAGGACGGTAAAGTCGGAACGGGCGACAAGTTCGATCTCGCGGCGCAGCCGGACCATCGGCGGGCTGCTGCCGATGATCTGCTTATCTTTGCCGATCTGAACGTCTTTCATCAGATCGGCTGCAATCTGCCCGTGCCGCCTGGCGCTTTGCTCCAGGGCTTCAATCAGGTTGACGGTTTGCATCTGGGCGCCGGCCAGGGCTCCCACTGCCTTTAAAAACGACGGCTCGAGATGGTCGAAGCTATGAGGGTCTTTGGCATCGGCGGTTAATACACCCATCAGCTGGTCCTCCATGCGTAATGGACATCCCAGACAGGCGTGGATGTGGTGAAACTCATTTGCATCCGCACGCAATAGACCGTCAAACGGATCTGGAAGTGTTGTGTCCGATGGGAAAAGCACCGGTCCATCTGCATTGCAAATGATGTCCAGACGAGGATGTTCACTGCGTGCAAATCTGCGGCCCATTGCATCAGCCCTTAGCCCGGTCGCTGCAATCGGCACCAGTACGTCACCCTCAAGGCGAAGCAACGTTGAGGCATTGTAGGGAATCACCCGTCCAATTGAATGGAGCAGCCGCTGATAGCGATCCTTGGCATTCAGGGCTGTGGTTAAATCAACTGCCATTGACAATATGGTATCCAATTGTTCCATAGTTTTTATAATTACAACATGGTTGTTAATTTGAAAACACTTTTTCTGTTATTATAATGATAACACTACATATAATAGCTTGAAATTTATAAAAAAATATTTGGCATGTGGTTTGCTCAACAGTGAGGCAAAACAAATTCTGCAAAGGAGATACAAAATGAAACCAATTGAAGACTTAAAAATGGAACACGAGGCAGTCAAAATTACGCTGCGGGTTTTGGATAGCATCTGCAACGAAGCTGAAAAATCGGGTGAATTAACCAACTCCGACCATCTGGAACAATTGATCGAGTTTTTTACCACCTTCGTTGATCGATGCCATCACGGTAAAGAAGAAGAACTCCTGTTTCCGGCGTTGGAAGAAGTCGGCGTCAGCAGGGAAGGCGGGCCCATTGGTGTGATGCTCAAAGAACACCAGCAGGGACGTGATGCTGTCGCGAAAATGAAGGCCGCCCTTGTGAGATATCGGGACGGAGACCGAAAGGCGGCAGGCGATTTCATCCATCATGCACGCGCATACATTACTCTGTTGAATCATCATATAGATAAAGAAAACAATGTATTGTTTGTACTTGCGGACAACAACCTTTCCGAAGAAAAGCAGATGGAGCTCTGGGAGGGTTTCGAGACGATAGAATTGCAGAAAATCGGACCCGGTAAGCATGAAGCATTTCATCAGATGATTGAGTCTATGGAAAGCATTTACCTGTCGTGAACGATGGGTGTCGAATGGGTCCATATAGATGCCCCATTAAAGGGAGGAAATAACATGACGAATTTAATTAAAATCAGGCATTTTTTGGCTTTGTTGGTTGTTTTCGAAATTCTTTTCTTTTGGAGTATTCGGGCCGAGGCCCATTGCGATACGCTGGATGGGCCTGTTGTGGCGACTGCCCAGAAGGCGCTTGAGGCCGGCGACGTCACCCCGCTGCTAAAATGGGTGTCCAGTGTAGAAGAACCCAATATTCGTGCCGCTTTTCAAAAAACAATCGAAGTCAGAAAACTTGGCGGACAGGCACGGGATTTGGCCGACATGTATTTTTTCGAAACCCTGGTCAGAATCCACCGGGCCGGAGAGGGGGCACCCTACACGGGGCTTAAACCCGGCACAACTGTTGACCCGGCCGTCGCACTGGCAGATAAGGCGCTTGCTTCCGGATCAGTCGATGAGCTTTCCAGCATCCTAAGTAAGGCCATGACCAGTGGTATCGTCGCGCGTTATAACAATGCGCTGGAATCTCAGAAACATGCCGACGAAAACGTTGACGCCGGTCGTGAATTCGTCAACGATTATGTGGTCTTTACCCACTATGTGGAAGGGTTGCATGACAAGATCAAGGGCGGGACTGAGCATGCAGGACATTGATTTAAACCCAATTCCATTTTACCAAGCAAGGGAGATCGAAATGCAAAAAAAAATTGAGGTCTTTAAAGAAAACAGTTTTGACGAGCGGTCGATGAAGAACTTTCTGGTGCATGAATCACCATACATTAAAGTGATCAATTTTAATTTCAAGGCCGGTCAGGAACTCCCCATTCATTCTCACGATATAGAAGGCCAGGTGGCCATAACCGTACTCGAGGGCCAGGGGCAGTTTTTAGGGGAAGGCGATAAGGTATTGGATGCCAATGTTGGAGATGTGCTGATTTCCGATATCAGTGAGCCTCACGGGATTCGTGCGGTGAGCGATTTGAGGGTGTTGGTCACCATCGCCCCGCCCATTTAGGCGGGCATCGTTGTACATTGAACCGCAATAGCGAGCGCATTTCCTGCGGCTTGCCGCAGGGAGGGGTCAATCAGCAGATCACCGACGTTCATGGGAAGGAAAGCTAATATGAGTAAAAAAGTTTGCATTGAAACTGAAGAATGTATTGGGTGTGAGAGCTGTGTTGAGCTTTGTCCGGATGTGTTTGGGTTTGATGAGGAGGTAGAAAAGGCATTTGTTATACAGCCGGAAGGCGGTCCAGAGGCATGTATTGATGAGGCTATCGAAACATGCCCTGTTGAATGCATATACAAGGAATGAAAGATTTTAATTGCTCAACGATGGATTGACAATTTGCTGGAATCCGGGCGACGAGGGCCGGGATCAATGTGTTGAATATGGGAAAAGGATATTCGATGGTTTGAACCTATAACCGATCATCTCAAAAAAATAGGAGGTACTATTATGCAAGAGCAGCTATCTGACACCGCGGTTCTCTCTCCATGGTGGCGCCGCAGTGTTGTCTTGGTTTTCGTGGTCGGCATGATCGGTCTGATTTTCATGTCGGTGCAGGCCTACCGCTATGCGCCACCTATTCCGGAAAAGGTGGTCGATTCCGCAGGCACTGCCGTCTTCGACCGGCAGGATATCGAAACGGGCCAGGAGGTATTTTTAAAATACGGCCTGATGCAGAACGGTTCGATCTGGGGCCACGGCTCCTACTTGGGCCCGGATTTTTCGGCGCAGTACCTGCATGAGCTCTCGCTGGAAACCGGCAAGGCCATCGCCCGGCAGGATTTCGGCGTGGACTTGGCGGCACTGGATGAATCCCAGCGGGCTCAGGTAGATGCCCGGGTGGCCATTCTTTTAAAAGAAAACCGTTACGATCCCGCATCCAAACATCTGACATTCATCGATGCTGAAAAGGACTCTTTCCAAAGGCAGCTCACGGTCTGGACCGATTATTTCAAGCACCCGATAGTCAATTCGGGCCTTCCCGACAACTATATCGACGACCCTGAAGAGATCCATCAGCTGACGGCGTTCTTTGCCTGGACGGCCTGGGCCAGTGTCGCCAA
>NZ_JBFELV010000342.1:0-5510 GCF_041551955.1 Desulfosarcina sp.
AAAGAGTTTGCCCCAGAACTTGGTCATGCGCAGATAGGTTTCATCACCGGTCTGCACGTAACGGGTCTCCATGTATGCCACCAAAACGGAAAGCCCCAGGGTCAGGGGGACGAACAAAAAATGGAACATGGTGGCGGCGGCAAACTGGAGCCGGGATAACATGACAACGTCCATACCAAATCCTCCTTGAACCGATGGCAGCAACCAACCCACGGGGTCGGCTGCCCTGGACACAGTGGATCATTTGTGGTGTTCATTCAGGCGGTCCCAACCCTTCAGGCGCCCTTTAAGTCAGTCAGCCCGGCATTGGGGGGTGGAACCCAAGGTGTTGCAGTGATAATGGGGCGGCAAACCGAACCGGCGGCAGGCTAAGCGCCCCCATCTAACGTGCACTGGGTGAAGTCGATGG
Organism: Desulfosarcina sp.; assembly: GCF_041551955.1. GTDB lineage: Bacteria > Desulfobacterota > Desulfobacteria > Desulfobacterales > Desulfosarcinaceae > Desulfosarcina. The sequence continues at coordinate 410 of NZ_JBFELV010000342.1, forward strand.
GCTTGCCGCATTTGGCGCAGGTGTGGTTTTTGTTGAACTCGTCCGAGAAGATCTCTTTGCTCTCGCCGCATTCAGGGCACTTGCAGATAAAGGATTTCAGGGTTTTGAACGTCTGGTAGCCGGGGCAATGTTGGGGTGTGGACATGACATCCTCCTTTTGCAATCTGGGATAGGGTGTTGGTGGTGAACCGTTGACATCGATGGTCAGGGCAATTTTTCGGCAATCTCCCGTCCGTAATCCTGGGCCATTTTTAGGCCACCGCCCAGGTTGGCCGACTTGAGCCGCAAGGGAATGCTCACCATTTTCATTTTGAAAATGTTTTTCATGGTCTCGAAAATGCGGTCCGGGGCCTCGCCGCTCCACCCAAAAGCGCCGAAGGCGCCGCCCACCTTGCCTTCGAGCTCGGCCTTTTCGGCCAGGAACAACAGGGTTTTCATCCCCTGGACCATATCCCCGTGGTAAGTCGGAGAGCCGAACACCACGGCATCGAACCCTTTGAGGTCTTCCTCTTTTTTAATCTCGGTCACTTTGGCCACATTTGCTTCATGGCCAGAGAAGCGAATCCCTTCGGCGATGAGATTGCCGATTTTTTCGGTTTCGCCGGTGCGTGTGGCATACACGATGAGCGCTTTTGCCATTTCCTGCTCCCTTTCTTCCTATTTGATTCTGGGATCCTTGCCTTCGTACTGGCAGTCGGGCGTGTAACAGGTGTTGTCCAGAAAATCACATTTTTCCTTGCATGACGGACATTTCTCAGGCGGCCTGTCCGCCTGCAGTTCATATCCGCAATTTCCGCATTTCCAGCTACCCATGAGGACCTCCTTGTGGATGTTGATCCGATTTACGGGAGGCGGCAGCCGGGGGGCGCCGTCTCCCGTATCCTCAAATCATCGGGGCTACGCTTTCCACAACCCGTGAAGGTTGCAGTATTCTCTGGCGGAAACCGATGCCGCATCGATTTTGAACACGGCTTCGGGCGTCTTGCCCGGGTCGAGAAACTGGAAGTAGGATTTGCCGTCCGCGATCAGCTCGACCCATTGGATCCAGTGTTTCTCCTCCATTGGGTGGGCGACACTGCCCACTTTAACCTTATAGCCGCCGTCGATCTTTTCGACCACCGGCACATGTTTTTCCTTGGCCGCATCGACCGTGTTCTCGGTCATCTTCTTCATGGGCTGACCGCAGCAGACCAGTTCGCCGGCGCCGCCGACGAGCACCTGAACGATGTTTCCGCAAAGATCGCACTTGTAAACCTCATATCTCTCCGCCATCTTTTTTCTCCTTTTCTAAGTTAATCAAACGGTTAATCGTGGGATCGCACCGGTTACCAATTCTCTCCCAGAATTTCAAAATGGGCCTGAGGGTGCGCACAGGCCGGGCACATCTCGGGGGGGGTGGTGTCTTCATGGAGATAACCACAGTTGCGGCAGCGCCAGGTGACGCTTTGCTCTCTGTTGAACACCCGCCCGGTTTCGATGTTGGCTTTGAGGTCCAAATAGCGCTTTTCGTGCTGCCGTTCAGCCACGGCAATGGCCTCGAAAATGAAGGCCACATGATCCAAGCCCTCTTCACGTGCGACATTGGCAAATCCGGGATACATGGTGGTCCATTCGTAGTTCTCGCCGCCGGCCGCTTCTGCGAGGTTTTCGACGGTGGTGCCGATTACCCCGGCCGGAAATGCGCCGGTGATCTCCACGTCGCCCCCCTCCAGCAGTTTGAACAGCCGCTTGGCATGCTCTTTTTCCTGATTGGCGGTCTCTTCGAAAATGTCTGCAATCTGTACAAAACCTTCTTTTTTGGCCTGCTTGGTGAAATAGGTGTAGCGGTTTCTCGCCTGTGATTCACCACAAAAAGCCGTCACAATGTTCTTCTCCGTCCGTGTTCCTTTAATCGATGCCAAGCGTTTTCCTCCTTTAACGATGTTTAGGGTTTAGCATGTAGACGCCGATCGTGTATCAGCACCCTTCATCCCACCAGCCTTTGGCGATGTGGTTGCGTTTCTCCACTTCGGCCAGTTGCTTGATTTTGTAACCCGAGTCGCGAAGCATGCCGTAAAGAATGCCGCATCCGGTGTCCTCACGGTCGTCGTCGCCTTCGTCGGCCAGTTTGATCATGCGTTCGGCCAGATGAATGACTTGTCTGAGATGGTGGTCACACGGTTTCACGGGTTGACGCTCTCCGAAGGGGTTGGGTGTCGCCGGCCGGTCAGGCAGCGCCGACAGCATCACTACTTGGGAATATCAAGATACGTGCCAAAGTCTCGGTGATGGTTAAGTTGCCAAGCAAACTTGACGGCCTCGGAATCAGTCCGATCGCTGCGTTACGCTTCATCCCTCGTCACTGCGGAGTACCGTAAGTACACCTCATTCCTCGGGATTCTCAAGCCTTAATCTCGGTCTTTTTACGAAGCCGTCTGAAATGCGACTTTTTATGAGCGCATCAAACTCAAGAAAATACTCGAAAGACGCTTCTAATGCGCCCCTGGGCCGCCCATCGTACTGGTTGGCTTGCAAATCCGCGTGGTAAGGGAGGCGTCCGGGATCTCTGGTGATGATTGATTGACACGCCCGTGATGGAAGGTCTCATGTTTTCGCGATACATAGTTGTCTCGTAAGACAGGACACGTGGGACGGTTTCGTCGTTCATGGGTTATTGAATTGCCTGCAGTGCATCCACCATATCTTTCAGGTCGGGGCGCCGATTGATATTGGAAACGGAAATGAAGCGAATGGTTCCGGCCTTGTCGATGATGAACAGCGCCCGCTCGGCGGTTCCGTCCGCGCGCAGCACGCCAAACCGCCCCGCCGCTTCACCGTGGGGCCAGAAGTCCGACAGGACGGGAAACCAGAGATCTCCCATCTGCCGGGTCCAGGCATGCAGGGTGGGCAGATTGTCGACGGTGATGCCGAGCAGGACCGCATCGTGCCGCTCGAAAATGTCTCTGACAATATTGTAGCCGGGCCATTGATCCGAGCAAACCGGCGTCCACGCGGCAGGAACAAAGGAGATCACGACGTTGTGGGTTCCCCGGTATTGCCCCAGGGAAATGGTTTCACCCGTCAGGGCCGGCAGCGAAAATGGCGGCGCCGGATCGCCGACTTCGACCTTCAACACGCTGTCCACCGGCTTGAGCCGGCCGGGATCATAGATCATGGTTTGCATGATTGTTTCCTGGGCGCCGCATGGGCCAGCAACGATCGCAGCCAACAGCATGGCGGCGCACCCCATTACGTGCTTCAACAGCTTACCATCGTTTATCGATTCTACCATAGTTGAAATTCCATTCGAGTCATTTCAACATTTATTTGGCGATTTGACCAACCGGTCTTTTTGAGACCGGCGCGGGACGGTGTGGTGTATTGGAAACGTGACAATCAGTCCAGGCTCAAAAAGCCGTTCAGGCGGTTGATGAAGGTTTCCACCTTGTCCATGTTTCCGGCACCGGTCCACAGGACCCGGCCCCTGTCGCTCGGCCCGATGTCGGCGATGATGAAAAACGGGGTGCGGACCTCACCCACTGATTGATGGACGACAAAGTTTTCGTCGGGGAACAGGGGAAAGGCGATCTGATAATGTTTGCGAAAATGATCGACTTCATAGGCGGAATTACCGACCCCGATCCCGATCATTTTCACCCGGCCACGCAAGGCCTCCGACGCTTCGATGGCCTGATACAGGCGGTTGACGGCCGGTGCCTCCCGCTGGCAGTGGGGACAATACATGCTGAAAAACTCGATGATGAGCAGCTGTCCGGCGATGGTCGAGGGATCGAAGCTGCCGCCTTCGGTGATTCCCAGATAGGCGCGCACCTCAGTTGTTTCGGGAACGTCCAGGCGAATGCCAACCAGCCGCTGCCCAACCACTGGCGTCTTCTGCGCCAATACCATAGCGGGCAGGGCGAACATGACCAGAGCGAGTGCCAGTTGCAGGCAATGGGTTCTCATCAGATTGCCTTTCTTTCAAATGGTTTCCGCCCAGTGTTCGACAGGATGGATAAGCGTATCAGGTGCGAACGTGGCACACTGGTGTCTCAGGCAACAGCCGAAACACCAAAAACAGAGGAGGGCCTTGGGAAGCGTTGGAGCCATTCAGCCCAGGGCGCCCCCCGTTGTTAAAACGACAGACCATCACGACCGGTTACGCGGTGGCGATCAGACGGCGGCTGAGCAGGTTGATGTGGGACATCTCCTCCTTGATGATGCCGTCCAGGCGGGACCGGCCCAAGCCATCCGGAACCAGGTCTTTCATGCCCAAATAAAATACAATCGAATCTTTTTCAGCCAGGATGGCGGCTTTCAGAATGGCCTGCAGGGATTGGGTATCGATCTCCTTTTCGAAAAAGATGCGGGTGTCGGCAAGGGCCTTGAGGTACGATGCGGCCTCGCCTCCCGGATCAAATACGGTCGATGTTTTCTCTGATTCTGTGAGCTTTTTTCTCATGGTGGAAAAGGTTTTTTCGTGGCTGTCTTCCATAGCAGCCAGGTCCGAGAGAAAATTTTTAGCGTCCGGGTCTTGGACGTCTGCGGCGGCCTTTCTATAGAAGACGGCGCCGTTTCTTTCGATCTGCTCAGCCATCTCAAATACATCATCCGCGTTATAATCGTAGCTCATGGTAGGATCTGCCTTTCTTTCCCGACCTCGGGGTGTCTCAACATGGGTATTGACCAGAAACGATGGTATCCGGTAAATGCCCACTTCAACGGTGTACTGTCAACCTAAAAAACAACGAAACGCCCGGCGGGTCAGGCCTTTCCTTCCTTTAGGCGGCACTCGTCGTCCCACTCCGGGCAGGCGCTTTTGCGTTCGGCTTCGAATTGGAGCATGCATTCACCGCATTCCAGTTCAATGTTCGGCGCATCTCCATAGCGTTCCTTGAGCTCTTCTTTGGACAACACCTGCGCAAAGCTGCACCCGCATTGGGGACAGGCGGATTTGATGTGGTATCGTTTATGACCCATGAATAGCCTCCCGGTAATTTGAAGTTTATGAAATATGACTTATCATAACAACAAAAGCAATATCAATGCCATCGGCTGAAGCGTGTTTTTTTGCCCTGGCATGTTTATTGATGTTATGATGCATGCAGCAGCTCGCTGCTAC
>NZ_JBFELV010000343.1:0-5505 GCF_041551955.1 Desulfosarcina sp.
CGTCGGGGAGCCGACGATCAACGCCCCCGCATCGAGAATCTGTGTGATCACATCGCTGCGGTGGGATCCCCGGAGCGGCATCATGGAGACGGCCGCGCCGCCCTGGGCAAGGCCCTCGGCAATCGCCCGAGCCATGAGGTCCGTGCTGTTCCACATCGTGTCATAGACCACCACCGCCTTCTTCTCCTGCTCCTGCCGGCTCCATCTCAGGTAGGCGTCAAGGATCTTGCCGGGATTTTTGCGCCAGACGACGCCATGGTCCGGGCAAATCATGTCGATCTGAATCCCCGACGCCGCCACCTTCTCCATCAGCTTCAAAATGCGGGGCGCATAGAGCAAAAGGATGTTGGCATAGTATTTTTTGGCCTGCTCCATGAGGTCTGTGGCGGCCTGGTCGTCGAATTTGTCGAACCCGGCGTAATGCTGACCGAACCCGTCACTGGAAAAGAGGATGTGATCCTCCTTCAGGTAGGTAAACATGCTGTCCGGCCAGTGGATCATGCGCGTTTCCATGAAAGTGAGGGTGCGCTGGCCCAGGGAGAGTGCTTCGCCCTCTTCGACCGGGTGATAGTTCCAGGCGTTGGAAAAATGGCTGGCCAGGTTTTTGGCTCCCATCTTGGAACAATACAGCGGCTTGTCTGTTCCCACCCGGTGCATGACCTGCGGCAGCGCACCCGAGTGGTCCATTTCGGTGTGGTTGCTGACCACCACGTCGATCTTTTTGGGATCGATAATCTGGGAGATGTTGCCGATCAGCTGGTCGGCAAAAGGTGCCTTCACCGTGTCGATGAGGGCCACCTTTTCGTCCATGACCAGATAGGCGTTGTAGCTGGTTCCCCGGTCGGTGGAGTAGCCGTGAAAATCTCTGATGTTCCAGTCGATGACGCCGACATCATAGACGCCGTGTGCAATTTTAGTCGGTCGCATATAATCATTCCTGTTGCTGTTAGCCCCCGCCCTCCTGGGCGGTAGGGTGGATCCATGCCGGCAGACGAGATCGGATTGACTGACCCCATCAGCCGGTGGTTCTGTTGACTCGCCGGTCAACCATAAGTGAAATGCCCTTTTCCCGTGAGCAGAAAAAGGGCATCCGATGCCGGTGGTTGAAAAAGAGTAGATTCCGTCCAGAAGCGGTGGACTACTCCTCTTTTTCGAAATCGTCTTTACCCGCTCCGCAGACCGGGCATTCCCAGTCCCCGGGCACATCCGCCCATTTGGTGCCGGGAGCCACGCCGTTGTCAGGGTCCCCCGCTTCGGGATCGTAAACATAGCCGCAGAGTGTGCAAACATACCTGTCCATTTTTACCTCCGTAAAGTTAAGCGTTAATGGTAACACATGCCATCATGCATGATGCGTTCATGTTGAAGTAGGAATCCCTTTCCTTACCATGAAGGGTCTCGTGGTGTCTAATTGAAATTTACGGCGACTATCCCAAAGGTTTGAACATCTTTTTCCCGGCGCCGCAGATGGGGCATTTCCAGTCGTCGGGAAGATCGTCAAAGGAGGTTCCCTTGGCGATCTTGCCCTTGCGGTCTCCCTTGTCGGGGTTGTAGATATACCCGCAGCTTGCGGTCTGACACTGGTACATTTCGTGGGGTTCGGCCATGCTTGTCTCCTTTTTTTATTTCAGTTCATTATAACGATTGCATCAGCACATCGAGTTTGGCTTCAATCGCCCGGCGCAGGCGGTTCATGGCGTCCTCATCGGGTAAAGTCGGCTCAGGCAGGGACCATTGCACCGTTTTTATGCCCGGAATCGGTATGGTATCGGCACCATCGCCGATGGCTACGGTCAGATCGGGGGTGGTGCCGAAAAGGGCCTGTTCAAAGGTCTGCGGGATGCGGTAGCCCACGTCCACGCCGACCCGCTGCATGAACCGGCTCATCGGCGCTGACATTTCGGGCGCCGGTCGCGGGGCGGCGAATCCGGTGCGGATGGCGTCGCCGAAACGCTCCTGGGCTATGGCCGCCGCCATGGGCGCCCGGCAGGCGCCTGTCGGTGAGATGAAGAGTACGTGCTTGCGCTTGACCAGGGGCAGGACGGTTTTCTGGATGGTCTCGTCAATGTCCGCGGCCAGACCCTCGTGATGGCGGATCGCACCCTTGGATTCAACACCCCGGTAAGTCAGCGCGTGGCTGAACTGGGCGTCGATGGCATCGAAGAAGTACTGGGTGGTCAGGTGGATGCCGTCGAACAGCTGGCGCCCTTTTGACGCCGCGACGCTGAGCAGCAGTCCTTTTCGGGTGGCCGACAGCGGATCCTTCAGTTTATACACGTATTTTCGCGACCAGAGGGTCTGGCAGCGGTCGATGAGGACTTTGAGCTGGGCGGAGATGCCATAGAAAAAGACCGGGGTTGCGGCCACCACCAGATCTGCTTGTCACAGCAGGCCGTATACTTCCGTTGACATGGGATCATCGGCAATGACGCAGGTGCCGTGGGTTTCACAGTATCCACAGCCGATGCATGGCACAATGCCGGCCCGGGCCACCTGGATGGTTTTAACGGCAGCGCCCGCCTCGCCGGCCCGTTCCAGAAAGGATGCCAGAAGGGTGTCGGTGTTTCCGCCTTTGCGCGGGCTGCCCTGAAGTCCTAATATCAGCATGGTTGTCTACGATTTGACATGGCAGGTGGAACAGGTCACCGGGCCATGGGGTTTGCCCGTCTTTTTTTCCTCCTTGTGGCACTTGATGCACTGGAGGTTCATCACTTTTTTCGGCTTCAGCATTCCCTTCTCCTTCATCTTCCTGATGGCCTCGGTTTCTTGGGGAAAGACGCTGTGGCAAACGTTGCAGTCATTGATACGGTCTTGATGCTGGGCGTGGGGAAAGGGCACCTTGCCCGATCGACCACCGTAAATGTCGATGCGATCCGGCCCCTGGTTGGCGGCATGGGTTGCAGCCATACAGAAGGTGAGAATCAGGGTGATGACAAGGGTGATCATAGAGATATGGCGGTTCATGTATGGCTCCGTTTAAGGTTGCGGCTTCGGAAAAAGTCCGATATCTGCGTTAGGCTTCATCCCTCGTCATTGCGGCGTACAACAAGTACGCCGCATTCCTTAAGGATTTGCAAGCCTTGATCTCGGGCTTTTTTCGAAGCCGTTGGAAATGCGACTTTTTTCGAGTGCTTTAAGCTTGCCCGCCGCGCCGATCGGTAAGCTGCCGGGCAGAAACGGCGGTTGTCTTGTGATCGATCAATACATCTCTTCATGGGCCAGGTCGTCGTCGGTCACCTTGACGCTGAACAGGTTGTAGGCATAGATCTGGTAAGCCAGTACCACGGGCACGAACAGCAGCACCACGATGAGCATGATCTTCAGGGTCAACGGGCTTGACGAGGCGTTATAGGCCGACAGGCTGTAGGCGGCATCGATGCTGGATGGGAACAGATTGGGAAACAGCCCGATAACGCCGAAAAATGTACACGACACGATGGTGGCCGCTGAAGCCAGCCATGCCTTGAAAAAGGCTTTTTGCATCAGAAAGTACTTGACTCCCACGATGGCGGCAACGGAGATGGCCGGTACCAGGAAGAGGACCGGGCTGGTCAGGTAATTGTTGTACAGCGGGGTGAAGATGTAACTCGCCACCAGAAAGACGACCGCCACGCCGGCGAGTATCGGCCACAGCTTGCCGGCCAGGCTTTCGGCCCGTTGGGCCAAATCGCCGTCGGCACGCACGGTGAGCCACAGGGCGCCGTGGACCAGGAAAAGGCACAGAAACAACACGCCGCCCAGCAGGCCGTAGGGATTGAGCAGGGTGAACAGGGTTCCCAGGTAGATGCCGTCCTGGTCGAAGGGGATGCCTTTGAAGATGTTGCCAAAGGCCACACCAAACAGCAGTGCCGGTAAAAAACTGCCCACGAAAATGCAGGTGTCCCACACCCGCTTCCATGCCGGACTATCCACTTTATTGCGGAACTCAAAGGAGACGCCGCGCAGGATCAGGGCGAAGAGAATCAGCATCAGCGCCGAGTAGAGGGATGAGAACATCACCGCATAGACCAACGGAAAGGCAGCGAAGGTGACGCCACCGGCGGTGAGCAGCCATACTTCGTTGCCGTCCCACAGCGGCCCCATGGCGTGGATCATCATGTGCTTGTCGCGTTCCGATTTGCCCAGGAAGGGGTAGAGCGTGCCGATACCCAGGTCGAATCCGTCCGTCATGAAAAAGACCGCCCAGAGCAGGCCCCAGATAAAAAACCATACAGTTTGTAGTTCCATTTATAACCCCTGTGATTTGTCTGTATTGGTAAATGGTTCAGCCATTGGCCGATTCGGCGTCTGCCGCGGCCGGTTTAGGGCCTTTTTTGGCGAAATCGGCGATGAGGTAAAAGCCGGCGGCCCCCAGCAGGCCATATACCAGGATGAAACCCACCAGGGAGGTCATTACCTGGGAGGCCGCCACCGGTGAGGCTGCATTGGCGGTTTTCAACAGGCCATAGACAATCCAGGGCTGGCGGCCCACTTCGGCCAGCACCCATCCCATCTCGATCGCCAGGTAGGGCAGCGGGATGGCAAATAGCATGACCCACAGGTACCAGCGGGATTCAATCAAGCGGTTTTTCAAAAACAAGCCAATGATCGTAAGCAGAGGAAAAAGGGTTCCTAAAGCCACCATTGTTCGGAAGGAGACAAATGTCGGCAGTACCGGCGGCCGTTCATCTTTGGGGATGTCCTTCAGTCCGGTCACCGCCGCATTGACGTCGTGATGGCCCAAGAAGCTCAGGGCGCCGGACAGGCGGCCGATCTCGATCGCGTTGCGTTCGTTCTTCTCATCAGGAATGGCGAACATGACGATGGGGGCCCGGGTCTGGGTCTCCCAGTGAGATTCCATGGCCGCCAGCTTGGCCGGCTGGGTCTGGGTGACGTGAACGGCGTGCATGTCACCGGTGATGGCCACCACGATCGAGGAGACCAACCCCACAACCAACCCGATATTGAAAGAGCGGGTGAAAAAATCGACGTGTTGTTTTTTCAGCAGGTGCCAGGCACTGATTCCCATCATGAAAAAAGCGGCCAGAAGGAAGGCGGAGGGAATCGTATGCGCAATCTCCAGCAGACCGAATGGGTTGGTCACCACGGCCAGAAAGTCGGTCAGCTCCGCCCGGCCGTCCCGGATGGTAAATCCCACCGGATGCTGCATCCACCCGTTGGCCAGAAGAATCCATATTGCCGAGACGTTGCCGGCGCCGGCTACCAGCCACATGACCGTGGCGTGGGCTTTTTTGGACAGTTTTTTCCATCCAAAAATCCAGATGCCAATAAAGGTGGATTCCAGGAAGAATGCCACGGACGCTTCAATGGCCAGAAGCGACCCGAAGACATCACCCACGTAGGCGGAGTAGCGCGACCAGTTGGTGCCGAACTGGAACTCCAGGGTGATGCCGGTGACAACGCCCACGGCAAAGTTGATCAGAAACAACTTGCCCCAGAATTTTGTCATGTCTAGATACGTCTCATCCCCGGTTTTGACATACCGGCTTTCCATGTAGGCGACCA
>NZ_JBFELV010000344.1:0-5505 GCF_041551955.1 Desulfosarcina sp.
AAAGTCCTGCTCAAGCAGCGCGAGAGCGACAAGGCCGACCTTGAGCAGAAGGTGATCACCAATGTCAAGGAGATGGTGCTGCCCTACCTTGAAAAACTCAAACGGGTCAACCTGAAGCCCCAAGACAAGACGGTGGTCGACATCATCGACTCCCACCTGAACGACATCATCTCGCCGATGATGCAGAAATTGGCCAACGCCAGCATCATCCTCACCCCCCAAGAGATCCAGGTCGCATCACTGGTCAAGGACGGCAAAGCCAGCAAGGAGATCGCCGGCATTTTGAACGTGTCTGAAACCACCGTCCATTTTCATCGTAAAAACCTGCGCAGGAAATTTGGTTTAAGCAACAGTCAGACCAACCTGAGAAGTTACCTGATTTCCATATCCTGAAAAAAAGCCAACCACAAACAACCAACCAGACGCCCTATTGGCAGGTATTGCCTCCCACTCACCTGCTAACCGATTCACATGGTTTGCGTGAGGGTTTATGTTTAGGTTTTACCAATGGCGACAGGATTCAAACCAAATCTTAGGTGGAGGCAACCATGGATGCAATCGATATAGAGAGTGTGGCCGATGTCGTGTTTCAGCTCAAATGGAACAGCCAACACGCGGCTCACAATGAATGCTATGCCGCACGGGGGGTCAATCTATGGCGGGACTGGCTCCCGGACAACGTCAGGCGCTCACTGATCGGCAAGCGGCCCTGGGAGCATATAGCCGTCAACTTTTCAGCGGGGGAGCTTTTCGGGAACGACGGCGGTCATCTGAAAATAAAGCGCAAGCAGTTTACCAGAGACCCGAAAGCGGGTCGCTTTTACCCCAAGGGCTGTCTCACCGATCTTCCCGGTGTGTTCCCACAAAACATGCAACCCATCCGTTGTGTGGGAGTGAACAACGGTCAATTGGAGGTAGACATCGCCCACCCCTTGGCACTTCAACCGCTCTCCCTGTCCATGACGGTCGGGCAGGTCTCACCCAAGGAGAGCGAGCGCGGCGGCAGCAGCGTGGATTGGGTGGGGCTGCTCACCGAGGGTCCGGGCATGCAGGCCCGCTGGCAGGGAAAGCCTACGGATTTTTTCAGCGACAATCCCTTTTCCCGTCGGGATGAGCAGACGGATGACCGCTTCTACGACAATCCACGCCTGGTGCACCATCTCGACGAAACCGCTCGCGATTTGGTTACAGACCTGTATAAGCGCTTCGTCAAGGACGGCATGCAGGTACTGGACCTCATGAGCAGCTGGGTTTCTCATCTCCCCAAGGGCCTACGCCCGGGCGGGGTCAGCGGATTGGGCATGAACCGCACCGAACTGGAGCAAAATCCACACTTGACTGAAATCCAGGTTCACGACCTGAATGCCGCCCCGGTTCTGCCCTACGAAAATGAGTCTTTCGATGTTGCCATTTGCAGTGTTTCTGTGGAATACTTAGCCCATCCGCTGGACGTCTTCGCCGAGGTGGGCCGTGTGCTCAAGCCCGGCGGAACCTTCGTGGTCACTTTCTCCAACCGCTGGTTTCCTCCCAAGGTCGTTCGCATATGGGAGCAGATACACGAGTTCGAGCGAGTGGGGCTGGTCATGGAATACTTTCTGAAAAGTAAGGCCTTCAACAACCTGGGCACCCATTCCATGCGCGGACTGCCCCGCCCGCGAAATGACAAATATGCCGGTGAGCTTGCCATGTCAGATCCGGTATATGCGGTGTGGGGAACAAAAAAGCGCTCTATCGGCTGAAAAGGGTTAAGGCGGACGTATGGCTTTCGTTTTGCTTTGCGCTTTCAACGTTGAGCGTCTTTCACACTAAGCCAAAAATTGAAAATACCCTAAAAAATCAAATCGCTCGCAAGGTTCCAAACCAAAATCACAGGAGTCGTCAATGAATCTTAAAACCTATTTTGAAGAAACCAAGGGAATGGGCGTCCTATCGACTGCAGACAGCGAAGGCCGGGTCAATGCCGCCGTGTATGCGCGGCCCCATGTAATGGACGATGGTGCGTTGGCGTTCATCATGCGAGACCGCCTTTCCCACAGCAACCTACAGTCCAACCCCCGCGCCGCCTATTTGTTCAGGGAAGAAGGCCCTGGCTACAAAGGCATTCGCCTGCACTTGACCAAAACCCACGAAGAGAGCGGTACGCCGCTGGTCAAAGAGCTTTGCCGGCGATGCAAGATCTACGACAACCCCGAAGCCAAGAGGTTTCTGGTGGCTTTCAAAACCGACAAAGAGCTCCCGCTGATCGGTGCCGGCGAGTCCCCCGAATGAATTGACGGTCGGTATTCAGGTTAACAATGACGCGTGCCGTGATCGATCCACGCACGCTGAACGAACAATCTCGAGAGTAAGATGACAACTTCGATAAAGATCGGCGTCAGTGCATGCCTGTTGGGAGAAAAGGTTCGATTCGACGGCGGGCACAAACACAACCGCTACATCACTCAGACCCTTGGGCAATTCTTCGATTTTGTTCCTGTTTGTCCGGAAAGCGAATGCGGCCTGGGTATTCCAAGGGAAGCCATGCGCCTGGTGGGTAGCGTGGATGCGCCGCGCCTGGTGACCAACAAGACCCGCATCGACCACACCGATCGCATGCTCACTTGGGCTGCAGGTCGGCTGGATAACCTGGGAAAAGAGGATTTGTGCGGATTCATTTTCAAAAAGGATTCGCCGAGCAGCGGCCTCCATCGCGTCAAGGTGTACAATGACAAAGGCCAGCCAGTAAAAACCGGCCGAGGGTTGTTTGCCGCCGCCTTCACCGCTCGATTTCCCCGCATTCCGGTGGAGGAGGAGGGCCGTCTCCACGACCCGGCCTTGAGGGAGACTTTCATCGAACGAGTCTTCGCCTTGAAGCGCTGGCGTGAGGTATTGGCCGAGAAGAAGACCATGGGCCGCCTGGTTGATTTTCACACCCGTGAAAAGCTGCTCTTCATGGCCCACAGCCCGAAGCATTACCGTGAGATGGGGCGACTGGTGGCCAGTGGAAAGAAACTAAACGTGTCGGATCTCTACGACCGCTATGAAGGCATGCTGACGGAAGCACTGGGTCTTCGTGCAACGGTCAGCAAACATACCAACGTGCTCATGCACGTCATGGGTTACTTTAAAAAACAGATTTCCGGCGACGAAAAACAGGAACTCTTGGAATTGATCCAAAATTATCGCAGCGGCCATCTGCCGCTGATCGTGCCCATCACCTTGTTGAACCATTTTGTGCGCAAATACAGCCAACCCTACCTCTCCGTCCAGACTTACCTGAATCCCCACCCGCTGGACCTTCAGTTGCGCAACCACGTTTGACGGGTTCAGGTAACCGCCAGCGCCTGTGCAGTTCGGCTTTTCTCGACGATCCGGTCACGGCACTACCCTTATGGTAGGTATCGGCCCCCATTTAGCTCTGATGCGCTTCACATTGCTCTATTGAAAGCCTGCCTTATCTTGTAGGTGTAGCAGTAAAAGGCAGAGTTTCGAATAAAACGGGCAAAAAATCGAAAGCAACCTATCTCTTAACAGGAAAAATGAGGTGAATCATGGCTGAGAAAAAAGAAGAAAGCTACATCGAAAGTGAAAAAGAGAGAGAACGTGGACATGTAGATACCCGGAAGAATAATTTTGACTGTGAGAAGCCGGATAAAAATCTGGGTTGTGATCCGGGCATCGACGTCGCCGGTTAATCGCGCAACACATACAGAGCCAGGCAAAACAGGCAGAGCCTCATCGAGGCTCTGCCTTTTTTATCGATTGGCCAAGGGAGGCACATCATGACCGAACAGATAATCGCATTGGTGACCGGCGCCAACAAGGGCCTCGGATTGGAAACCTGCCGGCAGTTGGCCCGTCGGGAAACGACCGTACTGATGGGGGCAAGGGATATAAAAAAGGGACGGGAGGCGGCAGATGAATTGAAGTCCGAGGGCCTGGCGGCCGAACCGGTCCAACTGGATGTGACCCGAGCCGACCACATCGCTCAGGTGGTGGCCTTCATTGAAACCCGCTTTGGGCGGTTGGACATCCTGGTTAACAATGCAGGCATGATCCACCCGGATGAGCCGATGTTTGCCAACAGCGCGGAGCGGGTATCCCTTCAGGCCTTGAGGGAAACCTTCGAGGTCAATTTTTTCGGTCAGGTGGCACTGACCCAGGCACTCCTGCCGCTGATCAAAAAAAGTCCGGCCGGGCGCATCGTCAACGTCTCCAGCATTCTAGGGTCACTGACCCTCCACAGCGATGAATCGTCCCAGGTGACCCAGGTGAAGCCCCTGGCCTATGACGCCTCCAAAACGGCGCTGAACCAATTTACCGTGCACCTGGCTGCATCGCTGAACAAGACACCCATCAAAGTCAACGCCGCGCATCCCGGTTGGGTAAAAACGGATTTAGGCTCCCAACGGGCACCCATGGACGTGCAGGACGGCGCAAAAACCGCCGTTCGCCTGGCGGTGATCGGCCAGGATGGCCCCACAGGAAAATTTTTTCACTTCGATGAAGAGATACCCTGGTAAAGGCGGTACTTGACCAAGGGACGAATCATCAACACCCGTTGTCAATCGGCTGATCGGGTGAGGATTGTTGTCATCAGGAATACCGATCGGTATTCCCGTTTTGAAAAATTGCAGTTGACCCTCTATTGAAAATATCCTATTTGATAACTATTATCCTTTAGTCTTTATTCCTAAAAACATACTGGCATCTTGCCTGACCATCCATAGATAGGGATGCCTCAGGCATATTTGTACCCGCAGGATGACTGGCAGTATTGGATTCGACAACTTGAAACAAATAGAATCATGCTGGGTGACCGGTTCAAGCATTCACTTTTCAGACTGATTTCAGGGACGAACGTATGGATTTATTTTTTCCTATACGAAAATAATTTTCTTTAGGTTCCTGTGCTGATGAGTGGACCAGATATATATTGCTTGAGGCCTCAAGGTGGATTTGGTAGAAGGAACTTGCATGCCGATCATTGGGAAACCCGTCAATTGGCTGCGGCTACCCGAACAACATCGATTCCTTCCTCCTTTTTCTATTGAAGCGCCTCTGCGAGTGTGGAGACCCTGTGACGGTAGGTGCATTCGATTGTTCAGCTATCAAATCCATCCAGTCTATCGGCTGGAAGCAAGATGGGCCTTGTGACCCGGACGTTGTCCGAAAAAACACCAAAAAGGAGGAAACATTATGAATGCAGACAGCAAGTGCCCGGTAACGGGCCGAACGTTCAGTAAAGTAGCTGGCGGCGGCACATCGAACCGGGACTGGTGGCCGAACCAGTTGAACCTCAGGATTCTGCATCAGCACTCGCACAAAAGCAATCCCATGGGCGAGGCGTTCAACTATGCTGAGGAATTCAAGCGTCTCGACCTGGAGGCACTGAAGAAGGACCTCTATACGCTGATGACCGATTCACAGGACTGGTGGCCGGCCGACTACGGTCACTACGGGGGGCTCTTCGTCCGGATGACGTGGCACAGCGCCGGCACCTACCGTATGGGCGACGGCCGCGGG
>NZ_JBFELV010000345.1:0-5455 GCF_041551955.1 Desulfosarcina sp.
GTCGATATTTTCAGGTGCAAGGTGGTGGATGTCGGTCCCGAGTACTATATTATTGAAGCTACCGGGACCGAAGCGAAGATGAAGGCCCTGATCAACCTGCTTAAACCCATGGGCATCAAGAAGATTGCCCGGACAGGAACCATCGCCTTGTTCAGGGAGCCCCACTGATCCGTCGCTTGCATGCCGCTGGGGCATGCGGCAATCCATTAAACCGTTCTGGCAGGAAATTAAATACAACATGCCGGAATTAAAATGAAATCAAGGAGTACCAGATGGCTCATATCGATTTTGGCGGAACGACTGAAGAAGTGATCACCGCGGAGGAATTCACCCTCCAGCAAGCACGCGAACTGCTTGAAAAAGAAATCGTGGCCGTACTCGGTTACGGGGTCCAGGGACCGGGCCAAGCGCTGAATATGCGCGACAACGGCATCGCTGTCATCGTGGGCCAACGGGAAGGGTCAGCCTCTTGGGACAAGGCCGTGGCCGATGGCTTCGTACCCGGAAAAACCCTGTTCCCCATCGCGGAGGCCGCCCAAAAAGCCACCGTGGTCCAGTACCTGCTCTCCGATGCCGGACAGGTGGCCATGTGGCCCACCATCAAAGCCTGCCTCCACGAAGGCGATGCGCTTTATTTTTCCCATGGCTTCGGCATCGTTTACCGGGACCAGACCGGGATCGTCCCACCGGAAAACGTGGATGTGATCCTGGCGGCGCCGAAAGGTTCGGGAACCACGGTGCGCTCTAACTTTTTAGACGGCAGCGGCATCAATTCCAGTTTTGCCGTTCACCAGGACTATACCGGACGGGCCCGGGAGCGCACCATCGCCCTGGGCATCGCCATCGGCTCCGGGTACCTGTTTCCCACCACCTTTGAAAAGGAGGTCCACAGTGACCTCACCGGTGAGCGCGGCGTGCTCATGGGTTGCCTGGCCGGCGTCATGGAAGCCCAGTACAAGGTACTGCGTAAAAACGGCCACAGCCCCAGCGAGGCCTTCAACGAGACGGTGGAAGAGTTGACCCAGAGCCTGATTCGTCTGGTGGCCCAGAACGGCATGGACTGGATGTACGCCAATTGCAGCACCACCGCCCAGCGCGGCGCCCTGGACTGGGCCCCCCGCTTTCGTGATGCAGTCGCGCCGGTATTCGATCGACTGTACCAAAGCGTGGTCACCGGTGAAGAGACACGCCGGACCCTGGAATGCAACAGCGCCCCGGATTACCGGGAGCGGTTGGATGCGGAACTCAAAGTCATCCACGATTCGGAGATGTGGCGGACAGGTGCCGCGGTTCGTGCCCTCAGACCGGAAAACCGGCGCCAATAGACGCCAGGGGATCCGGCCGGCATCTTCGGCCCGACCCCGGCGACATTAAAGTGCCAGGAGAATAGCCATGGAAACGATCCTAATCTACGATACCACCTTGAGAGACGGCACCCAGGGAGAAAACATCACCTTTACGGCCGACGAGAAGCTCAAGATCGCCATGCGGTTGGATGACATGGGGATCCACTACATCGAGGGCGGTTGGCCCGGATCCAACCCCCGGGACATCCGCTTCTTCGATCTGGCCAAGCGGGAGCGCTTCAAGACCGCCCGAATCACGGCCTTTGGATCCACTCGCAGGCCCGGCATCCAGGCCGCCGACGATGCCAACCTGAAAGCAATCCTGAACAGCGACGCACCGGCAGCGGCCATATTCGGCAAAAGCTGGGCCCTTCACGTGCAGTCCATCATGGACAACACCCTTGAAGAAAACCTGGCCATGATCGCCGACAGCGTCGCCTTCCTCAAAGCCAGCGACCGGGAAGTGATCTACGACGCCGAACACTTTTTCGACGGATTCAAGGATGACCCGGACTATGCGCTGGAGACCCTGTCCGCCGCCTGGAACGCCGGCGCCGATTTCCTGGTCCTGTGCGATACCAACGGGGGCACCCTGCCCCAGGAAATTGAAACCATCGTCCAGTCCGTGTCAAATGATTTGAAACGGCGGTTCGGCGATGCGGGGAATCTGAAACTGGGCATCCATACCCACAACGACTGCGGCATGGCCGCCGCCAACGCCATCGCCGCCATCAACTGCGGTGCCGTCATGGTTCACGGCACCATCAACGGCTACGGGGAGCGCTGCGGCAACGCCGACCTGACCACCATCATCCCGGTTCTCAGCACCAAGATGAACCGGCCCTGCATCCCGCAGGATAAATTGGCCGGGCTGAAAAGCCTTTCCCGGTTTGTCAGCGAAACGGCCAACATCGTTCCGCTGAACTCCCGCCCCTTCGTGGGACGCAGCGCATTCGCCCACAAAGGCGGCATTCACGTCAGCGCCATCATGAAGGAATCACGGGCCTACGAACACATGGATCCGGAAACCGTGGGCAACCAGCGCCGGGTGCTCATGTCCGACCTGGCCGGCAAGAGCAACGTGGAGTACAAGGCCAAGGAGATGGGCGTGGACCTGGGCGCCAACGGGAGTGACAGCAAGGCCATCGTTGCCGCCATCAAGCAGATGGAGGACGAGGGCTACCAGTTCGACGTGGCCGACGGATCCTTTCAGATCATGCTGGAGAAATTCACCGAACAGTTCAAGCCCCTGTTCGATCTGGAGTCCTTCCGGGTGACCATCGAAAAGGACAAGGACCTGCCCTGCTCGGCCCATGCCACCATCAAAATTTCGGTGGGGGACAGCCACGAGATCACCGCCGCCGAGGGCCTGGGTCCGGTGAGCGCCCTGGACAATGCCCTGAGAAAGGCATTGGGCAACTTCTACCCTGACCTGGACACGATGAAACTGGTGGACTTCAAGGTGCGCGTGGTGGACGGACGGGAGGGCACGGAGGCCAGAGTCCGCGTATTGGTGGAATCCCGCGACCAGGACCAGATCTGGAGCACGATCGGCGTTTCCGAGGACATCATCGAAGCCAGCTGGCAGGCCCTGGCGGACAGCTTTCAGTTCAAGCTGGCCAAGGAAGCCCACCAGCGCAAGAACCCTTCCCCAAACAGTAAGGTGGAAGATCCAAAGCCGGGCTGGCCCCTGTCGTTCAACGCCTGAGGCCGGGGCTCGTTAAACGGAGATCGGAAGCCACCGGACCCAACCCTACTGATCAAGGAGAAAAACTATGACCGAGCGCATTAAAATATTCGACACCACCTTGCGGGACGGTGAACAGAGTCCCGGCGCCAGCATGAACACCAATGAGAAGATGCGGCTGGCCGTCCAACTGGAAAAGCTGGGCGTAGACATTATCGAAGCGGGCTTTCCTGCCGCCTCCGAAGGAGACTTCGAGGCCGTATCGGAAATCGCCAAACGGCTGAAGACCACCCAGGTGGCCGGCCTGGCGCGGGCCAACAAGAGCGATATCGACCAGGCCTGGGGTGCCATCAAGCATGCGGTAAACCCCCGCATTCACACCTTCATCGCCACGTCGGACATTCACCTGGACTATAAGCTGAAGATGTCCCGGGACGAGGTGCTCAACGCGGCCGTGGAATCGGTCAAGTATGCCAAGGGCTTCACCGACAACGTGGAATTTTCCGCCGAGGACGCCTCCCGCAGCGACCGGGACTACCTGTGCAAGGTGTTCGGTGCGGCCATCGAAGCCGGCGCCACAACGATCAACCTGCCTGACACGGTGGGCTACGCCATCCCTCAGGAGTTCGAGGAGATGGTCAGGTATGTGATGGCCAACACCGCCAACATGCACAAGGCCACGTTGAGCGTCCACTGCCACAATGACCTGGGGCTGGCCACGGCCAATACCATTTCCGCCATCAACGCCGGGGCCCGGCAAGCCGAAGTGACCATCAACGGCATCGGCGAACGGGCGGGCAACACCTCCTTAGAAGAGGTGATCATGGCCCTGCACACCCGCCGGAACCTCATGCCGTTCGACACCGGCCTGAAGACCCAGCACATCTATTCCACCAGCCGCCTGGTGAGCATGATTACCGGCATTATGGTCCAGCCCAACAAAGCGGTTGTGGGTGCCAACGCATTCGCCCACGAAGCCGGCATTCACCAGGACGGCATGTTAAAAAACCCCATGACCTATGAGATCATGAGGCCGGAGACCATCGGTTTGA
Source organism: Desulfosarcina sp. (assembly GCF_041551955.1). GTDB lineage: Bacteria > Desulfobacterota > Desulfobacteria > Desulfobacterales > Desulfosarcinaceae > Desulfosarcina. Next base: position 4,086 of record NZ_JBFELV010000345.1, read on the forward strand.
GCCGCAACCAGCTGGTCCTGGGCAAACACTCGGGCCGCCACGCCCTGTACACGCACCTGAAAACCCTGGGCTACGACCTGTCCGACGATGAGCTGAAAACGGTCTTCAAACAGTTCAAGACCTTGGCCGACAAGAAAAAGCACGTCATGGATGAAGACCTGGAAGCCCTGGTTACCGAGGGCGTGCTCAGGTCCGCCGAAGTTTTCTCACTGGAATACCTCCACGTCACCTGTGGGACCACGGTACTGCCCATGGCCAGTGTGCGGCTGTCCATCAACGGCCGCTCCGTTCAGGGCGCCAACTACGGCAACGGCCCCATCGACTCGGCATACAATACCATCGCCGAGTTGACCAATGCCAAAGCCGAACTGCTGCGCTTTACCGTCAGCGCCCTGACCGGGGGTACCGATGCCCAGGGTGAGGTGACCGTGCGCCTGCGTGAAAACGGCCTGATGGCCCTGGGCCGCGGTTCCGATCCGGACATCATCACCGCCAGCGCCAAGGCCTACATCAACGGGTTGAACCGCCTGGAGTATCTCAAAGCACACCCGATAAAGGCATCGCAGACGCTGTAGATCCGGGGACGACGACTGATGTCGGATAACCGATGTCAGAGACTGAAAAATACCGTGGCTGTCAATGCCAGAAGGCGCGGGCCAGTCGTGCGGTCTCTTCCGGAGCGGTAAAGGTGGCCATGTCCCCCAATATGACCTCGAAGCCGGTGTGGTCGCTTCGGGTCCAGGGGGCGTAGTTGGCGCGAACCACCATAACGGCGCGCAACTCCAGAGGGCTGTGTGGTGTTTCCACGGAAATCAGGCCGAAATTGTACCCGTTGCGGTTCAGACTGCGGTAGAGCTGTTGAACCCGGATCATGCCTGCGGCCAGATGGCGCCAGGTCTTTTCGTCCAGCGCCACCAGGGAGGTTTTTCCCGGACAGACAGCCCAGATCTCGTAAAACCCTTCCGGCGCAAAAGCCGCCATCCACACCCACGGACCGGTTCTGCCGATGTATCGTTCCCCTGCCCTGAGTTCATGGGCGGCATAATCACTAAACAGCCCCCGCCGACGGGCATGCCAGTGAGTCAGGGCCAGCTCGTAGAGAACACGCTGGTGATTGGCGCCGATCCGATCGGCCTGAACCTGAAGGTGGGGGTGGACCATGGAACCCCCTGCCGACGGCAGGTGGTTCTGGGTGATCGCCATATGTATCGCTGATGGGTCGTGCCGTTGCACCCGCGTTAAATAGTCGGCACAATTGACCAGGCAGTCCGTGTAACTGCTTTCGACGGCCGTGCCGATCTCCACAAAGTGGGAGTTGTCGAACAGACTCACCGCAGAATAGGCGCCGTATGGGAACAGGTTGGGAAACA
>NZ_JBFELV010000346.1:0-5453 GCF_041551955.1 Desulfosarcina sp.
CTTGATTGCATGCTGCCACAATGTAGTAGGGAAAAATATTGCATAGTGTGGTGACTGTTACACAAAAAGTCTGTAAAAATTATTACATGAAGTCTTTATTATGATTCATAAACGAATCTCACCGCAAGAAATTATGGGTAAATTCCAAACTGTTTACGCAATTCTCTTCAACACCTTTTCAATCATCCATTACTTCCTTACTGGGTTAAACTTAATTTCATTCAGTGGGTGCTAATGTATTGGGAGTACCTTGCGCCAGCGGGCTCTGTCAAATGGTGGGATAAATGGGTTGCGGATCGGCGCCCGAATTTTAAGGATACTTACAGATAAGTACATGTAATCAAACTGAAATGATGGCCTTCGACACTGGAACTTTCTCATCACCAGGCATACATACCCGCTTTTTAACGTCCGAAGTCACAGTGGCTGCGTAGCTTCGAGCAACCAGTCTTCAAACCATAGATACAAATGACAGGGCTCCCCATCCGGAGCAATTGAATATCTCGTTTCCTCCGATTCATTTCCGGGAGAAGGCCATCGCATCCAAAAAAGGCATCTATGTCGTTTGGTGGAGAGGGTCGGTGACTGAAGCTTTCTTGGGGATTTTAATCGAAAAGCGGGATCCCGTGTCCGGTTTTGATTGAAGCGAAATTCCGCCGCCGTGCTGGCTGAGAATCCGGTTGGAGATAAACAGCCCCAGTCCGGTTCCGCGTTCGCCCTTGGAGGAGAAAAAGGGGGTGAAGACATTGGCGCGGGTCGCTTCATCCATGCCGATGCCGTTGTCCGACACATTCAGATAGACGTAGCCGGCATCCTGGGTGACCTCGAAGCAGATTTCATGGGGCCGGCCCGACCGGTCCGACCGGCAGGCTTCCACGGCATTTTCGATGATATTGGTCAGGGCGCTGCGAACGATGCCTGCATCCACCTCGAAGCGGCCGATGGCGGGGTCGAAACGGTGGGTCAGGGTGATGTCCTGTCCCTTTATCTTGGGTCCCACGGTATTGAGTACCTCCTCGGCAAAACCGAGGACGTCCACCGTTTCCCATTTCAGGTCTTTTTCTTTGGCATAGTAGAGGATGTCCAGCACCATGTCGCGGATGCGTCCGACCATGAAGCGTACGATATCCCATCCTTCGCGGATCTGCTCTTGATTTACCTTTTTGAATCCGGAATCCAGTAGATACATGCCGCCGTCCAGGCCGGTGAGCAGCCCCTTGATGCCGTGGGAAACCGAACCGATCATCAAGCCCAACGAGGCCAGCTGGTCTTCGAGCCGGCGGGTGCGGGTGATGTTGGTGGACATTTCCATGACGTGGGTGATCTTGCCGTCCAGGTCGCGGATGGGCGCGGTCTGGATGAGCACTCGGTAGGTCTCCCCGCGTTTCGAGGTCACCTCCATTTCGCACTGGTGGGAGCCGCCGTCGGCAAAGGTTTTGGCCACCGGGCAGTCGGGGCAGGTCTCGTCACGGTCCTTGTAGATTTTGTGACAGGATGTCTCGATGGCCAGGTCGAAGTCTTCCTGAAATCGGCGGTTGGCCGCCTGGATAGTCATGTCGGGTGCCTGCACCGTAATGTAGCAGGGTGCTTCGTCGAAGAGCTGTTGGTAGCGCTGCTGGGTGGCCTGCAGCCGTTCCTGCAGCCGCCGGACCTCGCCGATGTCCGCCCCGATCTCCACCACCAGTTCCACATCGCCCTGGCTGTCGCGGATGGGAGCGGTGTGGACCATCACTGGACCGCGGGTACCGTCGGCATATACCACCGTGACCCGGCGGCGTATGCCCGTGCCGCTGGCAAACGTCTCTTTTACCGGCGAGGTCTCCATACTTTCCGGTGGATAGGCCGCTCCGCTGGCCTGCCCGACATGGTCCCCCAACCGCTCCCGGTAGAGCGGATTGATGGCGATGATCTCCTGGCGACGGTTGTGGATGGCGACGAAGCAGGGAAGTTCGTTGAAACAGTTGATGCCCGCATCCAGATCCCCGGCTATGCCGCGAAGTGCCGAAGACAGGCCTTCCACGGCCTGGCCCACGGCCGCCAGCCGTTCGGTTTTCATCAGCCGGGCGGTCTGCTCACGTACCAGGTTCTCCAGATTCTCGGTGTAGGCCCGCAGCTGCGTGCGCATGCTGATGCGGTCGTTGGCCCGTTTCAGGGCAATGTCCAAGACATCGTCGTTGATGGGTTTGGTGATGAAATCGGTGGCTTCCAGCTTCAGGCACTTGATGGCCAGATCCATGTCCCCGTGGCCGGTGAGCATGATCACTTCTGTGTCCGGGCTTTCCGCTTTGATCTGCTGCAGCAGGTCGATGCCGTCCATGACGGGCATTTTGATGTCGGTGAGAACAATGGGGGGGCTGTGCTGCCGGAAAACCGCCAACGCCTCCTTGCCGTTGTTCGCGGTGAACACCTGGTAGCCGAGGTCCATGAGGGAGATGCCCAGGACTTTCCGGATGCCTTCCTCATCATCGACCAGCAGGATTTTCTCTTCCATTTCTACCCTTTTCGTAAAGCAATCAGCCCAACGGCCGTGTCCAGCAGGTGCTGGGCATCGGGCGGTTTTTCCAGGTAAGCGTCCGGATCGGGAAGCGGCTCGGCCAGTTTGATGTTGAGCATTTTCAGGTAGTGTTGAAAAGACCGCTGCCCCACGGCCGACAGCATGATGACGGGAATGTCCTTGAGCAGGCGGTCCGTTTTGAGGTTTTTGTACATGAGCGCGCCGCCCGTGCCCGGCATCATCACATCCAGAACGATCAGGTCGGGGGCGATCTCCCGGGCTTTGGCCAGGCCGGCCGATCCGTCCCGACAGGTCTCGGTTCGGTACCCGCTGGTTTTGAACAGGGCGGAAATGAACACTCGCATGTCCATGGCATCGTCGACGATAAGAATGGTCCCCTTGGTCGAATCCGCTTTATGCATCCGTAGCCTTGTCCGGATGATTGACACTGGCTACCGGACAGGAGGATCGCAGCACCACCTGTTCGACGGTGGAGCCCAGCAGGGCCAGTTCAGGATCAATCTCCCGGGTATGGTGGGCCATGACGATCAGGTCGGCCTGTTTTTCCCGGGCGAATTTGAGAATTTCAACGTAGGGCGTTCCCTCCCGGATGCCGATTTCATAGTTGTCGAAGCCTTTGAGTTGGGAGAGGTACGTGGTGTCGATCTTTTGCCGGGCCGCCTCGATGCGCGCTTCGATTTCCGTCTGGCCCTTTACTTTCCCCGGTTCGGAGGCATTGATGTCCACGGCATGAAAAATGTGCAGTCGCGCGTTGACTTCCCTAGCCAACCGAGCGGCCCACAGAAAGGAACTGGTGGCCGGTTTGGAAAAATCGGTACCCACGACGATGTTGGAAAAAAGTTTCCAACAGGTGGTGCAGGGACGGCTGATGATGACCACCGCACAGCGGGCGCTCTTGGCCACTTTCTGCATGGTGCTGCCCACCACGCTGCGATAACGGGCGGCCCCGATGTCTTCGTCCCGGGTGTGGGCGCCCATGATGATCAGGTCCACGTCTTCGGCGCGGGCTTTTCGCAGGATTTCCCGGTGGGGAACACCGATGACCGCTTCTAATGTGGCGTTGTCGCTGTCTTTGAGAAGATCGGCGTAGGTATTCTTCATCTCCTCCTTCACCCAGTCCACGTAGTCCGGGTCGATCTGCTGGTCTTCTCCTGTGCGGACGTCGGTGACAAAGGAGCTGAATCCACGCGAGGGGACACCGAGGACGTGAAAAACGCAGAGCTTGGCATCCCATTTCATCTCCAGGTCGAAGGCCACCTTGGCTGCGTTGTCGCAGGCCGGTGACGCCGTGGTTGCAAACAGGATTTTTTTAAACATGTGCAATCTCCTTATCTATTGTCCATCCAGAAACGGCATCTTTCACCCGATTTCCTCGTTGGGCGGTGAATTCGAATCCTCAAAATATTTCGTATATTCCTCCGGTTCGAATCCACCGTCCGCCTCGAACGCGGGAGCAATCTATCGTTTCTGATTGGACAATATCCGGCATTCCCTGGGCGTTCCGTGAAATCCGAGTTCCCAGCCGATGCCTTCAACCAATTCAAAAAGGGTGAACACGGTATCGAATTCGAAGACATCGACCTGGTCTCCGAATATGACATGCTTCAGCTTGCCCAGGCGGACTTCCGTGTCCAGCAGCAGATCCACTTGGAAATCCTTGATCTGGACCGATTTCCCGCCGCACCATCCGGTAAAGCGCCGGTAGATGTCAAGGCGCGGTTCACCGGGAAAACCGACCATTTCTACGGTCTTTTCAAGAACCAGCCAGTCGATGCCGCCGACCCGGCAGCCGTCTTCAGGCCCCCGATGAAATTGATCCAACAGGTCGGGGAAGAAGGCGTTCAGGTGAACCAGGGTTTCATAGACATCCAGCATCCTGAAAAAGCTGCGCAGGGTATACCCCGGCGCCAGTTCCACCTGGCGCGCCAGGCGCGACAGCAATGCGGCCTGATCCCCCTTGCGAATTTGATCGATGGTGCCATCAGTGTTTAGGCGGACGTTGTCCATTATCGGCCTTCGTTATTCGTCCTTAGGCTTCAAGTGTTCCGGGACCTCCACCATGCTCAGGAGCAGCGGCTTGAGAAAGGACCAGCGGATCCCGATCTTGTAAACTTCCTCCAGGTCACGAATGGCATCCCAGCAGTTATGACAGGGCGCCACCACCAGTTTGGCGCCGGTGGCCAGGATCTGGTCCCGTTTGACCTTCAATCCGATGTTGCGTGCCTGGCGGTAGAGCCCTATCCCGTTGAGCCCGCCGCCGCCGCCGCAGCAGAAGTTGTGCTCCTTGCAGGGCCGCATCTCCCGGAAGTCTTCGGCAATGTAACTCATGATCTCCCGGGCGCAGTCTCCCAGACCGGCGTTTCTTACGTAGTTGCACGAATCCTGGTAGGTCACCGGTTCCTTGATCCGTTTGGCCGGGTCTATCTTCAATTTCCCGGTGCGCAGGGCTTCTGCCACCCACTCCACATAGTGGAAGCTCTCAACCGGCGTTTTTCCCGACTTGAGTCCCGCCCAGTAGGGCCCCTCCAACACCGTCGCCCGGTAGGCGTGGCCACATTCGGTGACTACCATGCGCTTGGGTTTGAGCCGGTCCATGGCGGCATAAACGCTCTCTACCTGGATCTTGCAGGCCCCCCAGTCCCCGGCAAACATGGCCAGGCTGGTTTCCTCCCATCCTTTGCTGGGAACCGTCCAGTTTTCGCCGGCAAGGTGAAAAAGAATCGCCGCTTCGGCCAGGTCCTCCGGATAATGCTTGGGCTCCCGGGCGTTGACCGTGTAGATGATATCCGCATTTTCCTTGTCTACAGGAATCTCAAGCCCCGGCCAGTCCTCTTCATATTCCTCGGCCATCCACTCGCAGGTGTCCACCCAGTCTTCCGTGGTGATATCCATCTGGGCATTGTAGATGCGGTGCATGCCCGACCCGATCTTCAGTTCC
>NZ_JBFELV010000347.1:0-5452 GCF_041551955.1 Desulfosarcina sp.
CAAGGAGACCGTGGCGCCGATTCGTATCGGTTTCGGCACGTCCGTGTAGCCGGCCGGCGGCAGGAGCAGGATCAGCATCGACAGGACCAGGGTCCACTGGAAAATCATCCACCTATGCATTAATGTCTCTTCCATACATAACAGAAATTTTGTCAACATTGACACTCTTTCATCGATACACCAATTCGTCAAGCATGCTCGGCAAGGCAACCCATGGCCGATGCGGATCTGGATCGGATCGAGGTTACGCGGATGTTTCCGGAGGCCAATGGGGTACCTTAGTTGCGTGTCTTACCTTTTTCGGAAAGCGTTTATTCGTCTTATCATCGAAAGGTAAAGGTTTGTCCAAGTCCTCGGAAGGTGAAACACTCAACTAAGGTGGTAGTTGATTATCTAAGATTGTGAAATATTTTTCTTATTCAGCGGTTGCCTCGTCTTTTTTAGACCTAAATAATATAGAAAATACATGAATTCAGGCAGGTTAGTTTTAAGTTGGGTTTTTTGCATACAAATTGCTTATTCACGATATCAGAATGGAAATCATGAAGGAAGATGGACGGTCCAATGAACCCTGAAGACCACCGGAAACAGTCGATCTCGTTGCATCGCGCCTATATAATGGTTGGGGTGGTGGGGGTGGTGATGCTGGTTTTCATCATAAACAACTACATCAATGCCCGGCGTCTGAACGAGCTGACTTCACCCCTGTGGACCGCTGTCAGAGAGGTCAAGCTTGAAGCCACGGCGGTCCACCATGAAGCTACGGATCTGCTGCGCGGGGAGATCGATCCTGACGCATATACGATGTGGTTTTACCTTGACCAGTCCATCTGGCATCTTGCCAATCTGTTGCAGTCGCATCAGCAGAGCAGCCGTTCCTGGCTGTTCACGGAAAAATTGGACGTCAGGGGCCGGTTAGAGGATTTGAACGAGCATTTAGTTCAGTTGAAGGCATTGTATCGTTCGTACAAGGGTCCAGTCAAAACGCCCGAAGTCCTTGCCGAAAGGATTGTGCGCTTGGACAAACGGTTTGCCGGTTTCCGCTTCCAGTTGGATGAACTGGAAGCGGACATCTCACGTCTGATGCTAAAGGAACAGTTGCAGCAGCGGGTCTCCTATGCGGTGCTGGTGGTGTTTTGCGTGGCCATCATTGCGCTCGTCACCTATCAGATCCGCCGCTATGAACGTTATCGAAAAGAGAGTTACCAAACGTTGAACCGGGCCAATTCCCAACTGGCCAGACAGTTCGAGGAACGTCGGCAGGCTGAGGCGGCCCTCAAGGAGCGTGAACGGCTGTTTCGTACCATTTTTAACACCAGCCCGGACGCCATCATGCTGAGCCGGCTGGCGGACAGTGTTATTGTCGATGTCAATCCGGGATTTACCGAGCTCACCGGCTACGGGAAAGACGAGGTCGTGGGAAAGTCCCCCGACGCGATGCCCCGATGGAAAGATTTCAACCTGCGAGAGTCCTATTCGGCGGCTACATTGGCGGGTGGACCCGTCCACAACCTCGAATTTCATGTGCATACCAAGGAAGGGCATATTCGGACCGCCCTGGTCTCGGCCAACACCGTCGACTTCGGCCAGGCGGCCCATCTGGTCACGGTCGCGCGCGACATCAGCGACCTGAAGGAGGCCGAAAACGACCTGCGCATCTCATATGAGTTCATGAAGATTGCCAACGACAACCGGGATATCGAACATATGCTCAGCCAATTTAGCGCCAGCATCCGGCTGCACACCGGCTGCAGCAAATGTACCATTCGCCTGTTCAATGACAATGGCATGGCGCAAGAGGATCGATCACCATCCTCCGACGCCAATGGCATGGGGTGTGAAGTGGACCTCACCTCGCTGAAATCCAACCGCAGCATGTGCGCGCGTGTATTGAACAACGATATCGATACGGGTCTTCCCTGGTTCACTCCTTTTGGATCCTATTTTCTTGATCCTTCGACTAAGGATGGCGGATCGGCGGCCGCCACGCCGGAACGCTGTGATCAAGAACGGTGCGCCCGGATGGGGTATCGTTCCCTGGCCCTGGTGCCGATCAAGGTCGGCGAGCAGATCCTCGGGTTGCTCTTGATTGCCGATGCCGTAGAGGGAATGCTCGACCGGGTGACGGTGGAACGCATGGAAACGGCCGCCATGCATGTGGGTGCGGCGATTCGTCGCCTTCGCGCGGAGGAGGGACTGGAGACTGCCTATCATGAGTTGGAAACTCGGGTGGCCGAGCGCACCCAGGCGCTGTCCGATATGAACCGGGAATTGCAGTCTGAAATCGAAGAGCGTCGGCTGGTCGAGGAAAGACTGCGCAATAACCGCAACACCCTTCAGACCCTTATCGACGGGATCAGCGATGCATTGATTCTGGTGGATATGGATATGAAGATCCGCATGCTCAACCGGGTGGCTGCAACAACCTTCCGGATCAATTCCCTGGACAATGTGATCGGCAAGTTGTGCCACCAGGAAATTGGCCCGGCCGCTTCGTGCGCCGGCTGCGCCATTCCACTGGCGGTGCAGCGGCGTGAGAACCTGACCTTTGAGCGCCAGGGGGTGGTCGATGAAGAGCGTCTGGAGCGGATTACCATTTTTCCGGTAAACGAAGCGGATGATGCGGCCGGCGGCGCCATCATTCGTATCTGCGACATCACCGAGGAGAAGCGTTTCGAGCAGCAATTGATTCAAAGCGAGAAAATGGCCTCATTGGGTATCCTGGTGTCCAGCATCGGCCACGAGATCAACAATCCGAATAACTTTATCACCTTCAACATCCCCATCCTGCGCGAGTATCTTGAAGCCTTGACCCGAATTTCGGATCAGTATGCCGACAAGCACACGGATCTCGAGCTGCTCCACATGAGCTATGACGAATTTCGCGAAGATGTCTTCAAACTGGTGGACAACATCGAGCATGGCGCCAGCCGAATCAGCAGTTTCGTATCGAACCTGCGCGAGTTTTCGCAGGGCAACGGCAATCGGGAGAAGGTGTGGCTGGAACTGCCTGTGGTGATCGACAAGGTCCTCTCCATCTGCCGCAGCCAGATCAAGAAGCGGGTCCGGAATTTCAGGGTAGACGTTCCCAACAGTCAGCCCCCAATCTATGCAGACGAGTATTCCATGGAGCAGGTGCTGCTGAATCTGATCGTCAATGCCGTGCAAGCCGCCGACAAGCCCGACTCAACGGTGAGGGTGTCGGCATCTACGGGAGATTCGTGGCGGGATACCACCATCATCGCGGTTTCGGATAATGGCGTCGGTATCGACGAAAAGAAGTTAGGGAAGATTTTCAACCCCTTTTTCACCACCAAATCGGCCAGCGAAGGCACCGGTTTGGGTCTGTATGTCTGCCACAATCTGGTGCAGCGTCTGGGTGGGCGGATCGAAGTGGCCAGCCGGAAGGGGCAGGGCAGCACGTTTACGATTTTTTTGCCGGACAAGGAACGTCGGGTGAAGGCCAGAGACTGACGAATATGACCAACGATGAGCGATACAACCAACAAAGCATGAGGCAGTCGCATGAAGAACAGAATCCTTGTGGTCGATGATGAGACCGATTTTCTTGACAGCGTGCGCCGCGGATTGATTACTTCCGGGTTCAAGGGCATCCAGACCGAATCGGACCCGCAGCAGGCGCTTGCCGAGGTTGAAAACGGGACACCGTACGAAGTCGCCCTGATCGATATCACCATGCCGGGAATTGATGGCGTACAATTGTTGGAGGCGATTAAAAATCGCCAACCGCAGATCGAGTGCATCATGGTCACGGCGTTGGACGAAGCCCGCACGGCGGTCAACTGCTTGAAGAAAGGGGCCTATGATTATCTGGTCAAGCCGGTGTCCAAGGAGGATCTGATCTCGTCCATCCAACGGGCCTTAGAGAGAAAACGGCTGTTGGATATCTTGAATATCGGTAAAATAAAATCCATTCCCGAATTGAAAAACGCGACGGCGTTCGCTCCGATTACCACCAACAACGAACAGATGACCCGCATCCTCAGGATTGCCGAACTGCATGCCGCCAGCAACGCGCCCGTCCTCATCACCGGGGAAACCGGGACCGGTAAAGAGCTATTGTCGCAAGCCATTCATGCCGCCAGCGACCGTGGCCATCGCCAGTTCACCGCCATCAACATGGATGCCATCACCGAGAGCCTTTTCGACGCCGAGTTTTTCGGGCACACCAAAGGCGCCTATACCGGTGCCGAGAAAGACCGCACCGGTTACCTGGAGAGCACGCACCAGGGCACCCTTTTCCTGGACGAGATCGGCAACCTGGCGCCGACCCTGCAGGGAAAACTCCTGCGCGTGCTGCAGAGCGGGGAATTCATAAAAATCGGCACCAACACTTCCCGCAAAGTGGATTTGAGGATCATTGCGGCCACCAACAAGGAACTGGAAAAGATGATGGCCACGGGTCGCTTTCGAAAAGACCTCTACTACCGCCTGAGCGGCAGCTGGCTGCACCTGCCGCCATTGAGGGAACGGATGGACGACGTCCCCTTGCTGACGGGCTGCTTTCTTAAGGAGTTCAACGGTCCTGATGGCGCGGAGGTAGAAGATGCGGTCATGGAGGCGCTCATGGCCTACGACTACCCGGGCAATATCCGTGAACTGAAGTCGATTGTCAGATCGGCGTTGAGCCTGGCCCAGGGAAAACCGATCAACATCAACTGCCTGCCCGGCCACGTCCGGCAGCGGGCCAAGAAATACGTTCAGCAGGCGCAGAATCAACCGGTACCCACGTTGGCCGAGCTGGAAAAAGACCACATCCTCAAGATCTACGACATGCAGGACAACAACAAGGCCGAAAGTGCCCGCGTTCTGGGGATTGGCATCAACACCCTGCGGCGGAAACTGAAGGCCTACGGCGTCAAATAGGGCTATTCCGCCTATACCAAATTTATTCCCTCCCAAAATGGGATGAATATCGATAACGATAAGAAATCGTTATTATTCTTTCTATCATCCCTCCCAGATTGGGAGGGCTTCCTCCTTCGAAAGCCTATCCTTTTCAGTCCTAAATTTACCTGGTTTTTTATTACCAATTGAAATTATTGGTAAAATTAATATGGCATGTCTATTGCTCAGTAATTTTCCAAAAGAGCCGTGGATTTCATTGGTTATTGAACAGAACTCAAGCCGAGCATGACTTCCCCCGCGGTCATGAAAAAAATAGAATTCAATCACCCGGATCCCTAAGCCTTTGCCAGTCAGCACATTAAGAGGATGCCCACTCCTGGTAATTGATCCTGACCGGATGACTCGCAGACGAAAACACCGACGTCAATGACAACCACAGCATGGCGGAAGGATTTGGAAGGCCATGAAAACCGAGCGGCGCAATTATCCTCGACGTCTGATGGCCGGAAAAGATGTATTTGTTTTGGATCATTGCTCGGGAAAGGTGGGCACCCTTCGTGATCTCAGCGTCAGCGGATTGCAG
>NZ_JBFELV010000348.1:0-5446 GCF_041551955.1 Desulfosarcina sp.
AGTATTGATAGGTGAGCGGGTTGCCTTCTTTCAAGACTTCACTGCTGACCACCTTGCCAATAAAAACGGTGTGGGTCCCGAGATCGACGCTGTCAATGACCTCAGCCTCCAAGACAGATAAGGCATGCTCAGTGATCAACGGGCAGCCGGTGAGACCTTCTTGGAAGGATACTTTTGACAACTTGTCAACGTCCCTTCCTGATCTGAAGCCAAATGGGCCGAGGAAAGTCATCGGCGTGGCTTCTTCTAAAACTGAGGCCGAGAAAACCTTGCTTTTCACAATCAGCTCATGCGTTAAATTTTTTTTGTTGATAATGACGGCGATGCGTGGTGGTTCCGACGTCACCTGGATTACTGTGTTCACGATTTGACCATTCAATTGGCCCGCATCTTTAGACGTTATCAGGTACAAGCCATAACTCAAATCACGAAAAACACTGCGGTCAATTTTAGGGTCCATTGCCATTCCTCCTCATTGTTGACAGGTTCTTGTGTCGCATTGAACGCGGATGGTCGCCTGAACCGCGACAGCGTGTGCATTTCCAGCCGCTTGTCGGCGCCGCGCAGAGATCCCGCTCATTGGTGCCGCGGGGAGGGTTAATCCCCATGGCGCTCACCGATCCAAAAGTACCTTGACCATTTCGGCGAAGCCGAGGCCTCCCTCGGCCTGGGTCACCCAGGTTGGCGGTGCTGTCAGCTGCGCTTCGAAGGCCCGGACATTGGCGACGCCCACCGAGTGGGGGAAAAAGCCGAACATGGGTGAATCGTTGGGTGAATCGCCGCAGAAGACCACTTGTTCACTTACTGCATCCATGTCCAGGTTAAATTCTTCCTCGAACATCAATCGGGACATGGACAGCTTGTCGTAATCACCGAACCATCCGTTCACGTGGATGGAGCTAATCTTGGCGGTGGCGCCATTGGCTTCGAAAATTGCCTTTACGGCCTCGACCGATGGCATCGGCAGAGCAGGCACGTCTTCACAGAAATCAATGGCCAGATCCCCTTCACGATAGGCCTGATCGGCAGCCACGGCACATCCGGGAACACGGGACAGGATTTTTTCCCGGATTATATCGAGTCTGGCGCGGTCGGCGCGTCGTTCTTCCATTGACTTCCAGTAGCGTCGAATCATTTTTTTCTCGCGGCTATCGTAGCGAAAATAGAAGGCGCCGTTTTCTCCCACCAGCCCGTCCACCGGCCACATGCGGGCGATATGGTCGCACCAGCCGGCCGGGCGACCCGTGATGGGGACTACCCGGATGCCAGCTCGCTGAAGGTCCTCCATGGCGGCGAACACCACGGCCGGCAGCCGGCACTTGATGGTGAGGGTGTCGTCAATGTCGGTGAGTACATAGCGGATGTGCCGCCTGGCTTTCATGGGAAAGCTGGAGATCGGGTTCATTTCTGATGACCTGCGGCGCGCTTAAGTTGATCGGATATGCGTCGAGTCCCTGTATGCCGGGGCGGACCAAGCCCTCGACACGGTGGGTTGATGACCACGCAATGTTGCAATTCCATTGAAATCAGCCGATTAATCCTGTATTTACAACTCATTCGTCCGCTGCCGAAGCATGTGGACGCCGTCGCTTAACTCAATACAGGGGTAATAAAACTATAAATGAATATCCATCAGTTGCCAACACCGTTATTTATCGCTCACCGGGGCTATAGTGCGCGTTATCCGGAGAACACCCTTGCCGCGTTCAACGGCGCCATCGATGCCGGTGCCCATATGATTGAGCTGGACGTCTGTCTGTCCAAGGACCGCCACCTGGTGGTGATCCACGACAAAACCGTGGACAGAACCACCAATGGAACCGGTGCGGTCAAGGCGCTTACCCTGGATCAACTGGGCCGATTGGACGCCGGCAGCTGGTTCGATCCGCGGTTCAACACGGAACGGCTGCCCACCCTGGCCCAGGTGTTGGATGCGGCAAAAGGGCACCTGATGGTGAACATTGAAATCAAGCCTGAAGCCTTTGAGGCGGAGGGGCCCGCAGATGCCGTGGAGCGGCAGGTATTGAACCTGGTGCGTGAGAAAAATATGCTCGATGAGGTTCTGGTGTCCAGCTTCGAATGGCTGATGCTGGACAACCTCCGGAAGCTCGAGCCGGGACTCGCTTTGGGCCTGCTTGCCGAAGTCCCGGCAGATGGTCGCCTGCGCCGCTGGCATCATCGGATCAAGGGTTTTTCCTGGCACCCGGACTTCCGGGTGCTGACCCAGCAGCAGGTGGACAGCCTTCACGCCCTGGGTGCGCGGGTGTTTCCCTATGCGGTGGATGGCCGGATAGACTCGATCGGGATGCTGGCCATGGGTGTGGACGGGTTGATCGTCGACGACCCGCGGCAGATGACAGCGCGCTAAGGAGAAAAACGATGGCCCGACCCGTGCTTTTGGATGTGGAAAATCAGATCGCGGTGATTACGCTCAACCGTCCCGAGCGGCGGAACGCCATCAACCAGCAGCTGCTCATCCGCCTGTACGACGCGCTGGATGCGGTGACCGTTCGAGACGATGTCCGGGTGATCATCATCACCGGCAACGGGCCTTCGTTCAGCGCCGGCCTGGACCTGGGTGCCATCGGAAAAGAGAACCTTTTCGACCCCCGGGGAGACGGCAGCGACCTGCCGGACCTGATGCGTGCCTGCAAAAAACCCATCATCGCTGCGGTCAACGGCCACGCCATCACCGGCGGCTTCGAGCTGGCGCTGAATTGTGATTTTATCATTGCTGCTGAAAATGCGCAATTTTCCGACACCCATGCCCGGGTGGGCATCCATCCGGGCTGGGGAATGACCCAGCTGCTTCAGCAGACCGTGGGGCAGCGCCGGGCCAAGCAGATCTCTTTTGCCTGTCAGCCCATATATGCCCACACGGCGTTGGCCTGGGGGCTGGTCAACGAGGTGCTGCCCCGAGAGCATCTGCTGGACCGCGCGAAAACCATCGCGGCCCAGATCGCTCAGGCCGACCCCCAGCTTCTGGGCGTCATAAAAACACTGATCGAGAATCGCAACCGCGGCCCACTGGAACAAGCCTTCGACAAAGAGAGAAGCGGCTTCAAGCAATTTTTACGGGATAAAATCAGTAAATTCAAGCCCTCGTAGCCCTGCGTCGACATGTTCGTCCGACGGTGCATTTGGCCGAAATAGGGCCTTACCGAACGTGGTTTTCGGGAAAGGAGTCTTGCCATGGGACGTTACCTGTTGCTGGACATCGGTGCCGGCACCCTGGACATGCTCTGCTATGACACCGAGCACGATCTTCATTACAAGGCGGTGGTCCGATCGCCGGTGCGGGTGTTGGCGGATGAGATCCGGCAGACTCGCGGCAATCTGGTGGTCACCGGCTGTGAGATGGGCGGCGGCCCGGTCTCCCAAGCCCTGATCGACCACGTGAAAACGGCCGAGGTGGTAATGTCCGCACCTTCCGCGGCCACCATCCACCACGATGTGCAACGAGTGGTAGCGCATGGCATTCGTGTGGTGGACGCAGCAGAAGCAGAAGTGTTGAAGAAGGATTCCCGATTTCACCATATCCGTACCGCGGACCTTCAGCCTGATCGCTTGAAGCGCCTTGTCCAGGGCTTTGGCGTTCCCTTTGCGTTCGATGCCGTAGCGATCTGCGCCCAAGACCACGGGGCGGCGCCGCCCGGGGTTTCTCACCTGGATTTCAGGCATCGGATGTTCACAACGGCGCTGGCGCAACACCCGGTCCCCGAGAGCTTGCTTTACCGTTCCGAGCAGGTACCGGCAGAGATGAATCGGCTGTCGGCCATCGCCGATGATGCCAAAGCCCTGCCCTGCGATCGGGTCTATGTGATGGATTCGGGCATGGCCGCCATTCTCGGTGCGTCCATGGACGTGCTGACCGCAGATCTAAGGAGACTCCTCGTGCTGGACGTCGCCACCTCCCACACCGTGGGTGCGGCCGTGGAGGGAGGCGTGTTGTGCGGTTTTTTTGAGTATCACACCGCAGACATCACCGCTGCGCGGCTGGACCGGTTGCTCAGGGACCTTGCCGACGGCAAGCTTTCCCACCGCCGGATCTTAGACGAGGGGGGACACGGGGCATACAACCACCGAGCCTTCGGCTACGACGGCGTCGAGCTGATCCTGGCCACCGGCCCCCGGCGGCGATTGGCACTGGAATCAAAACTGCCCATCACCTTCGGCGCGCCCTGGGGAGACAATATGATGACCGGAACGGTGGGCCTGATGGAGGCCGTGAGGCGGCGGGAAGGACTGCCGCCGATCAGCTATGTATAGCCGACGTCCCAAAAGGAAAGCTGTTTTTGTGAAGTGAAAAACGATGTTGATTTTCGATCCGCCTGAGGAGCGCCCCCATGTCTGATGAAACACGCCAAGCAGCTATCGATGCCCACATCCAGGACGATGCCTTTGCCCGGTTTCTGGGCGCCGCCGTGACGATCGTCGCGCCGGGTCACAGCCGGGTCGCGCTGACTGTCACCGAGCAGATGACCAATTTTCACGGAATCACCCATGGCGGCCTGGTATTCGCCCTGGGGGACCTGGCTTTCGCCGCCGCCAGCAATTCACGTGGGCAGGTGGCCGTTGCCCTGAACGTGAACATTTGTTTTCTCAACCCGTCGAAGGTGGGTGATCGCCTGGTGGCCGAAGCCACCGAAGTCAACCTCGGCGGAAGAACGGGATTATACGAAATCACGGTGGTCGAGGAAAAAAGCGGCACCCTGATTGCCCGCAGCCAGGACCTGGTGTATCGCAAGAAGGCCTGGTTCGTTGAGACGGAAGATTAAACCGGAGGGGTTAAAGTAATTGTGAGATGTACACGAAGGTGACATCCTTGCTCTCCGGTGTCTCGAGAAAGCGCATGATGCCTTCGGCGGTGTCCGGTCGTGGATGACCGATACCGATCGCGCTGCCGTGCTTCCGGGCACGATGTCGGAGCCGTTTCATCTGCCGGATGACCGATGAAACATCTTGCTGAGTGTCCAGGAACAAATCCCTCCGTTTGGACGATACCCCCATTTGCCGGGCACAGGTGTACGCCGTGGAATGTCCGGTGGTCATGCTGTCCACAAAAAACAGGCCGCGGTTTCTCACCACGTCCAGGGCCTGTCCCATTTTTTGGGGCTTCTGGGTGTATCTGGATCCCATGTGGTTGTTGACGCCGACCACGTAGGGCAGTGCGGCAATGTTTTCGGCCACTACCTGGTGAATGCACTCCGGCCGATCATCCACAAAGATCGCCCCGGGGCCTGGGTCCACCTCGGTATCGAAGGGTTCCATGGGTTGGTGGAGCATGATTTCGTGTCCCCGGGCATGCAGGGCCAAGGCCGACTCGGCGGACCAGCAGACTCGCGGCAGAACAGAAAAGGTAATGGGTATATCGGCTTCGAGAAATCGTTCGGCCCGCCTGAGATTGAACCCGATGTCGTCGATGATCAGGGCGATGCGGGGAGGG
>NZ_JBFELV010000349.1:0-5444 GCF_041551955.1 Desulfosarcina sp.
CCCATTAGCATCAAAGACACCAGGGCATCATTTATTACTAACGCTGTGGCCCAGAGTGAGCGATTGAGCTACATCCAGAAACAGGTCGGTCATACAAACACGAGAATGATTGTGGACCATTATTACCGGTATTTGCCGGCCCCAAAATGATGGAGGCAAACTTGACAACGCTTGGAATTCTACCAGGATTCTACTAAAGTAGGGAGGTGGTGTTTTACAAGTATTAGAAATAAATACAAAATAATGATGGAGGCGTCGGGTCGAACCTACTGAAGTCCCTACAGCCACAAGGGCTGGCAGTGGTTTTCCGAATGTTTACTGAATATCTACTCTGGTAGAAACCGTTCCATCTGCAGGCAGAGGGTAATCCTGTACCCCCATAGCCCGGGTGGTTTTTCCACTTGGCAAAAGAATGACCCGCGATAGCGAGCGCATTCCTCGCCACTTGCGGCGGGGTTAGCGAGCGAACTGAAAATAGACATTCATCCTTTCGGTGAACCCTCCCCGCGGCTTGCCGCGGGGAGGGTTCAATTTCAAATATTTTCCTTGATTTTTAAACTGCGACCAGACAAAATGTATCCACTTATCAACAAATGGAAACATTTTGTCTGTGTATAAATGAAAAAGGACCCGATAGAGATATTCCTAAAAAATGGTGGCCAACTTCGAATGAGCGAGGCTATCGCACATGGTATCACGCGCTATATGCTTTATGCGCTCAGAGATAAGAGAGTTATCGAGCAAGTGAGCAGAGGCGTTTACCGGCTGAAGGAACTGCCTCCGATATCCAACCCAGACCTGGTTACCGTATGCCTCCGGTACCCTAATGCCGTCATCTGTCTTATTTCCGCCTTGTCGTATCACAATATCACAACCGAGATTCCGCACTCAGTTTACATGGCTGTACCAAGAAACTCAAGAATACCGTCAATCGACTATCCTCCAATTCAAGTCCATCGTTACTCTAGTCAAGCATACAACGTCGGAATCGAAAGGCATGTCATTGATGGTGCGTCTGTAAAAATCTACACCCCGGAAAAGACCCTTGCCGACTGCTTCAAATTCAGAAACAAAATTGGAATGGATGTTGTCCTTGAAGCGCTTAAGCTATACAAATCGCGAAAAAAATTCGATCTTAAAAAGCTACTTATGTTTTCCGAGGTGTGCCGCGTAAAGAAAATTATGATGCCCTATCTGGAGGCAACGATTTGACCAAAAGACCACTGAAAAATATCGCGGCATCTGTAAGGCAAAAACTGCTAAATAAATCAAGGGCTGATATTCGTCCTTTTTATGAACTTGTTCAATATTATGCCATGGAACGGTTTCTATATCGCCTTTCCCTATCTCACCATGCAAATCGATTTATTCTTAAAGGGGCCCTGATGCTTCGTATTTGGCAGGCTCCCGAAATCAGACCGACGATGGACATTGATCTGCTTGGCAGGACAAATAATGATACCTCACAGCTTACGTCCATTGTAGAGGATATATTATCTGTTGAGATTGAACCGGATGGCCTAATTTATTTCGTTGAACAGATAAAAGTTGAGACGATTGTCGAAGAGGCTGAATATCAAGGTGTAAGAATCTGGTTCCCTGCAAAAATAGATACAATGTCGCTGAATATGCAAATTGATATCGGATTCGGTGATGTTGTTTATCCCGCGCCTGAAAAAACTGAAATCCCCTCCATGTTAGAATTCCCCTCACCGTGGTTGCTGTGTTACAGCCGTGAGAGCTTGATTGCTGAGAAATTTGAAGCGATGCTGAAACGGCGTGAATTGAATAGTCGGATGAAGGATTTTCATGACATCTGGTTGCTCTCCCGCAATTTTGGCTTTGAAGGAAGGGAGCTATCGGAAGCCATAAAGTTGACGCTTGAACAACGCGGGACTTCTTTACCAGTCAATATAGTTGCCTTTTCTGATGAGTTCATCTCAACCAAACAAACCCAATGGAATGCTTTCCGGAAAAAACTCAGACAAGATCACATTCCTGAAAAGTTTGAAGAGATCGTCAAGCAAGTGAAGGATTTTATCGGCCCTATTGCATCGGCACTGATGTCGGATAAATTACCTCCTTCAAAATGGTCTGCTCCAGGTCCATGGGTATAATCATGGAGTATCAGGAATTATTCAAAAAGTATAACTTCCTATTAGAACAAGTAGATCAATTAACACGAGAAAACCGAAGGTTGAAAGTCAAACTCGTATTGCAGGAAGCACAAGCTCCACGAAACACAACCCAAGCAATTCAGATGGAATTTGTGCCTGATGGCGAATCGAATGATATAAAGCCTCTGATAGATATTAGCAGCACCTCGGATTCAACTTCGAAAATTCGGCTGTTTATGTCCCTGTTCAATGGTCGTAAGGATGTCTACGCAAGGCGATGGGAAAATAAAAATAAAGGAACATCGGGGTACGCACCGGTATGTCTGAATCAATGGCAACCAGGGGTATGCAGTAAGCCAAAAATTGCCTGCGCAAAATGCAAAAATAAAGCATATGCCGTACTGGATGAAAATGCCATTGAGGATCATCTCAGAGGAAATACCGTCGTCGGCATCTATCCCATGTTGCCGGATGAAACATGCTGCTTTCTGGCAATGGATTTCGATGAGGCGGACTGGCTAAAAGATGTATCCGCGGTACGGGATGTTTGCAACGAGTTTGAGATCCCCCTGGCGATTGAACGTTCACGTTCCGGTGTTGGTTGTCATGCTTGGTTTTTCTTTGAAAAATCAATTTCTGCCGTTTTTGCACGGAAATTCGGTACTGCCCTGCTTACCTGTACAATGGACAGGCGACATGAAATAAAATTTCAGTCCTATGACAGGTTGTTCCCGAGCCAGGACACCATGCCCAAGGGCGGTTTGGGAAACCTGATTGCGCTGCCGCTGCAAAAAACAGCCAGGGAAAAATCAAACAGTGAATTTGTCGATGATAGTTTTCGATCATATAGTGACCAATGGAGATTCCTTTCCTCGATTCAGAGAATCTCAGAAAACCAATTAGAAGATCTTATCTCAGTACTTTCCCATGGGAATGAGTTGGGTAATTTAAAGATAGACGAAGAAGAGAAACCCTGGGAAACCCAGCGTCCAAAAAAAATATTAGAAAAAGACGATTTTCCAGATCATCTCGAAATTGTCAAAGCGAACATGCTGTATGTTCCGAAAGCCGGAATCTCCCAAAGGGCACTCAATCGGTTGAAGCGTCTCGCATCTTTTAAAAATCCGATGTTTTACCGGCAGCAAGCTATGCGTCTGCCTACCTACGGGCATCCGCGGGTCATCTCTTGCGCAGATGAAACCAAAGACTATCTGTGCCTGCCCAGAGGAAGCGAGCCGGAATTGCTTGATGAACTCGAAACACTCGGCATCGATGTCAGGATAGTCAATAAAACCTTTAGTGGCAACAGGATAGATGTGGAATTCAAAGGCCAACTTAGAGATGAACAGCCCCTGGCCCTCAGGCATCTGCTCCAGCATGACATTGGCATCCTTTCAGGCACAACAGCCTTTGGCAAAACAGTCGTGGCAATCAAACTAATTGCGGAGAAAAAAATAAACACGTTGATCTTGGTGGACAAGATCAGCCTAGTGTCGCAATGGAGGGAAAGGCTTTCAGAATTCCTCACAGTCAACGAAACATTGCCGGAGGAACAGTTCACCACTACCGCCAAAAGGGGACGAAAGAAAAAGCAAAGCGTTATCGGACAAATAGGGGGTGGTAAAAATGCGCTGAGCGGAATTATCGATATTGCAATTATGCAGTCGCTCAGCAGACAGGGTGAAGTCAAGGAGTGCGTCAAAAATTACGGACTCGTCATTGCCGATGAATGTCATCATGCCTCGGCATTCACCTATGAACAAATTTTAAAAACAACCAATGCAAAATACATTTATGGCCTCACCGCCACACCGACACGAAAAGACGGGCACCACACGATTTTGTTTATGCATTGCGGCCCGATCCGCTATCGGGACAATCCCAAAAAACAGGCGGAGAAAAGACCATTTGATCATTACATTATCCCTCGATTTACTCCTTTGAGGGTTCCTCTGGGCACCGACTCAAATGACCTATCCATTCAGGAATTATTTTCCGAAATCATGGATAGCGAATTCAGAAATCAGTTGATCGTCGAGGATTTACTAAGAAATTTTCGTCAAGGCAGAAGCTGCCTTGTTCTGACCCTCAGAACGGCCCATGTGGAGCAGCTTGCAAAAAGAATAGAAGAAAATATACCGGACGTCATCGTTCTTACTGGTGGCATGGGGAGGAAGTCAACCCAGGAAACCTTTGAGCGCATCGCTAACATTCCCGCCGAAAAAAATATCGTTCTGGTGGCAACCGGTCATTTTATCGGAGAGGGGTTTGATGAGCCACGCCTGGATACGCTTTTTTTGGCCATGCCAATATCCTGGAAAGGGACACTGCAACAATATGCAGGCAGACTCCACCGCCTCTTTAAAACGAAAAAAGAAGTCCGGATCTATGATTACGTAGACATCCAGATAAAAATGCTTGAGAAAATGTACCAAAGGCGTCTGAACGGATACGCTTCAATGGGTTATAAGGCCAGGGGGGAAGAGGTTATGGATACCCAACTGGATATCATATTCAATAAGGATAATTTTATTTCTGTATTCAATCAGGATATTGTTGCGGCCAAAAAAGAAATCCTGATCGTAAGTCCGTTTGCAAGACAAAGACGTACCCATCAAATGATACAGCATTTAAAAACTGCAATCGGGGAACACATCCTTATCACCGTCGTGACTCGTCCGAAAGAGGATTTCCCAAAGAAGGATCACCCTGCTTTACAAAAGGCTTTGGATCTCTTAACCCGCAGCGGGATAACCATCATATATAAATCGAATATCCACCAGAAATTTGCCATCATGGATCAAAAAATCGTGTGGTACGGCAGTATCAATCTATTGAGCTACGGGAGTGCCCAGGAGAGTATCATGCGGATTGAAGGTTCTAATATTGCATACGAATTGATCAAAAGCATAGAAAATGAATGAATAGATCTGACTCACTTAATTGCACAGGGAATATCTTTATAATTCTATACTTACCGAATGAGTTGAAAAATTATAACGAACCGTTTTTGTGGATAATATTTGGTTGAGGCGGCGGGAGTCGAATGCGACGCCGTGTGAATCGCTGTAAACTCTCAACCGCCTTAAATAAATGAGAAAACTTGTCAGGACCCGGCAAGTTCGCTATGGCTATCCCACAAAAATGGGCCTCACTGTTTCGTGTGCTTTTTGCCAGTAAAATCCGCAAATCACAAATTTCGGATCGATTACCACACCAGCAGCCTAACTTAATCTGAAATACATATTACCATGGACGAAAAGGATCAATTTGTTCAAACCGTGAATGAATTTTGGAGACCGCTATTTATCCTGATGTTCTTTTCCG
>NZ_JBFELV010000350.1:0-5444 GCF_041551955.1 Desulfosarcina sp.
ATTCAATGGAAAAATCTATACGATGAACCCCAAGCATTACCCCATGCCTGACGTGGCCGTCAAACGCGCATGGGTCACTTCCGATGCTCACAAATCCTGAAGCACCCTCCGCTCCCGGGCATTGGGCAGGACGCCGAACAGGCAGGCCTCCAGAACGATCTCCTGATGCTGGTTGGTAAAGACGGCTGCGGCCTCCGCTCGGTTCCTCTCATCCACGGCAGTGAGGGTACAGTGGCAGGTGATCGTATCATTGAAGTAAACCGGTTGGATGAAACGGAAATTCATGCCCGAGGCCAGCCATCCCATTTGGCCGCCCATCTCGGTGATCATGCCGCCCACGAGAAGCCCGTGGCAGATCCGATCGCTGAACCCCTTGAGTTCAACAAACCGTTTGCTCGAGTGAATGGGGTTATGATCCCGGGTCACTTCGGTAAAGGCGTCGACATCCTTTTCGGTGAAGGTCCGGGTGAGGGTGAAAGTGTCGCCGGCATTCAGCCCGGCGACGGTTCGGCGGCGGATATCATTCATTAGAAAACTCCGTTTTCTTTAAGGGTCAAGGATTCGAGGGTTCCAGGGGTCGAGTGAATGCATTCAATCGCTTAAGCATTGGCCCGGGCTGTAGGTATCAGTTTATAGGCAACCCATCAGTAGCCCTGTTAATGGATAAAAAGCTTTCACCGGTTTTCAGCCAAAGGTATGGCCTATGACATGGTTGAGCATTTCCCTTGAATCCTTGACCCCTTGACCTCTTGAACCCTTATTTTCTTATCTTCACCCACAGCAGCTTGGCCGTCTCCTCACCCGAGTTTTTCCACTGCGACGGCAATTCACCGGTGAGGTAGATCACATCTCCCGGCCCGGCCTGATGCAGGCGGTTGCCGATTTTAAGTTCCAGCCGGCCTTGGAGCAGATACCCCATCTCCTGCCCTTTATGGATAAAGAAATGCGTCGACAGTTTTTTCCCGGCAGGAATCTCTATCAGGTAGGGTTCCGCGTCGGCGTCAAAATCGGCCGGAGACAGCCGATAGCCCGTTACATCCCGCTTCGACAAATTGGGAAGGTTGATCCGGGTGCCGCCGTCGGAAAACACCACCTGGTCGACCGCCGTTGATCCGTTCTCGAAAAACGCCGCCACGGGCAGGTTCAACACCTGGGCGATTTTAAACAATGCCGGCAATGAGGGATAAATGGTGCCGCTTTCGATCTGGGAAATGGTGCTGGGGGTCACACCCACCAAGGCAGCCAGTTCCTTCTGGGGCATGGACTGGCGGTTCCGAATCTCCTTTACCCGACCACCCAGATCGATATTTCCGCCTTTGCCCGTCTCGGTTTCAAAGACCACGTCCAGACCGTCGTTCCAGTAGACCAGCGGACGGTTCAACGCATCGGGCCTACGTTTATCCGCCTTAAGGATGGTCAGGGCCGACTTTCCCCGATTGACGGACAGGTCAATGGCAACTTGGGCAATTTGGTTGATGTTGGCCCTCAGGCGTTCTGAATGGGCGTTTTTTTCCATGATCCAATAGGCGAGGGTGTCCAGTTCGTAGAGGCGCGGGCAGGCACGTGAATAAAATTTCCCGATCGCTTCTTCCCCGCCCCACAAATCCTGCATGCCAGTGAGTGAATCGAAGACGAACCGGACATCCCCGGTCATAGTCCCGTGGAGGTTGTAGAAGGCGTCGGACACTACTTCCGGGTCTCCGGGCGAATTGATTCGCACAATTTGGTACGGCCACCGCGCACCGTCTTTCTCATAAAACTTACTGAACACCTCACTGCCGTCCCCTTTGCCGTGGGTAAAGCAGTCCAGGATGGTCAGATGCTGATTTTCCGCCAGCGGGCCCAGGTCTTCGAGCAGGCTTTTGGGGGGTCGGTCAAAGGTGATGTATATCAAGGCCTTGTTCTGTCGCTGGGATTCCTGGATAAAATTAAGGCTAAAGATCGAGGCCAGGCTGCCGGCACTGTCATACCAGACCACGTTGTCGCCGATAAACAGGCCGCCCAATTGCCGATCGAGCTGGCTGACGCCCGAGGAGACACGGATCTTCTTTTTAAACATGGCTGCTGCCCCTGGTCGGATGGGGGTAATCGGATTGCCAACGGATGGCTGGTGAGTACGATACACCACCTGACAGCCTCCACGAAAGAAAAAAAGGGGTTCCGGGCGCTTTTATAAGCATTGCACAGCCTATCAATGCACATTACTTTAATAAAAAGGTTGCCAAAAAGCGATCCAGCCAATAAACCCAGCAACGGTAAACGCGGAGAGCAACAAGGAGATGCAGTGAAACCAAACAAGATAGTCGTCATTGGATGTGCAGTGCTGGGTGTGGACATGAAATACGCCGCCAGGCAACTGGGGTTGGCGGTCGATTTTAAATTTTTGGAAGCTGGTTTGCATGAACGGCCTGATTTATTGAAGAAAAAACTACAGGACGCCATCGATGCGGTGTCGGCCGCCGGCGAGGCCAACCGGATCGTCATCGGCTATGGCGTCTGCGGCAGGGGCACCATCGGCATCCAGTCCCGCGACATCCCCTTGAGCATCCCTAAAGTGCATGACTGCATCGCCATGTTCTTGGGTGGCGCCGCGTCGTACCGCAGGGAGTTCAAAAAATTCCCCGGGACCTACTACATTTCCGCCGGGTGGCACGAAGAGAAGGCCGTACCGGTCTCCCAACGCAGGCTGCAGGCCTGGTATGGCGACAAGCGGGTGCATTTCGATGAGATTGCCCGCCAGTACGGCGATCAGGCGGCCGAACGAACGATCACCTTTCTCAACTCATGGCAGAAAAATTATCAGCGGGCCGCCTACATCGACACCGGTTCCAGGACCGGATCGACATACGAGGATCACGCCAAGGAGATGGCCGAGGCCTATGGATGGACCTATGAGAAAATCTCCGGCAGCCTGGATCTGATCGAAAAAATGCTGACCGGCACCCAGACCACGGACGACATCCTCTTTGTTGAACCTTACCATGCCATCGAATTCGATGCCGTGACGGGCACGCTCTCATCGCACCCCTTATGGGAGGACAAACCCACCAGTGAACCCGGCCCCGTCATATTTAGCGATGACCGCCCGTCCTTGCCACTCACCGCCGCCATTGGATTGGGCATCGATGCCGGCGGCACTTATACGGATGCAGTCATCTACAATTTCAATACCGGAAAGACACAATGCAAGGGCAAGGCCCTGACCACCCGCTGGGATTTTACCATCGGTATCCGCCGGGCCCTGGAAAAATTGGATCAGAACCAACTCAAGCAAGTCGAAATGGTTGCCCTGTCCACGACGCTGGCCACCAATGCCATTGTGGAGGGCGACGGCCAGAAGGTGGGCCTTTTGCTCATGCCGCCTTACGGTGTCTACGATCCTACGGATTACCCCCATGAACCCAAGGCGCTGGTACCCGGCCGCCTGTCCATCACCGGCGAGGAGATCGAGTCCGTCGATGCCAACCAGGTGCGGCGGATCGTCAAGCGCATGGTGGAGAAAGACCAGGTCAATGCATTTGCCGTATCCGGTTTCGCCGGTGCCATCAATCCGGACCACGAAACCACCGTCAGGCGCATCATCCAGTCGGAGACGGGCCTGTTCGTCACCTGCGGCCATGAATTGTCGAGCATTCTCGATTTCAAGATACGGGCGACAACGGCCGTGCTGAATGCCCGGATCGTCCCCCGGTTGGGCAAGCTCATCGCCAACCTCGAAAAGGCGCTGCAAGCGATAGGCATTCTCGCGCCCATCGTGGTGGTCAAGGGAGACGGCACCCTGATGCGGGCGGAAATGGCCAAAGCGCGTCCGGTGGAGACCATCTTCTCCGGGCCGGCGGCCAGCGTGGCCGGCGCCAGACATCTCACCGGCCTTGAAGATGCCCTGGTGGTGGATGTGGGCGGCACCACCACGGACACGGCGGCGGTGGAGCATGGCAGCGTGCGCGTCTGCAGCACCGGATCCACCGTAGCCGGACGCCGAACCCATGTCCGGGCCCTGGACATCCGAACCGCCGGCCTGGGGGGGGACAGCCTGATCAACCGCGAAAAAGGCGTCTTTTCCATCGGCCCCCGCCGGGTAGCGCCCATAGCCTGGCTGGGATCCAGCTTTAGCGGTGCCAATCAGGCCATCGATTATCTGAGCACCCGGCTGCGCAGTTTTGAAACCTCCACCCGCAATATGCAGATTTTAGCCCTTACCGGGACCGCGGAACATCTCCATCCCACGGAGATGGAGATGACGGTCCTGTCCCTGCTGGAAAAGCGACCCCATTCCATCGACGAGTTGACCCGAAAAACCGGCGTTCTAATAGACCGCCACCTTCCCATACAGCGCCTGGAAGAAAACTTCGTCGTCCAGCGCTGCGGTCTGACCCCGACCGATCTGCTCCATCTGGCCGGTGAATTTCAACGCTGGGACACGGCGGCGGTAAGGCCATTCTTCCGCATGATCGCCGCCCTGAGCAAACGGGATGAAACCGAACTGCGGCAGGAGCTGCTGGAAACCGTGTCGCAAAACCTGGCCCTGGAGATCTTAAAGCGTCAGCTGGACGATGAGGTCAACCCCGAGGCCCTGCACAGCTGCCCGGTCTGCAAAGCCTTGATGAACAACGTATTTTCCGGCGGCGACAGCCACTATCGCCTGCGCATCGAATTCAAGCGGCCGGTGATCGGCATCGGCGCGCCCATCGCCTTTTTCCTTCCCCGTGCCGCTGCCATGATCGGTGCCCGGGCCGTGCTCCCCGAGCATGCCGACGTGGCCAACGCCATCGGCGCCATTACCAGCAACGTCGTTATCGAACGTCAGGTACGCATCATTCCGGGCAGCGGCAGCGGGTTTCTCATCGAAGGCCTACCCGGCGCACGACGCTTCAACGTCTTTGAAGAAGCCGATGCATTTGCCAAAGAAGCGCTTGCCGGCATGGTCAGAACCTTGGCCATGGAAGCCGGTACCAGCACCCGCGCGGTCACCATCGAAACCGAGGATCAACTCCCTGTGGATGCCGGCGGCCATCCCATCTTTATCGGACGCATCATCAAGGCAAGGCTCACCGGTCCGCCCGACCGGGTCGTCGCCGAGGTCCCGGCAATCATGGCTGGATGATTTACATCGACCGCCATGATCGATCGCTTGGAAAACCACATGGCAGGCCATATATTCAGGGAGACGCGGTTTTCGTCAATTTTTTGGATGGGAACTGCCTACTACGATTTAGCTCGGCGATAGGATAAATGTGCAATGGTTAAAAATACCGTAAAAATAGCTGTAATCGATCTTAACAATGGTGTGCCGAACCAGAGCTTGCGTTGTTTACGCGATCTGTTGAAGCAAACCGATGAGAACCGGTCGGAAGTGAGTGTATCCTTCGATTTTTTCGATACCCGACATGGAGATGAATTGCCTGATATCAATCATGATATTTTTATTTCATCGGGTGGTCCGG
>NZ_JBFELV010000351.1:0-5438 GCF_041551955.1 Desulfosarcina sp.
GATGCTGATTTCGTTTCTCAAGGGATTGAGGATAGAGATGGTTCCTCGCTCCATCTGCATGGACGTAGAGAGGATATCGAGCACTTTGTACATGGATTTTTTCAGATCCAGATGCTCGTTGAGGGCATTGGATATTTCGTAAAGGAGGGTGACCTGTTCTATGGCTTTCATCTTTTTCCTTTTTTTTTATCACGGTGAAACTCAAATAATGTAACTCAGGCCTCTGTTTACAACATTTTTGTAATCTCTGACAACCCCGAAAGCGAAGTCCATCATTTTCCTTCTCTGCAGCTGCCATTTCAAATTAAGGCGCCCTGAACCGCGAACACGTCTTGAAAGGAGATAAGGTAACCGGTAAAATGAGTCTATGATTCTGCACATCGATATGGACGCCTTTTTTGCTTCGGTGGAACAATTGGACCACCCCGAGCTGAAAGGAAAAGCCCTGGTGGTTGGCGGCGACTCGGGCCGTGGGGTCGTGGCGGCCGCCAGCTACGAGGCCCGCCGATACGGCGTCCACAGCGCCATGCCCATGTTCAAGGCCAAACAACGCTGCCCACGATTGGTAATCGTCTCCCCACGAAGACACCGCTACAGTGAGGTATCCCGATCGGTCATGGCAATCCTTAGCCGCTATTCGCCGCTCGTCGAGCAGGTCTCCATCGATGAAGCATACCTGGATGCGGCCGGATGCGGCCGGCTTCACGGCTCGCCCCATGACATGGCCTGCGCCATTAAAACCGATATGCGGGACCAGGTGAACCTGACCTGTTCCATCGGCATCGCTCCCTTGAAGTTCCTGGCCAAAATTGCCTCGGATATGCAAAAGCCAGACGGCTTGACCATCATCGGCCGTGAAGCCGTTTCCGGCGTCATCGCCGCGTTGCCCGTGGAGAAGGTGCCTGGTGTGGGCAGGCTTGCCCATCGTCAACTCAGGGAAATGGGCCTGGCCACACTGGGAGACGTCAGAAAAACCGGACGAAGCGTTCTCGTGGATCGACTGGGCAAATTCGGCCATCGCCTGGTGGACCTTGCCCACGGGAAGGACGAAGCCACCGTCACTCCGCATTCCCCCACCAAATCCATCTCTACGGAACGGACCTTGTCATCCGACACGCGAGACTGCGAACGGTTGAAGCAACACCTCCTGGCGCAGAGCCAGGAGGTCGGCCGCCAGCTTCGTCGCCAGCGTTTTCTGGCTCGAACCATCACATTGAAACTGAAAGACACCGATTTCAAACAGACGACCCGCAGCGTGACCCTGGACAGACCTATCCAGTCCTCGGAAACCATCTATCGCACGGCTGAAGCGCTGCTGGCGAGTCGGTCTTTGGGCAAATCGGTTCGGCTGATCGGCGTGGGGGCATCGGCATTGATAGCCGACACCACGCCCCAGCAGATATGCCTGTTTCCGGAGATTGAAAAAAAAGAGAGTGGATGGGAAAAAATTGACCGGGCCGTGGACAGGATTGCCCAGCGGTTCGGGCATTCGGCCATTCACCGGGGCTCGTTGACCCCGCCGGATGACTTGTCAATGGACTGATGCCCGGGGTTCGGGATTCAGTATATAGACCCCGGAATTAGCCTATTTTAGGTCAGAAAATAAATTACAATTTCAAAAAACCAAATTACGAATAAATCTCAATAACCAAATTAAAAATCCCAAACCATCATTTGTCTGGAAGAAAGGGCATCCGAATTATCAATTGCGGAGAAATCAAAATGACAATCAACTGTAGGTTTTTTGCCCTTTTGAGCTTTGGATGTTGTGATTTGGAATTTATTTGAGATTTGTTATTTGATGCTTGTTATTTTAGATGTTGTGCCTGCAATTTGTGGTTTACGGCCTGCGCCTCTTCAACAGCACCGATTTATCTGGTCTCTGGTCTCTGGTCTCTGGGTTCTGGGTTCTGAGTTCGGGGTTCTGGGTTCGGACACCCGACTTCCGTCCTCAGGCTTCCGACATCCGACCTCCGTCCTCATTCCTGCGACCGCCGACAGCCATCGCCTGTCGCGGGTTGAAGCGCCGTACCCGCAAACGAAAAGCCTTCAACGCATCCAGGTCGCGTTGGCGGCCGTATCGCAGACCGATGTAGTGTCCAATGATTGCATCCACATCCCGTTCGAGTGCAGGGTGTCGACTCATCAACATGCGCCCATAGTCTAACGGTCCCTGGTGCAGGGCCTTGGGCATGCCGGCACTGGCCATCTTGTCCAGAAAACGTTTGTAAATCTTCAGCACGCTGTCTTCAAACGGTTTCGGGTATTCTTTTTTTCGCATCCTGCCCAGCAAGATCACGCCGACGATAAACAGCGGCGGCAGCGCCATTAACAGCAGCCAGCCGCTTTGCCGGCCCGCGGAAATGCCGATCCGTTTGAAAAGAGCGATTTGGTCTTCGGCGGAAAACCCCATGAACCAAATGTTCCAGCGGGTATTGACGGCCTCCCAGGTCTGGCTCACGGTTTCGCTCAAGCCAGACAGCCAATCGCCCCGGGACCGACCGAGAAACCAGAGCAGCGCCTCTCCGGCAAGGGCGCGTTCAATGCCGGCGTCGATGCGGTCTGGGGCGACGGCAAAGGTCGGATCCACGCGAACCCATCCCCGCCCCGCCTGCCACACCTCGCACCATACGTGGGCATCGGAATGGCGAACGGTGAGAAAATCCCCCAGGGCGTTCCACCTGCCCCCCTGATACCCACCCACGATCCGAGTCGGCACCCCGGCAGCCCTCATGAGCACGGTAAAAGCGGTTGCAAAATGCTCGCAAAACCCTTTCCGGCTGACAAAAAGAAAATCGTCCACAGCGTGAACCCCCAACCGGTCCGGCTGCAGCGTATACAAGAACTCTTTTTCATCGAAAAACGCCAGGGCTTCCGCCGCCACCATATCGGGCTCTGCATGGGTCTGGGCCCACCGGCGTCCAAGGGCAACCGCCTGTGGATTGAGGTTCGAGGGCAATTGCAGATAGGCGTCACCGGGAGCGTCGGCAGAATTCGGCAGTGAGTTCAGAAATGATGCGGCACTGTAGTGAAAACGCTGCCAGATGGGTCGACGGGCCATCAAGGTATGATCGTCCATGATGGTGGCCACGGAATTGACCGTCACCGGCAGATCCAGGATGAAGAGGTGCCGCTGGCCGTGAGGTTCCAGGATCACCGAATAGCGGGACAGATCTGTGCCGCTGATGCTTTCCCGGCGGATGGCCTGACGGTTGGCGGGATACCAGCCGGTGCCGTCAAATCGCTGGAAAACGATGCCCCGCCAATAGCGCTGGTCCGCATCCGGCAGCGGGGAGTCGAAGGTCACCGAAAATGCGGGTTCGTCCACCAGCACCAGCCGGGACACATCGCCGATGCGAAGGCTGCTGGAAAAACCGGAACGGCTTTGCTTGGCCCATGGGGATCCCCAGAAGCTGCCGGAGAGCCGCGGGAAGAGAAGAAAAAGCAGTACCATCAGCGGAACCGCCACAAGGATCATCCTGGCCGAGAGTTTCAGCTGCCGGCCGATCGCGCCCGTGGGGTCGTTCACATGGATCAGCACGCCGGTGATCGTCCAGACCGACATGAACAGGTAGAGGGTCATGGAAAGATTTTCAAAAACGAACAGGCTGGTGATGGTCAGAAAATAGGCCAAAAAGACCGTCACCATACTGTCCCGCCGGCTGCGGATCTCCAGGGGCTTGATACCGGCCATCACAGCCAGCAGGGCGATAAAATCCGATCCGTCAAACCGCAGGCCGGCAAACATCAGCACCGCCGTCATGCCGAAGACGAAGATCGACAGTCGGATGCTTCGAGACACCACAGGCCACCCGCGGCGCTCCTGAAAGAGCAGATACCCCCAAGAAACGGTGCACCACCCCACGGCCCACCAGGGCAGCTGAAGCACCAGGGGCGCCATGGCCACCGCAAGGGCAAGGAGCAACAGACGAATAGGCTGCCGCTGCATGGCTCAGCCGTTTCCGTAAAGGGCCAGCGCCCGGAGGCATCGGTCCCGATGAACCCTGCCGTTGGCGGCAGGAAAGGTTTGTCCGGCCAGGCGCATGCCGAAGCTGCGTCGCTGATGGTACGCTTGGAGAATATGGAAACAGAGAATGGAGAGCTTTCTCTCGGTATCACCGCCTTGGATGTCATCAATATCCAGCATCAGGGCGGCGCCGGCCTCGCCCGCAAAGGTTTTGGTGTGAAGCCCCTGGCCCCGCGAATAGGCCTGCCAGTGGATTCGCCCCGGTGAATCGCCGGGTTGGTAGGCCGTTAGTCCCACAAAATCCTCGACACCCGCCGTTCGACCGATGCCGCCTTCTCGCTGCACTGACGCGGTCGTGGCGCCGGGAACCGGGCCAGAAATCGGGCGGGGGTATACCAGACACTGCAGTCCGGTGTCGATCCGCGCCCAGGCCTGAAATAATCCCAGTGGATAGTCGCAAGCGATACGCAGCCATCCCGGGTTGAGAAGCCCGCGATGGCCTGCCCATGCGCGCACCAGAACCCGGGCCGGTTGATTGGGTTTAAAATCCCCCCGGATAGGATCTGCCGCGTTAAAATACCAGCTGAGACCGGTTCGGGTTCGGGCCACTTCGGCCACCCGAAGGTCCACCTCCACGCCCTCTCCGGCAAATACCGGCATTGCCGTCGCCCTTAGCAGACGCAAGCCGTAAAGCATACTGTAGGTGTGCATCATGGCCGTCAGCCCGAGGCTGCCAAGAAGAAAGGTCAGTAAAAAACCCAGGTTGTTGTTGTAGTTGACGGACCCGATCAGCATGGCCCCCAGCACGGTCAGGTAGAGCACGCCGTAGCCCGTGGGAAGAATATAGATGTTGCGCAGGCCCAAGGCCACGGGAACGGTCGTGTTGCCGCCCACGAAGCGGTAAAAGGTGCGGGCAATGGCGGCGATCACGTCACAGCTACCTCTTGGAACAGGGTTTCCAGCCGCCTGGCCGGGATCTCTGTCAGGTCATCTCGGGACCTGAGGCGGTGCCCGACCACGCTGACCAATACCGCCTGGATATCTTCGGGCAGGGCGTAGTCACGGCCGCTGATAAAGGCCCAGGAGCGCGCGGCATGCACCAGCGCCAAACCTGCGCGTGGTGAAAGGCCCATGTGAAAATGCTTGCTGGTGCGGGTAAAATCAAGCAGGTCCTGGAGGTAATTCAAAAAAGCGTCGGCCACGTGCACCTGGTCGACCTGTTTCTGAAGTCCCAGCACATCCTCCGGAGACAGGCACCGCTGCATCTCCGTCAAGGCCTGGCGCTGGGTCCGGTCCCCGCCCAGCAGCCGCCGCTCCGCATCACGGTCTGGGTAGCCCAGTTCGATGCGCATTAAAAACCGGTCCAGTTGGGACTCGGGCAGCGGAAAGGTGCCGGACAACTCCATGGGGTTCTGGGTGGCAATGACAAAAAAGGGGGCGGATAACCCGCGCGTCTTGCCGTCGCTGGTGA
>NZ_JBFELV010000352.1:0-5437 GCF_041551955.1 Desulfosarcina sp.
GAATCACCAAGTCAGGCAGGTCATCGTTCTTGACCATGGCCAGGGCACTCTCGCCGGATGCAGCACTCTTTACCGCGTAGCCTTCTTCCTTCAGCAATTTATGGAAGCTTGTTCGCAGACCATCATCATCGTCGACAATCAGGATCGTATTCAACACGCGCCTCCAATAATCGGCAGCTTGATGGTGAATGCCGTTTCTTTAAATTCAACCGACGATACATCGATGCGGCCTCCATGCTCATCGATGATGCGGGCGGCGATGCTCAATCCGAGCCCAGTACCTTCTGCTTTCGTCGTAAAGAACGGCTCCATGACCCTGCCGATGACAGCCGCCGGTATGCCAGGCCCATCGTCGGATATCCGAACCCGGGCCATTTTTCCAGTGTCCGGGTCCTGTTCCACATCTTCTCTTACTGTGATCGATCCGCCTTTGCCCAGCGCCTCGCAGGCATTGATGAAAAGATTGACCAATACTTCTTTCAGTTGTTCCGGATCGGCCGAGACATGGGGAAGGTTAATGGAACGGATCACCTTGACTTTCACTTCGTATGATTTCAAGCGATGGGTCAGCAGCGACAGCGCGTTGTCCACGACTGAAGACGGACTGACCGATTGCATGACCAGCTTGGGCGGACGGGAGAACTCGAGGAAATTCTGGACGATGGTATCGATGTGGCGGATCTCTTCCGAAATCACATCGAAGTCATCTTTCTGGTCGGCATTCAGGTTCAAGGTGCGGTTCAGGGAGAAAAGCCGCATTTTGACGGAGGTGAACGGGTTGCGGATACTATGGGCCATGCCGGCGGCCAGTTTGCCGACCATGGCCATTTTTTCGACCTGCTGGAGATACTCACGGCTTTTGGCCAATTCGAATTGGGACTGGTCGACATTCTGGATGAGCCCTTCGACGCTGCGTCTCAGCGCGGCCACCACGTTATCGGGTGTTTCGACCGCACCGCCTTGCGCGGTTGCCTGAAGCAGCTTCGCTATCGGGGACAACACCTGCTTTACCAGGATTAGGACTAGGCACACCGACAGAATGATGTTAATGGT
Source organism: Desulfosarcina sp. (assembly GCF_041551955.1). Classification (GTDB taxonomy): domain Bacteria; phylum Desulfobacterota; class Desulfobacteria; order Desulfobacterales; family Desulfosarcinaceae; genus Desulfosarcina. The sequence continues at coordinate 1,054 of NZ_JBFELV010000352.1, forward strand.
GATGGCAAATCCGGCGATGGAGCGAAGTTGCACCGCTCTGGCACTGCTGAGTTGCTGGGCTGAGCGAACGCTTTGGATGTGCATTTCCTTGTACTTTTCGCACAGGGCCAGAATGGTAAAGAATTGCTCACGAACCCGTTGGTGCAGTTCGGAGCCGATGTTGCGGTCTCCGGCCTTGTAATGCGCAATGACCTGGTCCTTTAGTGTAATATACCGGTCATACAGAATTTCGATTTGATCGATGGCTTCCGCCTGCTGCAGATCTTGGGCAGACTGGCGGGCTTCGTCGAGCCGGGTATCGAATACCCGCCGGTAGTCGTCCAGGCGTGTGAGCCAATCCGCGTTTCCATCCAGATAATAATAGGAGACAAACCCTTTCTGATTGACGATTGCGGTTTCCAACGATTCGGCGATCTGCAAAGCGGCGACGTTATCGTCGATGATATGGAGGATGACACTTTCTACGCGGTAGGTGTACCAGACCATCACCAGGCCGCCGCAGAGCGTGATTCCAACCAACCCGGCCAAGATCATATAAATCCGGTATTTTAAATTAAATCGGTTCCACCACATCATTTCGCACACCGCGGACCATCAATCCGGTTTGAACAATCCCCCGCTGCGGCGCATGAGCGCCCTGGCTTCGGCGGCGCGAAGGCGTTCGGCATGCGCATCCTTCTGTTTGCGAGCGGCTTCCATTTTGGTGGTCAGTTCATCAAAATCAGCCGGTTTTAGCAGATAATCGAAAGCACCGGACTTTAACCCCTTAATTGCCGTATCGACGGCGCCGTGTCCAGTGAGCAGAATGACTTCCACAACGGGATATTTAGCCTTGATCTGCTTGAGTGTTTCGATACCGTCCATACCCGGCATTTTGATATCGAGAATAATCACATCGATTTCCGGCAGCGCATCTCCCTCGGCTTCGGCCAGCACCGACAGCGCCTCCTGTCCGCTGAATGCCGTCCGGACCCGATGGCCGGCGTCAGTCAATCGCAACGACAGGATTTCGACGAAATCGCGCTCGTCATCGACCAATAATATGTTAATCGGGAATTTGACCATTGATATATCTCCTTATCGGCTGATATCCTCATTTTGCTTGTCGGTAGATTCAATTGGTTTTCTGGGTATGCTAACGCTGAAGATGGTCCCTTTACCCAACTTGCTATCGACCTTGATCTGTCCGCCCAGTTTTTCGATGATTCCCCGCGAGACCGAAAGACCCAACCCCGTTCCTTCACCCGGCGGTTTGGTGGTAAAGAAGGGTTCGAATATTCTGGCCAGGTTTTCCGGCGGAATTCCCGGTCCATTGTCCCGCACGACGGCAATGGCATCTTTTTCGTTGCCGGTGATGATTATCTCAACCATGCCGCCCGGTGCGACCGCCTGAAGCCCATTGGAGACCAAATTGATCAGAACCTGGCGAACCTGGTATGGATCGCTCCAAATCCGCATATCCTTCACCTCGCAGGCAGCAGATACTTCGGCTTGGCATTCGGTTGCGGTCTTGCGGGTTAATTCCACCACCTCGACGGCCAATTCGGATAGGTTGAACTCCTTGGTCATGGTGTCGGCCGACCGGGCAAAACTCAACAATTGGTGGGTAATGCGCCGGGCACGCTTCACGCTCGTTTCGATTTTCTCCAGCGCCAAATCGAGATCCTTGCGCATCGCAGGCGAAATGGATTCATCTTTGGCAGCCCTGCTTTTGAGCCACCCGGCCGAATCATTGATGATGGCCAGCGGGTTGTTGATCTCGTGAGCCGTCCCGGCCGACAGCGTTCCCAGGGCTGCCAGCCTGTCGGCGGCGATCAGCTGCTCTTCCATTCTGACCCGGAAGCGCTCCTCCCGGGCTTGTTCCTGGTTGCGAACGAGTTTGTCAAAAGCCTGCCGGATCTTGCCGACCAGGTGATCGATTTCAATCGGTTTGGTCAGGTAGTCGAAGGCACCGGCCTTGATACCAGCCACACCTTCGTTCGTGTTTACATTTCCGGTGATCAGGATGACCTCCGTATCCGGATGCTCCTGCCGGATGCGTTCCAGCACGGCCAGGCCATCCATACCGGGCATTCTGACGTCCAAGAGAACCACATCCACCGGCTCTCGGGCCAATGAGGATAGGGCCTCGATGCCATTGCCGGCCTGATTGATCACCGCGCCACGCTTTTCAAGCCGCCTGGCCAGCGATTCCCGAAAGCCGCTTTCGTCATCGACGATCAGAATCCGTGTTCTACGCTCGCCTCGCCACATCATCGCCTCCTATACCAGGCCCAGTATTTTCCACCAGACGGCACACACCAGTATCAGGGTTGCCAATAAAACAGGCGTCGCCACCAGCCCCGCCTTGGTCAGATCGGAGGATTTGAACTGGCGGTAGGAGTAGGCAATGGCGTTGGGCGGACAGCCGATCACCAGCAGCATGGCGAAAGAGGTGGCCATGCCCAGACAAAGCGCCATGACCCGCGGGTCAACCCCCTCCAGCTGCGCCAGGGGGATGACAATGGGCAGTATCAGGGCCGCCGCGGCCACGTTGGCCATGGCGTTGGTGACGACCGCGCCGAATACGGCCACCCCGGCGAACATGATCAGCCAGCCGCTGCCCTTAAACAAAGGGAAAAACAGGTTGGCGAAGTATCGCGCGGCGCCCGAGGCATCCATGCCCAGGCCGAGGGAGATGCCCCCGCCGAAGATAAACAGCACCGTGCCCCATTCCAAATGCTTGTGGATGTCTTCCCACTCGAGCACCCCGGCAAGGACCAGCGCGGCAATGGCCAGGATCCCCGGGATGGAATAATCGAGACCGTGGATGCCCTTGGTGAGCCACATCCCGAAAGCGATCATCAAGATGGCCGTGGTCTTTATCTCCAGGGCCGTCCAAGATCCCATCTTTTCGTCGAACCGGGGCAGTTTGAAACTGCTGTCGGGACGGTAGACGAAATACAAGACCAGCACGGCCAAGGGAACGGTAATCAGGCCGGCCGGTGCCGCGAACTTGATCCAGTCGAAAAAGGTCAGTTCCAGGCCGGTGAACTCTTTCAGAAATGCCGCGGCGACCATGTTGCGGCCGCCACCGACCAGGGTGATCATGCCGCCGGCCGAGCATGCGAAAGCGACTGACAGCATCATGAATTTTGCCGTGCTGGTGTACGGTTTGATTCCCGCCGCTCGCATCAAGGGCAGCATGGTGGCAATGCCGATGGCCGCGGCAGCGGCATCGTGAAACAGGCCCGAGGCATAGCCGAGACCCACCGATAGCAGAAAGGTGAATCGGATGACGCTGTCGCCGGCTTTGCGGGCGATGGCCTGGCCGAGGCGCTGGGTCAGCCCGGCCTTTTCCATGGCGATGGCGTAAACCAGGCAGCACATGATGAAGACCACGACCGGGTGCATGTAGGGCGCCCAGGCGCCTTTGACATCGGTCACCCCGGTCAGAATGAGCAACACGCCGATGCAGACGGCGGTTATCTCCAATGGAATCGGCTCGAAGATGAACAGAAAGAGAAGAAAGGCCAGCGTGGCCAGAAACCGCTTGGCCTTGGGTGACATACCGTCCACGTAGACCACACGGACATCGGTCAACCCCAAGCTTACGGCCGCTTCTTCGAGTTGCTTGGCGGTTGCCTCGGGTTGCCCCGGGTTGCGCGCCTTTAGTATGTAGCCTTTGGTTTTGCTGGTGTCTTTTTCATCCGCGGTAAAGTAGTCTTCAACCTGAACGACTATTTTTCTTTCGGGATCGCCGATGATCTCAAACTGGGTTCCCTCCGGGCGCGGCAGGAGCATGACGATCAATCCGATTCCCAGTGCCATGCACAGCTGTACCAATTTATTTTTTAAAAACATACCTTCTCCCTATAATCTTTCAGGCAGCGCCGGCTACCATCACGGGTTGCATGCAGCATGAATGATGTCCAACAGATTTTCAAGGCCACAGGGCTTGGTGAGATAGTCGAAGGCACCTTTTTCTATGCCTTCACGGGCCGCCTGTTCCGATCCGTGACCGGTCAGGATGATGACGGCCAGATCGGGGTCCATTTTCTTGAAAATCTTAAGGACATCGATTCCATCCATATCCGTCATCTTTAGATCGACCACAGCCACGTCGAAATCGTTGTTCCGCAACGTCTGAATGGCCTGCTGACCCGTATTGGCGGTGGTCACGTCGAGGTTCCGCTTGCCCAGGCGCTTGGAAAGCACCTCCAGATAGCCGACCTCGTCGTCAACCAGAAGCAACCGGATCTTACCTTTGATGGTCGCCATGTTTCCTCACTTAATAACCCTTTCTCAGGGCGATCATTTGAGCCTTGGCCTGGAGGATCTTCTCTTCATGCTCGCGTTTTTTTACCACGGCTCGATCAATTTTGGCCACCAGCAGATCGATGTC
>NZ_JBFELV010000353.1:0-5361 GCF_041551955.1 Desulfosarcina sp.
CCACGGCGAACGCATCGAAAAAACCGGCAAGGATACCTACCGGGCGGAAAAGGGGTCCATTACCAGCTGCGACGGCGACCGGCCGGACTGGGTCATCACCGGTCGAACGCTCGATGTCACCATCGAGGGCTACGGCACCGCCACCCACGCCGTACTCCGCGCCGGGGATGTGCCGGTCTTGTACACCCCTTACCTCCTGTTTCCGGCCAAGAACAGGCGCCAGACGGGACTCCTGCTTCCGGAGGTGGGTCTTTCGGATCGCTGGGGGTTCAACTGGGACCAACCTTTTTTCTGGGCCATCGACGACAGTACGGATGCCACCTTGTATACCCACTATATGCAGGAAAGGGGCACCAAGATCGGCCTAGAATATCGCTACGCCCTGACCGACACATCTTATGGCGCCATCATGGCCGACGGCCTGCAGGACCGAAAGATCGATGACGGCACTGCGGAGAATACACAGAATTGGGGCTACACGGGCGATGCCTATGATCGACCCAACACGGACCGCTACTGGCTCAGGGCCAAACAGGATCAGAAACTACCCTGGGGAGCCAAGGCGCGACTGGATCTGGACATCGTCAGCGATCAGGACTACCTCGCCGAATTCAGAAACGGGCGCAGCGGGTACAATGAAACCCGGGATTATTTCCTCAAGACCTTCGGCCGCGACCTGGATACCTACGATGAAAACACGCGGACCAACCGGCTGAACGTCAACCGGACCTGGTCGCGCTATACCTTCAACAGCGACCTGCGTTGGGACGACAATGTGATCAACCGACGCTGGGAAGCGTCGAACGATACCCTGCAACAGCTGCCGGTCATCAGTTTCGATGGCGCGAAACAGCAGGCTTTCGGTACGGGTGTCTATTGGGACCTGGATTCCGAGTATACCTATTTTTATCGGGAGGACGGCGAGCGAGGACATCGGTCCGACATGCATCCCCGGGCCTACCTGCCGCTCCGGTGGAAAAACTACCTGTCGGTGGAACCGTCGGCGGGCTGGCGCCAGACGGCCTGGGTGATGGACCGCCGGGAGGACGACAGTCTGGACCGTTCCTCCTATCGACAGATCTACGATGCACGCTTGGACCTATCTACGGAGTTTTCACGAATCATGGGATCTCCGGTGGGGTCGATTGACCGCATCCGCCACAGAATCAAGCCCCGCGTTGTCTATGAATACATCCCGGATCAGGACCAGTCGGACCTGCCCGATTTTGACACAGAAATTGACCGAATCGACGAGGCCAACGAGGTCACCTACTCCCTTACCAACACCTTTACAGCAAGAACGACGAAGGCTGCCCGTTCGACCACCACGGACGGCAAGGGTTCCGTCTCTGTAGGAGGGACCGGGCCGACGGACCGGCGTCCGGTGGATCAGCCAACGCCGGCATCCTTCGACTACCGCCGCTTCTGCCGCTTTTATCTGGAGCAGAGCTACGACATCGCGGCAGCCAGGGATGACCAGCCCGAACCTTTTTCAGACGTCTACGGCGAACTGGAATTCAATCTCGGACGATTTGTGGCGGTCGACGCCGACGCCAACTACAACCCCTACGACAGCAATTTTTCATCTCACAATATCGGCAGCGCCATCGTCGACCATCGAGGAGACCGGCTGTGGGTGGAGCACCGATACGAAAAAAGCGTCAACGAATCCATACGCGGCACCCTGTCGGTCAAGCTGACCGATCGCCTCACCGCCAGGGGCGAATACGAACGAAACCTGCTCGACGAAACGGACATCATCAAGGGCGCCGGATTTCTCTACACCGCTCAATGCTGGTCCGTCGATTTTTTCTATGCCGTGGAAGGCGAGGACAATCGGTTTTCATTTTTCATTAATTTGATGGGCATCGGCGGATTCGGAGAATAATTCGTGCGAATGCCATTTGCCTTTTGCCAAGAGGGATGATACACGAATTCCCTTCCGACAACCTGACTGGCGCGACGTTAACGGTGGGATGAATCATTTGACAACCTACGGGACCAGACCCCATGGCTGGAAATAAACTGACGCGCGCATGGTATGCGCTTCACACGAAAAGCCGTTTCGAGAATGTGGTCAACGACGGTCTGGCCAACAAGACCCTTGATGTCTTCCTGCCGAAGATCACCGTAAAAAGCCGACGGCGGGATCGGCACAAGATGATTCGCGTGCCCCTTTTTCCCGGTTATCTCTTTGTCAGGACCGATCTAAATCCGCACGAGCACATCGAAATATTAAAGACCACCGGGGCGGTGCAGCTTATCGGCAGCACCCGGGGACCGGTGCCGATTGCCGATGCGACGATCGATTCACTCAAGATCATTGTCTCCACGGCAGGAGAAGTGATCACCGGAACCCGGTTTAAGAAAGGCGATCGGGTAATGGTGGTCAACGGGCCCTTTTCCGGTGTGACAGGAATTTTTTCGAGCTATCGTGGTGACGGTCGTGTCATCGTCAACATCGAGGCCCTAGGCCAGTTCGCCGCCGTCAACGTCGATGCCGCCGACGTGGAGAAGCTGCCGGAAATATTATCATAACTACTTGACTTTCTATTAAGTTCTATTTTATAGAGTCACTTTCAATCCCGTATACACTACCGATCGTTGAAGGAGGGTACATGAACAAACTGGAACTCATCTCCGCTTTGAAGACCAAGGCTGACATATCCAAATCCGAAGCGGCAAAAGTGGTCCAGATCTTTTTTGACAGCATGGCCGAGGCGATGGCCGATGGAGAGCGAGTCGAAATTCGCGGGCTGTGCAGCTTTTTCGTGAAAGAGTATAAAAGCTATACGGGAAGAAACCCTAAAACCGGCGAAAAGGTCACCATCAAACCCAAGAAGCTCCCTTTTTTCAAAGCCGGAAAAGAGCTCAAGGAACGGGTGGATCGATAGACGGTATGCGAAGGGCCGAACGTCTCAATAGCGAGTCAAGGACGAACCAGGTGCCGGTCCGATCCAACCGCCCGGGGTCCATTGAAAATGAAGACGGCAGCCGGATTTAACGCCATCGTTGGCCAACCGCACGCCACCCGGTTGCTCAAGACGTTTATCCGCAACGGGACACTGCCTCATGCGCTGCTCTTTACCGGCGATGAGGGGGTGGGGAAGAGAGTAACCGCCACGGCATTTGCCATGGCCTGCAACTGCCTGACGTTAAAATCGGTGATTCGCCACCACAGCTCCCATCTGGATGCTATTGATGCCTGCGGTGATTGTGGCCCCTGCAGAAAGATTGCCAGGAACCACCACCCAGATATCATCCGCGTCGCCCCCCTATCGTCGGTTATCAGAATCGCCCAGATCAGGACGCTGCTTAAAGCCCTGACGCTGAAGCCCAATGAGGCGGAACGACGGGTGGTCATCCTGTCCGATGCGCAGGCCATGAATCCGGAAGCGGGCAATGCGCTGCTCAAGGTTCTGGAAGAGCCCCCGGACCGAACCTTACTGGTACTGACGGCACGCCAGACATCCGACCTGTTGCCCACAATCGTCTCACGGTGCCAGCACATCCGGTTTTCACCGCTTCGCACGGCAGACATCAAACAGCTGCTCGCTGCGGCTGGAGACATTGAACCGGAATCCATAGAAGCGGTTGCCGCCCTCTGCGGCGGCAGTTACACCCGCGCTGCAAGATTGATCGACAGCCGATGGCTCAACCGCCGGGAATGGATCATCCAAGTCATGGAAATCCAGATGGCCGATCATGGGGAATCGGGAATTCGGGCATGGCTGGCATGGTCTGAGGTCTTGGCCCAAAAAAAGGATCTTATTGAAGAATCGCTGGAAATCCTTACCATGTGGCTGCGGGACATACTGGTCTTCAAGACCGACCCACAACGGGTATTGAATCAGGATCGGTTGGAGGCACTTTCAACGGCTGTCAATCAAGTCAGTCAGACGCAGGTACTCCAGCAGATCGATGCAGTGGATCGCGCGCGCGCAGCGCTGCGCGCCAATACGAATGCAAGATTGACACTGGATGCCATGGCCCTGCAGATGGCAGGCGCCTGCCTCAGATAAAAGAGACATCATGAAAAAAAAAGTGGGAGTCCGGTTCAAAGCCGGAGGTAAGATTTATGATTTCAACTGCGGGGCCTTTGTCCTCAACGTGGGCGACCAGGTGATCGTGGAATCGGAGAAAGGTCTGGGCTTAGGAACCGTGGAGACACTGCCCGAGCTGGTTGACGAGACTGGCAAACCCGGCAAGCCGCTGAAAAATGTATTTCGCAAAGCCAACGAAAAGGACTTGAGTCAGGTCGAACAAAACATGGCGTTGGAGCGCGAGGCCCACGCATTCTGCATGAAAAGCATCAAGGACCTTGGGCTGAAGATGAACCTGTTTTCCGTGGAAAGCACCTTCGACGCCAGCCGACTCACCTTCTTTTTCACGGCAGATGCGCGGGTGGATTTCAGGCAGCTGGTCAAAATTCTGGTCAATCGGTTCAAGGTGCGCATCGAAATGCGGCAGGTGGGCATTCGCAACCAGGCCAAGATGTGCGGGGGTTTAGGGCGCTGTGGCCGAGCCTTCTGCTGCTCATCTTTCATGGAAAAGTTCGAGCCGGTATCCATCCGCATGGCCAAGCAGCAGGGACTCTCCCTGAATCCCACCAAAATATCGGGTCAGTGCGGCAGGCTCATGTGCTGCCTGACATTTGAAAATGAGACATACCGAAAACTCAAACAAGGATTTCCCAAAATCGGGAAGCTCGTGACCACCAAGAACGGCCCGGGAAAAGTGACCCGCCACAATGTTATCTGCAACCGGCTGACGGTGCGGCTGGAAGAGGGCGGTGATATGGAGATCAGCCTTGATGACATTGTCAACGACAGGAGATGAACCATGGCCTCGCCGTTTTATATTACTACGCCCATTTACTACGTGAACGCCCGACCCCACCTGGGCCATGCCTACACCACCATCGCAGCCGATGTGGTCAGGCGGTTCCACACCATGTCCAGCGACCGGACCTATTTCCTCACCGGTACGGACGAACATGGGGACAAAATCGTCCGCGCCGCCAAGAAAGAGAATCGGACGCCGCGGGAGTACGTGGATCAGATCAGCGGCCTGTTCAGGAACCTGTGGTCGGAACTCAACATCGCCAACGATTACTTCATCCGAACCACGGACCCTGCGCACATGGCCGTGGTGGAGACCATCCTTCAGCGCATTTATGACGCCGGCGACATCTACTTCAGCGAATACGAAGGCCTCTACTGTTTCGGCTGCGAGCGGTTCTACACCGACCGCGAACTCGTCGACGGAAAATGCCCAGACCATGAGACAGCCCCGGAGGTGATCAAGGAGGCCAATTATTTCTTCAAGATGGGTCGCTACCAGGACTGGTTGATCGATCAC
>NZ_JBFELV010000354.1:0-5354 GCF_041551955.1 Desulfosarcina sp.
CGAAAAAACATGGCAACATCCCCGTGTAGCGGCCCTGTAGCAAAGCCAACCGAACAAAAAAAAGGTGCGATTTATGGACGCAAATGACAAAAGACTGGCCGCCGCCCTTGCCGCGGTAACCGCCTATATCCAGACCGAAGAGGAAGCACTGGTGCTGCCGCCACCCAAGCGGCCGGAACCCCGCCGCTTCGAGCAGGGCAACCTGTGGAGCCTGTCCGGCAGGCAGGGCATGATGCAGATGCGCAACCTCATGCAGATGAAAACCTTTAACCGACTCCGCTAGGATTGGGGACGAAGCAACATCCAATGAGCCATTAAACATCCAATTTTTTAAGAGGAGACCCATACGATGAGTGACCACGATCAAGTCAAAATGACCCAAATGAACTACGATGTGAAGCGGCCCAAGGCGGACAACCCGGTGAAGATCATGGATCTGAGCCTGCGCGACGGACACCAGAGCCTGTTTGCCACCCGCGGGCGCACCGAGGACATGATCCCGGTGGCCGAACTGATGGACCAGGTGGGCTTCTGGGCCGTGGAAACCTGGGGCGGCGCCACCTTCGATACCATGCACCGCTTTCTCAACGAAGATCCCTGGGAGCGCATCCGCACCCTCAAGCGCTACTTCAAGAAGACCCCCTTCTCCATGCTGCTGCGCGCCCAGAACCTGGTCGGCTACCGCAACTACGCCGACGACGTGGCCAACGCCTTCATGGACCGCAGCTGCGAAAACGGCATGGACATCTTCCGTACCTTCGACGCCCTCAACGACTACCGCAATTTCGAGACCGTGGTGCCCAAGATCAAGGAGTACGGCAGGCACTTCCAGGGCTGCATCTGCTACACGCTGACCGAACCGCGCCTGGGCGGTGAGGTCTACAACCTGGACTACTACGTGGGCAAAGCCAAGGACCTGGAAGCCATGGGCGCCGACTCCATCTGTATCAAGGACATGGCCGGCCTCATCGCTCCCTACGATGCCTATGCCGTGGTCAAGGCCATCAAGGCGGCGGTCAAACTCCCCGTCCACCTGCACAGCCACTTCACTTCGGGCATGTCTCCGCTGAGCCACCTCAAGGCTATCGAGGCGGGCGTGGACATCATCGACACGGTCATGACACCTTACGCCTACCGCACCTCCCACGCCGCCGTGGAACCGCTGGTGATGAGCCTTCTGGGTACCAGCCGCGACACCGGCTTCGACATTCATCTGCTGGCCCAGATCAACGAGATTCTCGAAAAAGAGGTCATGCCCAAATACAAGCACCTGCTCGACGACTCCAAGATGTCGATCATCGACATCAACGTGCTGTTGCACCAGACCCCGGGCGGCATGCTCTCCAACCTGGTCAACCAGCTGCGCGACATGGACGCCCTGGACAAGATCGGCGAAGTCTACAAGGAACTGCCCCGCGTCCGCAAGGACCTGGGCCAGATCCCGCTGGTCACCCCCACCAGCCAGATCGTGGGCATCCAGACCGTCAACAACGTGCTATTCGACACCCCGGAGGAGCGCTACAAGATGATCACCGGCCAGGTCAAGGACCTGTGCTACGGCCTGTACGGCAAGACCGCCGTGCCGATCAATCCCGAGGTGCAGAAGAAAGCCTTGAAGGGCTACGACCGCGGCGAGGAGCCGATCACCTGCCGGCCCGCCGAAGTGCTCGAACCGGAAATGGAAAAAGCCAAGGCCGAAATCGGCGACCTGGCCGTGGACCTGGACGACCTGGTGCTCTACGCCATCTACCCGGTCACCGGCAAGAAATTCCTGCAGTGGAAATACGGCAAGGAAGAGCCGCCCGCAGCGGTGAAACCGATCACCATGCAGCAGGTGAAAAAGCAGGACGAACTGATCAAAAAAGCCAAGGCCGGCGAACTGGTGGAGAAAAAGAAGGACGCCCCGGCCAAGGGCGAAGGTCTGCGCACCTTCAACGTCTTCGTGGACAACGAGTACTTCGAGGTCGGCGTGGACGAAGTGGGCGGCAGCCCCATCCTGAAATACGCGCAGCAGATTCAGCTTTCCGGTGGGATGCCGGCGGCCGCACCAGCCATGCCTGCGGCGCCGGCCGCGGCGCCTGCGGCAGCTCCTGCGGCGGCACCGGCTAAAGCTGAAAAGAAAGCTGAAGCCGCGCCCGCACCGGCAGCCGATGCGTCCGGCACCCCTTTGACCGCACCCATGCCCGGCATGATCGTCAAGTACGACAAGAAAGAGGGCGACACGGTCAGCGCGGGCGAAACCGTGGTGATCCTGGAAGCCATGAAAATGGAGAATGCCCTGGCCGCACCCGCCAGCGGCACCGTCAAAGCGATCAAATACGCCTCGGGAGACTCGGTGGCCAAGGGGGATGTGCTCTGCGTGATCGGTTAGGCTGGAGATCGTGTGACTGAATAGTGCCTGTCCAAAAACATGGATGGGCACTGAATAGATGAGCATGGTCGCCCGCCTCCGGGAGGCAACCGTGCTCATCCTTTTTTTAGCGGACGCTTGCGATAGATCCATTAAAGGAGAAAAGAGGCCCATCCATGAAAATTCATGAATATCAAGCCAAAGAACTGTTCCGCAAGAACGGCGTGGCCGTTCCCGACGGACAAGTCGCCTTTACCGTCGAAGAGGCCAAGGCGGTTGCCGAAAGCCTCGGCGCATACCCGGTGGTGGTCAAGGCCCAGATCCACGCCGGTGGCCGTGGCATGGGCGGCGGCGTGAAAGTGGCTAAAAACGAACAGGAATTTGACGAATACGCCAACAGTATTCTGGGGATGAACCTGGTTACCAAGCAGACCGGCCCCGGAGGAAAATTGGTTAACAAGCTGCTTATCGAGCAGGGCCTCGACATCGCCAAGGAACTCTACCTCAGCATCCTGCCCGATCGCGCCACTGCCAAGATGATCATCATGGCCTCCGAAGCCGGCGGCATGGACATCGAAACGGTAGCCGAGAAAACACCGCAGAAAATCATCAGGGTGTATGTGGACCCCAACGTCGGGATCCAGGCCTACCATTTGCGGACGGCGGCTTTCGGGCTCAACATGCCCAAAGCGACCATGAAACCCTTTTCCGTGCTGCTGAAGAACTTGTACAACCTGGCCGTGGGCTACGACTGTTCGCTGGTGGAGATCAACCCCCTGATTATCACCGCCCAAGACGATGTCATCGCCTTGGACGGCAAGATGGATTTCGACGACAACGCCCTCTACCGCCACCCCGATGTCCAGGAATACCGTGATCTGGATGAAGAAGATCCCACTGAGGTGGAAGCCGGTGGCCACGGCCTCAACTATATCCACCTGGGAGAAGGCGGCAATGTGGGCAATATGGTCAACGGCGCCGGACTGGCCATGGCCACCATGGATTGTATCAAGTACGCCGGCGGCAAGCCGGTCAACTTCCTCGACGTGGGCGGCGGCGCCAGCGCTGAGCAGATCGAAAACGGCTTCCGCATCCTGCAGAGCGATGAGAATGTCAAGGCGATCCTGATCAATATTTTCGGTGGGATCCTGCGCTGCGACAGGCTGGCCAACGGCGTGGTCCAGGCGGCCGAAAAGGTTGGCCTGCGCGTGCCGGTGATCATCCGCATGGAAGGCACCAATCTGGCGGAGGGACGCAAAATCCTGGCGGAGTCGGGCCTGGATCTGATCAACGCGAAAGACCTCAAGGACGCCGCCGAAAAATTGCAGGCCGCCATCCAGTAACCCATAAAAAACCAGCGAGGATTGAATCGTGAGCATATTAGTCAACAGAGAGACCAAATTGTTGGTGCAGGGTATCACTGGAAAAGAGGGTCAATTCCATGCCCGCGCATGCATTGATTACGGTACCCAGGTGGTGGCCGGCGTAACCCCCGGCAAGGGCGGCCAGAAGATGGACGACGTTCCCGTTTTCAATACGGTGGCCGATGCCGTCAACATCGCCGGGGCCAACGCCAGTATGATTTTCGTGCCGCCGCCCTTTGCCGCCGACGCCATCATGGAGGCGACCGATGCCGAAGTACCCCTGATTGTCTGCATCACCGAAGGCATTCCGGTCATGGATATGATGCGGGTGAAGAATTATCTCAAGGACAAGCCGGTGCGCCTCATCGGTCCCAACTGCCCCGGCATCATCACCCCCGGCGAATGCAAGATCGGCATCATGCCGGCGGCGATTCACCGGCCCGGCAAAATCGGGGTGGTCTCTCGTTCCGGCACCCTGACCTACGAAGCCGTTCACGCCCTGACCATGACCGGTCTGGGCCAGACCACCTGCATCGGCATCGGCGGCGATCCGGTCAACGGGACCAACTTCATCGACTGCCTGGAGCGCTTCCAGGCCGACGACGCCACCGAGGGCATCGTCATGATCGGCGAAATCGGCGGCGACGCGGAAGAGAAGGCGGCCGACTATATCAAGGCCAACGTCACCAAACCGGTGGTGGGTTTCATCGCCGGCCTGACGGCGCCTCCGGGACGGCGCATGGGCCATGCCGGCGCCATCATCAGTGGCAGCAGCGGTACCGGCCAGAGCAAGGTGGCTGCCATGAAGGACAACGGGATCCATGTATGCGAGAACTTGGCCTATCTGGGCGATGTCTGCGCCGAAACCTTCAACCCAAGCTGAGCGTTTCATCTTTTTCGAAGACAACGCGTGGTAATGAAATGAGTCCGGAAAAAAATCAGATCCGGCTCTCAAAAGATGAAACGCTCAGCTCAGGTCCGTATTGGCTTCCAGCCAAATACGGCATCTCTCACCCGATTTCTGTGTTGGGCGGCGGATCCGAATCCACGAAATATTCTTAATATTCCTCCGGATAGAATCCACCCCCTGCCCTGAACTCGGGCGAGAACTACCATTTTCTAAATTCGTTTTGAATAGAAAAGGACGGTCTTCTCTGACCGTCCTTTTCTTGCCTGTATGACTTCGTCGAGGACAAGGCCTTGTTCTGGATTCTGACGTCTAGCTCCTGAATTCTATTGCGTCCGTTTCTTTAACAAGGTTGAACAAATCCCATCAGGGTGATAATTGACCGGAACAGAAATCTGAGGTCGGGAATCCGACATCGGTCGTCCGACCTCAGACATCTGACTTCAGACTTCTGACAAGGACCAACCATGCACGAAATGGGCATCGCCATGGAGATCGTGGACATTGCCAAAGCCTCCATCCCAGCGGACATGCAAGGGGCCAGAATCCAGCGGGTAAATCTTCAGGTGGGCAGGCTGTCGGCCATCGTGGCGGACAGCCTGCGGTTCTGCTTCGACCTGGTGGTCAAGGACACGCCGCTGGAAGGGGCCGAACTGGCTATCGAAGAGGTGCCCGTAGTGGCCCGGTGCAAGGATTGCCACGCCCAGTGGACGGTCACCGAGCCGGTGTTTAC
>NZ_JBFELV010000355.1:0-5352 GCF_041551955.1 Desulfosarcina sp.
CGGTAAAAGTCGGGATTGTTACGACGGGAAGTGAAATCTATCATGGTCGCATCGAAGATAAATTCGGACCGGTACTGCGTGAGAAGTTCAGTTCGTTTGGCAGTCAGGTGATCAGGCAGGTATTGGTGTCCGATGACATTCGCATGACCGTGGACGCCATCAAGGGGCTCATCCGCGACGGCGCGGAATTTGTCGCGGTAACCGGCGGCATGTCGGTGGACCCTGACGATCAAACGCCGGCAAGCATCCGCGCCGCAGGCGGCAAGGTGGTCACCTACGGCGCGCCCGTTTTGCCGGGTGCCATGTTCATGCTCGCCCATGTCGGCGATGTGCCGATTGTTGGACTGCCCGGTTGTGTCATGTACCACAAGGCCAGCATCTTCGATCTCGTGGTGCCCCGCTTGCTGGCAGGTGAAACGGTAACCCGCGCCGATATTGTTTCCATGGGCCATGGCGGATTCTGCTCCAGCTGCCCGGATTGCAGGTATCCCGTCTGTTCATTCGGAAAAACCGGATGATCTGCGTTTGCTTGTACCGACGGCACCCAGGCGCCGGAAAACGTCAAAAAAATTTTCATAGGAGGGACAGATGCTATTGCCCGAGTTTGATTTCCATGAACCAAGGTCGATCGATGAAGCCTGTGAGATCATGGCCGCGTATGGCGCCAAAGCCAAACTACTGGCAGGCGGCACCGATCTCATGGTCAACATGAAGAAAAAAATTCTGACCCCCGCACATCTGGTCTGCCTGTCACGGATTTCCTCCATGCACGGTATCGAAGAAAAGGGCGGTCGGATCATCATCGGTGGACGCTGTACGGTGGCCGAACTGACGGTCGATAGCCTGGTTGAAGAAAAATTGGGCGCCCTGCGCGCCGGTGCCAAAGCCCTCGGTTCACCTCTGGTGCGTAACCGAGCCACCATCGGCGGCAATATCGGCTCGGCACGACCCGCAGCAGACCTGCCCCCGTCATTGATTGCATATGGCGCCACCGCCATGCTTGAGAGCCGCAGAGGAAAAAGAGAGCTCCCGCTGGGAGCTTTCTTTAAGGGGCCCGGATTCACCGAAATTGATGTCGATGAAATTTTGACCGAGATCCGGGTGCCGGTGCCCTGCCAAGGTGAGGGTGCCGGCTATATCAACCTGGGCGTGCGCAAGGCCCAGGACTGCAACATTGTCAATGTCGCTTCCTTCATTGCGTTAGATGAAAAAAACGGATGCGTAAAAAAAGCACGCATCGTCATGGGTTCAGTGGGCCCGACGCCGCTGAGGGCCGCCACGGCCGAAGCCGTGCTGATCGGCCAGAAGCCTGATGAAAGCCTTTTTCTCAAAGCCGGTGAAGCCGCCAGGCAGGATTGTACCCCCATCGATGATTTCAGAGGTGCAGCCAGCTATCGCAAGGCCATGGTGGGGGTCTTGACCAAGCGCACCCTGGATAAGGCTTATCGTCAGGCCATCCGGGACTAAACCCTCCGCCGCAGACACTGGCCAGGGGTGAAGGACCAGTGCCCATGTCGGCAGCCTTTGGGAAAAGCGAAACAACAAGGAGAAAGAGATGAAAAAGCTGATCCAACTGACGGTGAATGACCGTGAGTATGAAATAGCGGTTGAACCCAATCTGACACTGACGGATCTCATCCGGTATGAATTGGGGCTGACAGGCACCAAAAAAGGCTGTGAAACCGGCGACTGTGGCGCCTGTACCGTCATTTTAGACGGGATACCGGTGAATTCATGCTTGGTGCTGGCCGTTCAGGCCAACGGTCGCAAAGTAGAAACCATCGAAGGACTCGAATCTGAAGAGGGGCTTCATCCGATTCAAGACGCGTTTGTGGAAAAAGGTGCCATCCAGTGCGGTTTTTGCTCACCCGGCATGATCTTGTCCGCTAAAAATTTGCTCGATAAAAATCCCCATCCCGATGAAAGCGAAATACGTGGAGCGATTTCGGGAAATCTATGCCGCTGCACCGGTTACCAGAAAATTATCGAAGCGATCAAAAGCGTTTAAGACGAGAGGACAAAATAATGAGTGGACATCATGTGATCAACAGCAGGGCCAGGAGACTCGATACGCCTGCCAAGGCTACCGGCAGGGCGGTTTTCGTGGACGACATCAGCAAGCCGGGCATGTTGTACGGCGCCCTGCTGCAAAGCCCCCTTGCCCATGCCCGAATTCTCAGCATCGACACATCGGTGGCTGAGCGGCTTCCCGGCGTCAAATGTGTCGTTACGGCCAAAGAAGCCGGTTTGACGCCATACGGGGTCAGCCCGGCGCGCTACGACGAAACGCTGTTCTGCCACGACAAGGTCCGCTATGTGGGCGACGAGATTGCCGCTGTGGCAGCCGTGGACCTGGAGACCGCGGAAAAGGCCGTGGAACTGATCAAGGTGGCGTACGAAGAATTGCCGGCGGTGTTCACCGTCGAAGATGCCATGGCCGAAGGCGCGCCGCAACTGCATGAGAAGTTTCCCGGCAACGTGTGTGCGGAGGTGCACCAGGAGTTCGGTGATGTGGCCGCGGCGTTTAAGGTGTGTGACCTGATCAAGACGACCACGGTGAAGAACAAGCGCCAGGATGGTGGTTTCATCGAGCCCCAGGGGTGTCTCGCCGACTACGATCACGCGGGCAACCTGACCCTGATCAGTTCCACCCAGGTGCCGCATTATGTCCAGCGCACGGTGGCCATGGTGCTGGGATTGGATGTGGGCAAGGTCCGGGTGATCAAACCCTATGTGGGTGCCGGATTCGGCATCAAGGCTGCGGCCAATCCCATGGAACTGGCCTGCTGCCTGCTGTCCATCAAAACCGGGAAGCCGGTCAAGATGAATTACACCAGAGAACAGGTCTTCATGTACGGCCGGGCCCGTCACGGATTTACTCATAAAATGAGCATCGGTGTCAAAAAAGACGGCACCCTCATGGCCCTGGAACACGAGGCCTACCTGGACGGTGGCGCCTATTCCAGCTTCGGCATCGCCACGGTTTACTACTCGGGATCGCTGCTGGGAGGACCCTACAAGCTGCCCAACATGAAATATGACGGCTACCGGATTTACAATAACAAACCGGCCTGCGGCGCCCAACGGGGGCATGGGGCGGTGATCGCCCGGGCCGCCTTCGAGCAGCAGCTGGACATGATCGCCGAAGAACTGGGCATCGATCCGGTGGCGATCCGGCAGAAGAACATGATGAAAACCGGTGATACCACCTGCAACGATCTCAACATGAGCAGCTTCGGCATGGCCGAGTGTCTGGATGCAGTAACCAACGGGTCGGATTGGCAAGCCAAGAAGGGCAAGCTGCCGTCGGGCAAGGGCATCGGCCTGGCCTGCGGGTTCTTCGTTTCCGGTGCCGGGTTTCCGATCTATCGGTCCGATACCTACCACTGCACCGTGATCGTAAAACTGACCGAGGACGGCGGCACTGTTTTAGTCTACACGGCCTCTGCGGAAATCGGCCAGGGATCGGACACCGCTTTTGCCATGATTGTCGCCGAAGCCCTCGGCGTTCCGTTGGAATGTGTCCGGCTGGCATCCGGCGATACCGACATGGGCGTGGACCTGGGCGCTTACTCCAGCCGTCAGACCCTGATGACCGGTCATGCCGCCAAAGAGGCAGCTGAAGATGTGAAGCGTCAGGTGGTCGAGGTCCTGGCCGATGAATTGAATCTGCCGGTCGAAGCGATCGACATAAAAAACGGATACATCGTTTTTGACCGCGACGATGTGGATTTTTCGGATCTGCGTACGCGCTACATCAAGGAGCATCGCGGCTGGTCGGATAACCCGGATTCCGGGCAGCTGACCTTCAGGGAGGCTTCACGGATCGCCTATCTGGCCAAGGGTTCCATCGTCGGCACCGGCAAATACAAGCCCCAATTTCTGGGCGGCAAATACAAGGGCGCCGCCGTCGGCACATCACCGGCTTATGGGTGCAGCGCCCAGGTGGTGGAAGTCGACGTGGATCTGGAAACCGGCCAGGTGACCATCGAAAAGGTCACCGACGCCCACGACTGCGGCAAGGCGATCAACCGCACGTCCGTGGAAGGACAGATGGAAGGCTCCGTCTCCATGGGGATCGGCGAGGCCATGCACGAGGAGGTCAAGTTCGATGACAAGGGCCGGGTGATCAACAACGACCTTGCCGAGTACAAGATGGTCACCGCCCTGGACATGCCGCCGGTGGAGGCCATCGTCGTTGAAACCAACGAACCCAACGGCCCTTTCGGCGCCAAGGAGGTGGGGGAAGGCGCCATCATGCCGACCATTCCAGCGGTGCTGAATGCCATTTATGACGCCACCGGCGTTCGGATTTACGAACTGCCCCTGACACCGCAGCGCATTTTCGAAGCGCTGCAGCAAAATAAGCGCAGAAAGGCTAAAACGCCCACGAGTTCGGAAAAACAGCCTAAAGCCAATTAAACCAGGAAGGGCCTGCCCATGGGCGGCCTCCTCCATTTGACCATGGTCTTTGTTTTTTTTGGCACGCTTGAGGGAGACCCATGCCGTTTTGCCTGTCGGAAGAAGAGAAACTCCGCTACCGACGCCAGTTGAGCATACCGGAAATCGGCGTCAGTGGTCAGCGGCGCCTAAAGCAGGCCACGGTTTTGATTGCCGGTCTGGGGGGCCTGGGTTCCATCTCCGCCTATTACATGGCGGCCGCCGGCATCGGTCATTTGAAAATCATCGATATGGACCGGGTTGCCGGTCACAACCTGAACCGGCAGATCCTGCACACGACCGCTGACCTCGGAAAAGAAAAAACGGCTTCCGCCCTGGCGAAGCTGAAATCGCTAAACCCATGGTGCCACATCGAGGCCGTGGCCGCGCGTATCACCGACGATACGGTCGGTGCAATGGTTAGCGGCTGCGACCTGATACTTGACGGCACCGATACCATCGACACCCGCAGAGTGATACACCATGCCGCCTGGGAAAAGAACATCCCCTTCATTTTTGGCGGCGTAAACGGGTTTGATGGGATGGTGGCAACGTTCATCCCGGGCCGTTTCGCTTGCCTGGAATGTATTTTCCCCGCCAACACGCATCCTGTGTCTGAAGCCATCGGGATTGTCGGACCGGCCGCCGGCGTGATCGCCTCCTTGCAGTGTGTGGAGGCCGTTAAATTATTAATTGGCAGGGGGGCGGGGCTGTCAGGGTCACTGATGCACTTTCACGGCCTCGACATGCGCATCAAAAAAATCGCCATCGAACGAAACCCGGACTGTCGTATCTGCCACCGTAAATAATCCACTGAAAATCGGCTGATGGCTCCAGCTTCGTCCGGTGAAGTCGGTCGCTAACCTTCACAATGATTATAGAAAAACCCTATGCAAAAAAATGAATGTATAG
>NZ_JBFELV010000356.1:0-5339 GCF_041551955.1 Desulfosarcina sp.
AAATTCATCGTGGGCGAGAATGGGCCCTCAACAGCTCGTCGGAGGCCACGATGAATTTTCGCGGGTTGCGCGTACCGGGCTTGCCGATTGCTCGGTGTTAACTGTCAACCATTATGTCTGAACCCAGAACCCACCATGCCCAACCCCATCGCTACCTATTGGCAGCAACACCTGGAAAAATGCAAGAAAGCCTTGGAAAAAAATGGCTTCGAGGTGTTTGTGGCCGCCGACACCCAATCCGCCGGCGCCATTTTTTTAAATCAAATTCTCCCCGGAATCGAGGTAAAAACAGCGGCCTGGGGAGATTCCATGACATTTCTGGCCACCGGTGTGCTGGATGTGATCAATGCCGATACCGACATCCAGACCATCGACCCCTTTGACGCGCAAGCGTCACCGGAAGAACGACTGGCGCGCCGCCGGCAGGCCCTGCTGACCGATCTGTTTTTCACGGGAACCAATGCCGTCACGGAATCCGGTCAGCTGGTCAACCTGGACATGGTGGGCAACCGGGTGACCGGCATCACCTTCGGTCCCAGGCACGTGGTCTTGTTCATCGGCCGCAATAAATTGACTCCATCGCTGGACGACGCCATGCAACGTGTCAGGCGATACGCCGCACCGGCCAATGCCATCCGGCATCCGGGCCTGAAGATACCCTGCGTGAAAACTGCCGCTTGTGCAGACTGCAGCAGCCCGGACCGGATCTGCAACACCTGGTGCATCACGGAGAAGTCCTTTCCTAAGGGACGCATCAAAATCATCCTGATCAACCAGGACCTGGGATTGTGAAAATGGAAAACTTTTTTATCGACCCGATCCCGACATGAGCCTTTTGCGGCCATTGATCGAACCCAGGAGGAGACAGATTCCATGATACGCACAAGAATTCCCGCGATGCTCCTGACGGCAGCCCTAAGCCTGTGCATGGGCCCCACAGGATCATCGGCTGATGATTTCGCTGACCAGCGCCAAAAAATGGTGGTTTTTCAAATTGCCGATCGCGGCATTTCCGACGCTTCCGTATTGAAGGCAATGGCATCCGTACCCCGACATCTATTCGTAGCGCCGGAACTGCGCGATATGGCCTACCGCGATTCCCCACTGCCCATCGGCCTCGGCCAGACCATTTCACAGCCGTATATCGTGGCCCTGATGTCGCAACTGTTGGCTGTGCAACCCGGCCAACGGGTCTTGGAAATCGGCACCGGCTCCGGTTATCAGGCCGCGGTGCTTGCCGAAATGGGCGTTCACGTTTTCACCATCGAGATTGTTCCCGAATTGGGGCGCCAGGCCATCGAGGTCCTGAATGCGTTGGACTACCCAAACATCCGGGTGAAAATCGGCGACGGCTACAAGGGATGGCCGGAGCATGCCCCTTTTGACGCCATTATCGTCACCTGCGCGCCGACGCGCATCCCAAAACCGCTGACGGCGCAGCTCGCCGAAGGGGGACGCATGGTGATCCCTTCGGGAGAAAAATACGATCAACAGTTGCTGCTGTTGACCAAGCAGACGGGAAAAATCAAGCAGGAGAAAATCGTGGATGTCCGTTTTGTACCCATGGTGGACCGACAGGGAAAGACCTATTGATGCTTGCACGGCAGCACAGGGGATTAACATGAGGGACAAACCGACCTATGAAGCGCTTGAGCGAAGAGTAAGAGAGTTGGAGATATCCAATTTCGAACTCAAGCGGGCGGTTGAACCGCTGCGGGAAAGCGAGGCACTTTTCAGGAACCTGTTCGAACGACACGCCGCGGTTCAGTTGTTCATCGATCCCCACAACGGCAACATGATAGACGCCAATGGTGCAGCAGAAGAATTCTATGGATGGACGCGTGAACAACTTCAACAAATGCGGATTCAGGAGATCAACATCCTTCCGCCTGAAGAAGTAACCTTGGAGATGGAAAAGGCCAGGACCAAGCAACGGATCTATTTTGAATTCCAGCACCGGCTGGCGGATGGATCCATCCGGGATGTGGAGGTGTTCAGCAGCAAAATCCAGGTAAAAGGAAAAGATCTCCTTCACTCCATCATTCATGATATCACTGCGCGCAAGCAGGCGGAAAGGACGCTCAGGGAGAGCGAGCAGAGTTTTAGTCAGCTCTTCGAATCGGCGCCGGTCCCGATGGCCTATGCCTCAGATGTCGACGGATACAAAAAGACGACCTGGAATAAGGCCTGGTACCATACTTTCGGCTATGCCCGAGAACAAGCGGAAGGCAAGAGTGGAAACGATATCGGACTGTGGGTCAATCCTTCAGATCGAAGCCGGTTTATTGAGACGGCCAATCGGCAGAATTACGTTACCGATTTCGAGGCCCCCCTGCGGCGTCGCGATGGAGCTGTCCGTGAATGCTCGATATTCGGCCGTTTCATCGACAAGACCGGCCACCGGCTTCTGATGGCGGTCTATCTTGATATTACCAACCGCAGGCGGGTCGATCGAGAACGGGAGAAACTCCAGGCGCAATTGAGCCAGGCCCAGAAGATGGAGTCGGTCGGCCGCCTGGCCGGCGGGGTGGCCCATGACTTCAACAATATGCTGGGGGCGATCCTTGGCTATACGGAATTGGGTATGCTGGGGGTCAGTCCGACGGATCCGACCTATGGGACCTTGACAGATATCCAAAAGGCAGCTCAGCAGTCTGCCAACCTGACCCGGCAGCTGCTGGCCTTTGCCCGCAAGCAGACCGTGGCGCCCCAGTTGCTCGACCTGAACGTGACCGTGGAAGGCATGCTCAAGATGCTGCGACGGCTCATCGGCGAAGACATCGACCTGGAATGGCTGCCGGGAAAGGATCTGGATCCGGTCAGGATGGACCCCTCCCAGATTGAACAGCTGCTGGCCAATCTGTGCGTCAACGCCCGGGATGCCATCCACGACACGGGCAAGATCACCGTCGAGACGGGAGCCGCCACCGTAGACGAAAAAGACTGTATTGCGCATGTGGGAATGGTTCCCGGTGAGTATGTGCTGCTGGCCGTGAAGGACAATGGCTGCGGCATGGACGCCGAGACGCGCACACACCTGTTCGAACCGTTCTTCACCACCAAGGAAGTGGGAAAAGGCACCGGCCTGGGGCTGGCCACCGTCTATGGTATGGTCAAGCAGAACAACGGTTTCATCGAGGTGCACAGCGAGCCGGGCCGGGGAACGACCGTCGACATTTACCTCCCCCGTAACACGGCCGAGACTGGCCGGGCGACCAAGACGGATGCGGCACAGCCGACTGCACGCGGTCACGAAACCATCCTTCTGGTCGAAGACGAGCCCATGCTCCTGGATATCACCACAAAGATGCTCGAACGCCAGGGATACACGGTGCGGGACGCCGCCACGCCGGGTGAGGCGATCCGTCTGGCGCGCGAACATGCCGGCGAAATCCACCTGGTCATGACCGACGTGGTCATGCCCGAGATGAACGGCAGGGACCTGGCCAAAAACCTGTTGTCGCTTTACCCGGACCTCAAGCGCCTGTTCATGTCCGGCTACACGGCCGACGTCATCGCCCATCATGGCGTTCTTGACGAAGGCGTTCAGTTTATCCAAAAACCCTTTTCAGTTCAGACGCTGGCTGTCAAGGTTCGAGAGGTGTTGGACGAGCCGATAGGAGCGACGCGTGAATAATCATCCCCATCCGTACCATCCGTGGTCAGCTGTTGATGATGAACCTGACATGTTAATCAATTGAGATAGATCCGCATGCTCATGAGTTTAAAAACCAGCACTGCAAGAACAAAGAAGAACCGATGGTTGGTCGCTGTTGTCGGACTCCTCTTGTTGACGATCACCGCTTTGGTGGCCTTCAGTTTCTACGTGGTTGAGAAAAACCGGATTAACATTTCTCCCTTGAAGACCTCGTTGCTTCGCATGGAAACCGAAATTGCAAAAATTCACCGTTGGACCCAAAAATCCGATAGGCCTGGCTTGAATGCCGGCATCGAATTTATCTGGTTTCAGCTGGATCTGGCCGTCGCCGATTTTCGTGCGATGCTTGAAAGTAATCAGGACAACCTGAAAGTAGATATTCCCGAGGAAATGGCTGATGCGTTAAATACACATCTGAAAGCCCTCGATTCAGATATTTCCAATTACAAGAAGACGGTGACCCGGCTCCTCGATGCAGGTGAAAAACCGAGCCCAATGTCTCCCCCTAGAGTTGATTTTGATCACGCCTACAAAGCCATTCTGACAAGGGTGGAGGAAATGGAAGCGCCAGTCGACTTATTTCTTCAAGAAAACATGCTGTTTTTCAGGAAGTTAATGGTCGGAGGTGGAATTACATGCCTGCTGCTGGTCGTCATGGTCACAACGACATTCAGACGTTTCCTGAGACAAAAAGCAGACGCTTACGGCGCACTCGAGGCAGCGAATGAAAGGTTGGGGCATGAGTTGGCGGAGCGCCATTTGGCCGAAGAATCGCTGCAGCAGAGTGAAGCACTTTTCCGAACCGTATTTGAGACCAGCCCCGATGCCATCATCATCACCCGGATTGAAGACAGCGTCATCATCGATGTCAACCTTGGGTTTACGGCCTATACCGGGTATGACAAGAATGCGGTAATCGGACGGTCAGTGCTCGACGTTGAGCTTTGGCAGAATATCGAGCAGCGCAAAGCACTTCTGGACGAAGTTGCCTCAAAGGGTTTCGCAGAAAACTGGGAGGCCGTCTTCTGGACCAAGCATGTCGGCTTTATCACCTGCCTGCTGTCGACCAAGCAGGTCGAGATCAACGGTGAACCGCATCTGCTTACCGTGGCGCGGAACATCAGCGATCGTAAAGCGTATGAGATGAGGATCCAGGCGGCCAATCAATTCCTGATGATTGGAAACCGCTACTCGGAGATGCAGCCGCTCTTGAGGGCGTTCCTTGAGGAGATAAAAAGAATCAGTGGCTGCGCTGCCGCAGCGGTGCGTATACTGGATGAGGATGGCGGGATACCTTATGCCGCGTACGACGGTTTTGACGGGGATTTCTGCAGTGTCGAAGCGCCGCTATCCATCACGTCAGACAAGGGGATGTGCAACCGCGTAATCAACAACCAGAGAGCGCCACACGAATCGTTATTCACAGCATATGGTTCTTATTACGTAAACGACACCTCAGCGTTTATCACCTCGGCCTCGGCAGATCAGAAGCGTCTGATGCGCAACACCTGCAATCGCTTCGGCTACGAAACTATCGCCCTGATCCCCATCCGGTCCGGCGACCGCACCTTGGGTTTGATTCACGTCGCAGACCGGGAAGCCAACCGGCTCAGCGACATTAAGATCGAGATGCTGGAAGCCGCCGCACTGCAGCTCGGCACTGCCATCGAGCGCGTTCAGG
>NZ_JBFELV010000357.1:0-5338 GCF_041551955.1 Desulfosarcina sp.
ACCGCAGGACTGAGTTTGAAGCTGGTAAGCTGGTAAGCTGGTAAGCTGGTAAGCTGGTAAGCTGGTAAGCTGGTAAGCTGGTAAGCAAGGTACAACCAGGATCAAGAAGAGACAAACACGATTTTCATTACTATTATTCCTGTAGCCTACAGCCTTAACCGCTACTCACCTTCACTTGAAAGGACCACGAATGAAACCAAAAATAACATATTCTCTCCAATGGATAGCCACAGCTGTTATGCTCACCTTGATAACCTTGCCTTCCTGCTCACAGCAATCCATGCAGGGCGCCGGCCGGGGAGCCGCCACCGGCGCGGCGGTCGGGGCCGTCGGGGGCATGGTAACGGCGCTGGTGTTTGGCGGCAACGTCGGTGAAGCCGCCGCCCGCGGGGCCGTGTATGGCGGCAGCACCGGAGCCGCGGCCGGTGCCATCTCCGGCGCAGTGGCCGACAGCAACCAGAAAAAGGCCCAAGAGGCCGCCGAACTGGAAGCGCTGAGAAAAAGGCTCGGTGACGATGCCTTCAGCGGCCTGGCCGCGCTGGTGGAATGCAAACACGAGGTCGCCCAGGGCTACGGCCGCACCGCGGCGACGTCCGACAAACCGGATTTTGCCCTGGCCGGTCTCTGGTTGCAGGTGATCACCTTTGCGGACAGCCGCCAGGAGGACCAGGCCCGGACCTTGCTGCCGGACCTGGTAGAAAAAGACAGCAAACTCTCCTCCGAATCCCAGGCGGAAACCGAGATGCAGGCAGCCCTGCAAAAACTGAAGGATATCCGGCAGGAGAATAAACTGCCCAGAGAATGTAAATAAAAGCTGAATGCGTCCCCTCGCCCCTTTGGGGAGAGGGACAGGGTGAGGGGCGTGAGGGGAATAAGTTTATCAAGTCAAGCCGATCTTCGGCTGACGTCCTAACAATCAGAACCACCGCCAACCTCTGTTAAGAGGTAGCGGCAGTTTTTTTCACCAATATCTATGGTGGTTGTGTCTTCAGCGCTCCTCGAGAATCTCTCCGCGGGTGCTGACGACGACCTGTCGGCTGGGCACATTCACCCCTGATGCCTCCATGCCTTTTTTGACGATCATGGGCAGACCGGAGCAGCAGGGCACCTCCATGATCATGGTGGTGACGCTTTTCACGCCCGCCGTCTTGAATATCTCGGCAAACTTGTCGATGTAGGCCTGCACATCGTCGAATTTAGGGCAACCCAGCATCACGGTCTTGCCCTGCAGGTAGTCCCGGTGCAGGGTGGGGAAGGCCACAGGCACACAGTCGGCCGTCACCAGCAGGTCGGCGCCTTTAAGAAAGGGCGCCGTGGGCGGGATGAGGCGGATCTGGATCGGCCAGTGGGTCAGGGCGGAAGCGGCCTTTTCGAAAGAGGTGGGCGTATTGGCGCCCTGGCAACCGGCAGCCGGCGCAAAACTCTGGATCTGGGTGGACGGGCAGCCGCAGGGCATGGTCTGCTTTTCTTCCTTGGCCTTACTCGTCTCCAGGTGCTTTTCCACGGCCGCTTCGTCAAAATCCTCGGCCTCACGCTCGATAATCTTCAGTGCCTCCTGGGGGCATTCGCCCAGGCAGGCCCCTAAACCGTCGCATAGGTTGTCGGAAATCACCTTGGCTTTGCCGTCGATGATTTTCAAGGCCCCTTCGGCGCAGGAGATCACGCAATTTCCGCATCCGTCACAACGTTCTTCATCAATTTCAATTATTTTTCGGGTTACTTTCATGGTCGTCGCTTTCTCTTTTACCGCCGGTTAGCCGGGTCGGTCCTTTTATACGGTCGGAGCAATGAACATACTCCGGTTTTTAACCAAGCAATGTCTTTTTGGCCTCTGTCCGGCCGTTTTCTGTCATCAGTTTTTCGGCAATGATCGTTTCTATCTTCTCGGGCTGGAGCCCGTTTTCCTTTATTCGGTCTTCCAGGTTGGCAATCCAGTCCGCGTCGTGGAGCACTTTAAAGTTCAGGGTTTCTTCTTCCCGCGGATGATGGTGATGACCGACGATGTCGCACACCTCTTCCACCAGCGGGGGTTTGGCCCCCAGGCGTTCCAGGATTTCACGGGCCACGGCCGGTCCTTCCTGCTCCTGATATCGGGCCTCGCTGCTGCCGTGCTTTTTCTCCGCCTCGACGATGCCAATGTCGTGCAGGTAGGCCGCGCACAAGACTACCGCCGGGTTGCTTCCCTCGACCCGGCCGATGCGTTCGGCATAGCGGGCCACCCGGGTGGCATGACCGATGCGTTTGAAGTCACTCCGGAAATAGCGTTTCATCTCGATGGCCACCCGGTCCTTGAGCAGGTCTTCCTTTTGCAGCAAAAACTCCTCGGGCAGGGTGCCGATACACTGCTCGGCATACTGGCAGTAGGCCGCGCAGCCGAAATCCAGATCCGGGTTCACGAAGCGGTGCTGGCATGCGGGGCATTTGCGGGCCGTGTCGTCCTTGAAGAACTCGACGTTGGCACCGCATTTGGGGCACGGAACCTCATAAATGGCACCGGGCTTCCAGTAGAGGGTGTCCTGTCCGGGGCATTTCATGGTGGTCCTCCTTAATTTTGACGGAGTCGTAAAAAGTCCGATATCTGCGTTACGCTTCAACCTTCGTCACTGCGGCGTACCTTAAGTACGTTGCCTACGGCACCCGCGATAGCGGTATTCTCAGGATTCGCAAGCCTTGATCTCAGGCTTTTTACGACGCCGTCGGAAATGTGACTTTTTACGAGTTCATCAATTTTACCTAATCCGGATATACCGGTGCTGTTAAAATGGGGTAGGCCGCAAACAACCTACCAAAAGCATCAAATCTCAAATTACAAATTTCAAATAAATTCCAAATTACAATAACCAAATCTCAAAAAAGGCAGAAATCAACAGTTGTCGGCCATTTTGATTTCTCCAATATTGGCGATTGGTGTTTCCTTTCTTCATGCTGATACGGTGTGGAATTTAGAATTTGACTATTGTGATTTGTTTGTCATTTGTTCTTTGACCATTGTTATTTAGATTTTAAAGGCTGCCGGTAACCCGGCAGCCGATTATCTTTCAAATGGTCTGCTATTGCGCTGTCTACTACCCCAAAATGGCCTTCAGGTCTTCGTCGGGTGTCCCGATGGGCATAATGTTGAAGTTTTTCACCAGCACATCCAGCACGTTGGGGGTAATGAAAGCCGGCAGGCTGGGTCCCAGGCGGATGTTCTTGATGCCCAGGTGCAGCAGGGAGAGCAGGATTACGCAGGCTTTCTGCTCGTACCAGGAGAGGATCATGGACAGCGGCAGGTCGTTGACGCCGCAATTGAAGGCACCGGCCAGTGCCACGGCGATCTGGATGGCCGAATAGGCGTCGTTGCACTGCCCCACGTCCAGCAGACGGGGGATGCCGCCGATGTCGCCCATCTCCTTGTCGAAAAAGCGGAACTTGCCGCAGGCCAGGGTCAGCACCACGCAGTCCTGGGGGATTTTTTCAACCAGTTCGGTGTAGTAGTCGCGCCCCGGTTTGGCGCCGTCGCAGCCGCCTACCAGGAAGAAGTGCCGGATGGCCTTGCTCTTGACTGCTTCGATAACCGTGGGGGCCACGCCCATGACCGCATTTCGGGCAAAGCCGACCATGACCTGCTTGCCGGGAACGTCGGCTTCGAAGCCGGGCATCGAAAGGGCTTTATTGATCGCCGGGGTGAAGTCTTTTTCGACAATGTGGGTGACACCGGGCCAACCGACCAGGCCGGTGGTGAAGATGTTCGCCTCGTAGGACTCCTTGGGCTTCTGGATGCAGTTGGTGGTCATGACGATGGCACCGGGAAAAGCGGCGAACTCCTTGGCCTGATTCTGCCAGGCCGTGCCGTAGTGGCCGATAAAATGGCTGTACTTCTTCAGTTCCGGGTAGCCGTGGCAGGGCAGCATTTCGCCGTGGGTATACACGTTGATGCCTTTGCCTTCGGTCTGCTTCAGAATGGCGTCCAGATCCTTCAGGTCGTGGCCGGAAACGAGAATGGCCTTGCCCTTCTTGGGGCCCAGGGGCACGGCGGTGGGCACGGGGTGGCCGTAGGTGCCGGTGTTGCCGGCATCCAGCAGCTCCATGGCCCGAAGGTTGACTTCGCCGCACTTGAGCGCCAGGCCCACATAATCATCGGCGCCCAGGCTGTTGTCCAGGGTGGCCGCCAGGCCTTCGTAGATATAGGCGTAAATCATTTCGTCTTCCTGGCCCAGGATGCGGGCATGGTCGGCATAGGCAGCCAGGCCCTTGATGCCGTATACGATCAGTTCACGCAGGGAGAGGATGTCCGGATTGACGGTGGCATCGGACTTGACGCCCACCGTTTCGCCTTGGGCCACCATGCCGGCCTGGTCGGCCGCGGGAACGAAGGTGGCCGGACCGTCGGCGAGGGCGACCGTGCCGCCGGCCGCCTGAACCTTGGCCTTGAGCGCGTCACGATGCTTGACGGCGTCTTTGATCAGGGTCACGAACCGGGCCGGGTCGAAATCGACATTGGTCAGGGTGGAGAAGATGGCTTCGCAGGTGAACTGGTTGACGGCCGGGTCGCTGACATTGACCTTGGCCCCGGCGATCGCCACCTGGGCGATGCCCTTGGTCGCATAAACGAGAAGGTCCTGAAGGGCGGCGACGTCGGGCTGCTTGCCGCATACGCCGATCTTGGTGCATCCTTCTCCTTTGGCAGTCTGCTCGCATTGAAAACAAAACATGGTGATTCCTCCTTGGTTATGGGTATTTTGATTATCGCTATCGTTGTCGTTATTGCTTTTTTTGTCGTTGTTGCCGAATCCTGTTCAACCCGGTTAACCGCCTTCTACTTGCTTTTTTTTTATCTGTCCTTGACCTGGGTCAACAGATGCATTCTTTTTTCCTGAATCCACATGCGCTGCCGTGGAGACATCCTGACCCTAAACCATCGACGGCCAATACACCTTGACTTATATCAAAATTCCAAGCAAACTCATCGTTTTTAACCGCGCCAGCGGGTGCATGCTCCGCAGCTTGCGGCGGGCTTGGCGAGCGAACTGAATATCGCTTTTTTTATCCTTACGGTTTTTTTCGTAAATCGCAGCGACCGGTCCGATATAAGATGTTCTGAATTGTGCGCAAGACCTCAGGACTTCATAGCGGCAGGTAGTTGATTGTACTATTGTAGTGGCGAATTTGAGCATTGCAACCCAATCTCTTTAACTTAACTTCGCGGGAATGACATGATTTAGGACCTATTACGGATCCATCAAGCCTTGGGTGGCCTGAAAACAGCCCTTTCGGGGTGGGTATCGCTATCGCTATCGGGATCGAAATCAATACCATGACCGCGCTTGTCGATTTCGATAGCGATCCCGATAGCGAT
>NZ_JBFELV010000358.1:0-5338 GCF_041551955.1 Desulfosarcina sp.
CCGAATTCCGACTTCTAACTTCTAACTTCTAACTTCTAACTTCTGACCTCTGACCTCTGGCCTCTGGCCTCTGGTCTCTGGTTTCTGGTTTCTGGTTTCAGCCTTGAGCCCTGAGTTTTCTCCCTAATCAGCTTATCAGCTCAACAGCTTATCAGCTATTTTTTGATGGGTTCGGGGTTCGGGGTTCTGCGTTCTGCGTTCTGCGTTCTGGGTTCTGCGTTCTATGTTCCGGGTTTCAACCTTGAGCCTTTCAGCGCACCAGCATATGAGCTCATCAGTTAGTCTGCGCACTGCTCACTGCTCACTGTTCGCTGTTCAGGGTTCCGGGTTCTGAGGTCTGAGGTCTGAGGTCGGGCGTCGGAAGTCGCCTATGAGAAATCCTTCTCGGAACGGGGCATGCGCCACGCGACCAACCGTA
This sequence comes from Desulfosarcina sp., assembly GCF_041551955.1. Lineage (GTDB taxonomy): Bacteria > Desulfobacterota > Desulfobacteria > Desulfobacterales > Desulfosarcinaceae > Desulfosarcina. Next base: position 419 of record NZ_JBFELV010000358.1, read on the forward strand.
TCGACGTTGCTTGTTGGTTATGTCTCCTCGCCCCTGTGGGGAGAGGGACAGGGTGAGGGCAATCAGATAAGATAAGGGTTAGTCAAGGTACCTCAAACCGATGCCATACCCGATTCGTTTTCGCCGGCCAGTTCCTGCCGCCATTTGACTTCGGCCAGGCCGATGGATCGCGACCGCTCCTCATCGGCTATGAATGGCAGTATGGCCGGGTGGCGGACCATTCGCATCACCAGGATGGTCCCTGATTGAGAATTGTTGGATGTCTCGATATAGGACCCCTGGCTTGAGAATTTGCGCATGACACCGGCCGACGAATTGATGGGATCGGTACTGGCATATGGCCGGCAAGTGATTGCTGCCTCGGTGGGATTGCGCGGAGAGACCCGCCGAGTCTTTTTTTTCACTATTTTATCTTGCATATTCTCACCCAAGTTGAGCGATTCCCATTTCGGTTTTATAAAAAATTATTACAAAAATTATGGGTTATGTCACTTGCCGACTCCAAAATGGAAAAGCCCTTGGGATTGCCGATCTTACCGCATCAACGGCGTCAGATATCTTCTCGCATGGGCGAATATCGCAAAAAGATATCTTCCTTGTATCTGCGGCAAGCTCGACAATGGCTTGTATAAGAGAAAATAAAATTAACTTGAGCGTATAGGGTTGGCGGCCCTAACACCGAAAATTCATAATGTCAGCCAAATTTCCTTTATCCGGTAAAGCCCTTAGACTTGGAGGAAGAGAAGGAGCAATCGCTGGGCTAAGAGCCCGAAACTGAGTTTCTTCCTTCCGCCAGGTTTAAATCGGTGATTAACATGGTGCGCGACACCGCATTTTCACAAGCTTGATGATTCCTGGCACCAATTATTCTGGAAAAGGAGAGTCGGCAATGAAATCATTTTACATGGGTATTGACGTCAGCAAAGGATATGCTGATTTCGTGATCATCAACCCCAAAAAGATACCAGTCACCCGAAGTTTTCAACTGGATGACACCTCTAACGGACACACGGCGCTGTACAAATTTGTCGCCCGCTTTCTGTCCAAACATCCCAATTCGAAACTGTTTGTCGGTATGGAAAGCACCGGTGGATATGAAAACAACTGGTACAACTCACTGGTTGCTTTTCAGGATTCTTTAAACATCCTAACCGCCCGGCTGAACCCGCTGGGCGTCAAGCACAACAGTCAAGCGGATCTGAAGAAAAACACCACTGACAAAATCAGCGCCCAGAACATCGCCGAATATCTGATTGCGCATCCTGAAAAGGTGAACTATCAACAGCAAAATCAGTTGGCCGGGTTGAGAAAGCAGTGGGGATTTATTCAGACCCTTACCAAACAAAGAACCCAATTTACAAATCAGTTTAAAGGGTTATTGTACTTAAGCAATCCTGAACTATTGCGATACGGTCAATCCGAAACGCCAGCATGGCTTTTAAAGGTCGCCGTCAAGTATCCCAGCGCTGCCAGGCTCAAAAGAGCTAAGACCGGGACCTTGGCCAAAATCCCATTCGTAACTTTAAAAAAGGCCCAACAACTTGTCGGCGATGCCAAACGTTCCGTTGCCTCGGCTACGGATACGACAACGGAACAGCTCATTGTCGCCACAGCTCAGCAGATCATCCATTTGAACAAAACGATCGACACTCAGACCCGTCGGATGATTGAAGCTTGCGCTCTACCCGAAGTAGAACTGCTCAAAACATTCGCTGGCATCAGTGACAAATCCGCCATCGGGCTGATGATTGAGATCCAGACGATTGAACGTTTTGAAAATCCCAAGAAATTGGCTTCCTTCTTCGGTGTGCATCCGGTCTATAAAAAAAGTGGGGATGGTGTTGGCGGAATTAAAATGAGCAAGCAGGGCCGTAAACAACCTCGCCACATTCTATATATGAGCGCCTTGGTAGCCATTAAATGCAATCCGCTAATCAAGCAGACTTACGAGAAACACCAGAAAAACGGAAAACACAACATGTCTGCCATGGGCATCTGCATGCACAAAATATTAAGAATCATCTATGGCATGCTCAAACACAAAAGGGCGTTCGATCCAAAGATCGACATAGCGAATCAACATCGTCGTGTACCCGAAAGGAATGTGGCGCCAAGGCGAGATAATGCCCGCCGTTTTCAAGCTTATGACATTAAAGCCCCGGTATCCAGACGCCAGGCAGTTAAGCGACTGGAACGGGACAGGTCCCATAGCGTACTTGACACTAAGATCGGGATCACTGAGCCCATTCCAGTCGACAACTAAATAGCAAAGATTTAAGACGAATTGAAGGCTTTACCGAATTTTCAAAGAGCGACGGACTGGAAATCAAATTTTGGTTGACTTTCCTCCGATTAACTCAGTTATCGGACTCCGTATTGACCACCTGGCGGATGCGAATAGGTCGCTTGCGGGGTTTGGGGTTGAGATTGTTGTTGATCAGAAAACCTTTGAGCCAGCCCTTGGCTTCCCGGGCGGTGTCTTGCTCGGCGTAGTATGCTTTGATGTCCTTGATCTCCGGATAGACCGTGTCCACCCGCTGCCATTGATTGGGTGCCATCTTGGCCTCTAGGGCGTAAATCACGTCTTTGGTTTCCACGGCCACCAGTCGAACCGTCGGACCCAGTTTCTTTTCCAGTTTCCGAATGGTTTCAAGATCCTCGGGGCTTAAAATGGCGATCTTCAGATCATCCAGTCCGGTCATTGGGGGGCTTCCTTTTTCAGTTCGACCTCGTTTTGGGTTGCATGGAAGTTGAGCCGACAGGTGGTTGCCAAAGGAAAATTTATAAAAACAGAATCCCCTTGGCTTGTCAATTTCGACCTTAGACTCGCTTTGGTCATATGCGCTAACACGTCGGTTTTTGACAACCTTTTCTTTATGGTTACTGTAGTAGATATCTTTCCCAGCGGTCAGATACTTACGTTTTTGACGGTTACACACAACCAGATCCACCCCGACGGAACGAGTAAGAACAGTCCAGTGTTGGAGACCTCCGATGAAAGACAGCAGCCCTATTTACGACAACGCATGCCGATCCGAAGTCGAAAGCCAGGAACAGGCGCGCTCGAAACTGCCTGAAATTGCAGAACGGATTGTGGATCACTGCCAGAACAGCCCCTGTTACACGCACATCGACAGCGAGCCCATCCCTTCTGAAGGGTTTGTGACCGGCATCATCGACATGTTCCGGGAGCTGCTTTTTCCCGGTTATTTTTCCCGTGAGAAGTTGGACCCGGTGAACATGCGATACAGCCTGGGGCAGACCGTCTCCAAGCTGTTCGACCTGCTGGCCGACCTGATCACCCACAACATCCGCCACGATTGCCTGCGCTACCATCAGTCCTGCAGCGGGTGCGAATCTCAGGGACACAGCATTGCCCTCGAGGTGATGGACGCCATTCCCGAGATGCGTCAGACCCTGGCCTCGGATGTTCGAGCGGCCTTCGAGGGAGATCCTGCGGCAAAAAGCCACGACGAAATTATCTTCAGCTACCCGGGCCTGTATGCCATCAGCGTCTACCGGGTTGCCCACAAACTGTTCAAGTTGGGCGTGCCCATGCTTCCTCGGATCATGACCGAGCATGCCCACAGCATAACCGGTATCGATATCCACCCCGGGGCAGCCATCGGCGGTCGGTTTGTCATCGATCACGGTACGGGCGTGGTGATCGGTGAGACCACGGAGATCGGCAGTGATGTGCGTATCTATCAGGGGGTAACCCTGGGAGCCCTCTCCCTGCCCAAGGATGCGGGTGAAAAACTGCGCGGAAAAAAGCGCCATCCGACCATCGAAGACGAGGTCATCATTTACTCCGGCGCCACCGTTTTGGGAGGGGATACCGTGATCGGCGCCCGTTCCGTGGTGGGCGGAAACGTCTGGCTGACCGAATCCATCCCGCCCGACACCACGGTGATGATGGAAATGCCCAGACTGATCATCAAGGAGGCCCGCCGGCAGACCGGCAGTTAATTCTCGATCATCGCGTTGCAAGGAGGATATCATGACCGTTCACCATGCCATCGACACCACCGTCGGCAAAACACCCCTGGTCCGATTGAATCGGACCGGCGGCGATCTTCATGCCGAGATTTTTGCCAAACTGGAATTTTTCAACCCGCTGGGCAGCGTCAAGGATCGCATCGGCGCCGCCATGATCGACGATGCGGAAAAAAAGGGGTTGATCGGCCCCAGCACCCTGATCGTGGAGCCCACCAGCGGCAACACCGGCATCGCCCTGGCCTTTATCTGTGCGGCCCGGGGATACCGGCTTTGCCTGACCATGCCGGAAACCATGAGTGTCGAGCGCCAGAAACTGCTCCGGCACCTGGGGTCACAGCTGGTGCTTACCCCCGGCCCCCAGGGAATGGGAGGGGCCATCGAAAAAGCCAACGCCATCGTGGCCGAAAACCCGGGGGCGTTCATGCCCAACCAGTTCGCAAACCCGGCCAACCCCCGCATCCACCGGGAGACCACGGCCGAGGAGATCTGGGCCGACACGGCCGGTGATGTGGACATCTTGGTGTCCGGCGTGGGCACCGGCGGCACCCTTACCGGTGTGGGGGGCTTTTTAAAGGAGAAGAAGCCCGGCTTCCAGTGTGTGGCCGTGGAGCCATCCGCCTCGCCCGTGCTTTCCGGCGGTGAAAAGGGACCCCACAAGATCCAGGGCATCGGTGCGGGCTTCGTGCCCCAGGTGCTGGACCGGTCGTTGATCGACGATGTGGTCACGGTAACGAACGACGACGCCTTTGAGACGGCCCGGCAACTGGCAGCCAGGGAAGGCATCTTGTGCGGCATCTCCTCCGGCGCGGCGGTATGGGCGGCCATCCAGGTGGCGTCGCGGGCGGAAAATGCCGGCAAGCGCATCGTCACCATTTTGCCCAGTACGGGCGAGCGGTATATCAGCACGGAACTGTTTGTTTA
>NZ_JBFELV010000359.1:0-5331 GCF_041551955.1 Desulfosarcina sp.
GGTTCGAGGTAACCAGGCGGTAAGCGGCCTCCTGGTCACCCTGCTCCTGCACCCGCTTCCCCAAAGAGACCTCCTCCTCGCGGGTCAGCAGGTTGTAGCGGCTGATTTCCGAAAGGTAGCGTTGAAGCGGATCGTATTTGACGACGGCTTTGTCACTGGTCCGCCCGCCTGGCCGATAGGTCTTTTTATTCGCTGATGGTTTCGCTTTTTTTATTTTTGCCTTTTTCATACCCCTACCCGGGTTTTGCATTTTTCTTTAGTACCGGCAATGATGGCTGTCAACCATTACCCGGCCTGTTTTTCGTGTGGACAAGAACATGCCATTATGTTACGGGTGGCCTCTGTTTGAGCGCCTGTAGCTCAGCTGGATAGAGCAACGGACTTCTAATCCGTAGGCCGCAGGTTCGAATCCTGCCAGGCGCGCCACAGCTTACCATCTTTTTTAATGATACTAAACCTTTGAGACTAAATCTAAAAGGCTTTTTTTGTCGTCACCCATTCGACCCGTGGGTTGCTGTTTTGGCGCAGGATGAATCGACGTCATTCAGCATAACCTTTGATTAATAACATCGTTTTATAATTTTCACAATCTCAACCTGATCGATCCAACTTGGGCTCATCCAGCCCGAACCCCGCGACCATTCGGCGAAAAATGACATCATGACCCTATCGCCAAATTTTAACGGTATGCACGGCAAGATATGCCTGAATAAATAGCCTATCCGAATCTATTACACCATCTTCCGCAAGGTTGTCACTGACAGCAGAACCATAGTAAATTGAGGGCAACCTGCCCGCCACGCGTGTGGCGATGGCAAGGTCCACACCGTATCATTAAAAAAAGACCGGACAGAGAACTGTCCGGCACCATCGGGATTGGATTTCATTGACGCAATGGAACAATGGGCGAGGTGGTCGACAATTGGAATTAAGGGTTGGCCTGGGGGTCACTCCGGTTGCGAAAGAAACGGATGTGCCATGGATTCGAAAGCATGCCATCCAGCGCCATCATCCGGACCGGTGGCGTTCACTCAACCGTAAAAAGCGCATTGACGCGGTCCATTTTCCTGCCAAAACCGTCGACAACCCCCTGGACCTGAGATGGCTGTAAACCGACTGACCGGGACACCCGGTCGTCTTCTGGGTAGGACGGATCGTCGATCCCCAGACCGATCTCCATTTGGCGGCATAAGGCATCTGCCATATAGACAATGGATGCTTCCAAAAAGCACCCCGTCGCTTCCAATGGGGTATGGGAATACCGAATGATGCATTGAAGCGGTGTCGGGAAATGCCAGTTTTTGGCCACCATGGCGCCCACCTGACAGTGGTCGAAGCCCAACACCTGGCGCTCGGCCTCCCTGAAGGTCATGGACTGGATGTTCACACGGTTCAAGATCGGTTCTATTGCCGATTCGACGTGCTGATCCAAAACAACCTTGCCGATGTCCCGCAGCAAGGCCCCCGTAAATAAGAGACTGGTCTGTTTCAACCCTTTGATCTCGGCCAGATCATTGGCCAAAATCGCCGCGGACACAGCACTCTTCCAAAGCTCTCCGGGGTTCAATCCATAGCCACCATGAGATCCGCGGAAACGCTCCGAACAGCTGACCATGAGGACCAAGTCGACGACCTGGGTCATGCCAAGATAGACGACCGCCTGCTTGGCGTCGTTAATTTTACCCGGCAAACCAAAATAAGACGAATTGGCCAGTTTCAACACATTGGCCGTCAATGCCGGTTCGTGGCGGATGATGTCGGACAGATCGGACATACCGCAATCCGGATCGTCCAGAAGCGCCATGACTTTTCCAGCGATGTCCGATACCGGTTTTAAATGATCGATCGCTTCAATGATGGAATTGGCCGTGGACATCGCTTGTTTCTCCGTTTTCGTCGGCAGGTTTCCAGTTAAACGCCCCTTGCGGATGACTGTCTGACCCGGTGGGCCAACAATTCCCGAAGCTGGCCTTTTTTTTCCGCGTTTAGGCGTTTAAAGCGCACGGCGTTGGTTCTGAATGCCGAGGTCCTCTTCTTTCTTTTACCCTTTGTTTTTATCGGAACGACCGCATACGGAATATTGTGCACATAGATGCCCTGCTCCGTCATCAACAGGTCGAGTTGGACGTCCCCGGCATCCGGCAAACCGATGGTCTCGCCGGCAAAGGCAATTCCACCCACACTCAGGTCGGTGACTTGCCCCATGGCTTCCGGTTCGGATTTATACAAGACCATGGCAATCTCTCCGATGCTCATATGGGTATGATTGCGCAACGGATCAAATTTATTTCTTAAAATAACGAATGTGCCACGAGGCATGGGATAACGTTTATGCTTTCGCCGTTCAACCATGGTTTCTCCCTGCAAGTAGTCGGTTTTTGGTTTCGGATCGATAGGGTTTGATGAATGACACACTGCAAGGAGTTTGCCAGAATAATTAAACGGCGCATTCAGCATCGCTTGAGATCGAATTTAACCCTCGGCATGATGAGCGAACCGTTCAGGATGCGGTTTTTTAAGCGGGTCATCGATATCACCCGAGCCCTCGTGCTGCTTGACCGGTAGCAGGTTCTGCCAGCCGGCAACCTGGCTTGGCGACCCATGACGGCATGCTTCGATGCGCTGGATCGTCAGCGCAGTTCAATCGATGGGGATTGCCGGCGTGGTCGGGGTTTAAACAAAAAATTGGCGGGACCGACGATTTTTTGATACCTGAACCGATACCGTCAGCTGCCGACGAGCATGGCGGTCGAACCCGTACAGGAAAAGGGGGATCTTCTTCAAAAAACACTGGACAAGACAACCGTCACATTGTCTTTGCCGCCAGCCTGTTTGGCCAGTTGAATCAAGGCTGCGGACTTTTCACTCAGGACGCCATCGGCGCGCAGCGCGTCCAAGACAGCGGCCTCGTCGACCAAATCGGTAAGTCCGTCGCTGCAGAGCAGGAACAGGTCGCCCGGATTTTTCTTCCCTCTCAGAATGTCCAGGGTAATTTTATCGTTAACCCCGACAGCCCTGAGAATCACGTTGCGCATGGCGTGCCGCCGGGCTTCGTCCGGACTGATCAGTCCCTGATCCACCTGTTCTTGAACCAGCGAGTGGTCTTTGGTCAGTTGTTTCAGTGTGCCGTTTTTTAGCCGGTAGGTTCTTGAATCACCCACATGGCCGATAATGAAGCTGTTCTGAGAAAAGGCCAGCAGATCAGCGGTACACCCCATGCCCTGATCGCCGGGATTGCGCCCGACGTGCTTGAGAATCTTTTCGTTGGCCAGCTTGAAGGTCGTCTGCACCCGGGCGATGGTGTTCTCTTCGGACACACCGTCGTGGCCGGCAAACACCGCTTTGGCAGTGTCGGCAAATATCCGGCTGGCCACCTCCCCGGCGGCGGCACCTCCCATGCCATCGGCGACCAGGCAGTAGTGGCATGCTTCACTGATATAAAAGACATCCTCATTGTTGGTGCGGACGTTCCCCACATCTGTAGCACCGTGGTAGTTGATATTGGGTAATCTCTGTGACACCAGCGCCCCGCCTTTCGCATCCTGTCGGACTTTTTAAGAAGCGTTCAGAGAAGATTCCGCTGCCGGCGAGCCACCGCCTTCTCAATCATGCCACTGTCAGCCATTCCTTCAATAGACACAAAATTATTATGATACCCGTGGATAGTCAAGGAACATCTCCTTTACACGCAGTCCATTGATCCGTCAAATAGAACGGAGCGGTATGGATCGTCGCAACCGCGCCGGCATCCCCGGCAGGGATGTGCAGCGGCACTTGAAGGTGGCAAACCTGTTGAACAGGCGACTGTAAGGGATTGAGCAACGCTCAACGCAACAACGGACTAGGAAACCGCTTGACATCAGCCATACCTTATCGGCTATAGTCGTATCGACTTCATGGTCACCGCTTCACCGCAATACCGCAACCCACGAATTGAAATATGCAGGTGGGACACAATGCCACAGATGCCAGCCATCACCATCCAATTGGTTCACATCCAAGGCCCATTGAAAGGTCAGGTCCAGGACTTTTCGCAATTTCCCGTTCACATCGGCCGACACTCATCGTGCCAGGTTCGATTTGACAAAGACCTGACAACCCTTTCCAGGCGGCATGCACGCATTGACCGGCAAGGCAACCGATTTCGCATCGTCGACGCCAGTACCAACGGCACCTACGTCAACGGCAAACGCATCGCCAACGTTTACCTGAGGGACGGCGATGTGATCACCTTTACCGAAAATGGCCCCAAAGCCAGTTTTCTGACCAAAATCGAAGTCGGCGATGTACCCGCCCCCCATGTTCGGTCGGGGCAGCCGGCTCAACCAATGCCACCGTCGCCGGTTTCAGCATCGCATCCGCAGATGCCGGCACCCGCTTCAGCGGCTGCGCCCGTGGTGGTTTCATCACCTGCCCCCCCTGCTCCTGAACCTGGATTGACGGCAGGTCCCGGGTTGGAAATCTCCGTCATCAGCGCCAATGCACCGCTGGTCATCCAGTTCGGTCCGACGCTGCAAAGTTACAACCTGCTGCCGGTGACCATCGGCACCGATCCAACCTGCGACTTCGTGATCGACGACAATGCCCTCGCTGGACGTCACATCCAGATATTCTTCAGCGAAAAACAATACTATGCTAAGGATTTAACGGAAAGCGGCATGGTTTCGATCAATGGTCGGCCGGTTGGCACGCAATCGGTCATGGCCCAAGGCGCGGAGCTGTCACTGACCCATCAAGGGCCAAGATTCAGGTTTCTGGGTGGTGGCCGGCTGGCACAGATACAAGATGTGGTATCGGAGTCCTTGGAAAAGACCGATGCCGAAGCCAGCCATCCTGGATCCGAAAACCCGTCTTCAGTGCCGTAAAAAAATCAAAGTCGCTGTTGAAACAATGTCTTCCGTTAATCCATAGTGCGGTGCGTCCGTCATTCACCCAAGCCGAGCGTTTCCCCTTTCGATTTCACACTGCCTTTCAGCGCCTGTCGTAAATCCGCAACGACTAATCATGACTACCACATATGGTTTTTCAAGCTGTAAAAACATACCCCATGGCTTACATGGCGGGAGATCTGAATTCCTGGTCGAATAGCCCGTTCAAGGAGACGCAAGTATGACATGATGCTAATATGAGCCCATTGCGCTTGGAGCAGACGCCAATCCCCATCGCCTTCCAGACTGAACCCGGCTGTCTAACGGATAGTCTGCTCCGGCGATCCACCGATGGAAAAAGTCATGTTTGGCTGCTCGTTTATAATGTCGGATTGAATCCCCACCGATTGGCCATGGTATTGAAAATAAAAAACTATCAATTATTATCAAAAACAACCGATTA
>NZ_JBFELV010000360.1:0-5325 GCF_041551955.1 Desulfosarcina sp.
GCAAGAAATGGAAACCTTAGAGTTCTGCAAGGAATATACAGATATTTTCAATCAATTCAAATGTAGCATTTTCACTTTAACCAATACATCTGAAATGGGTAAAAACCCACAAAAATATGGTATAATAATAAATGAAGATGGTAAAGCAAACAAATTTAATTCTCATGGGCGAATATCGTCAATCAATTTTTATGACCCAAATGGAATGACAAGTGAGGAAAAGCATGAAATTCTTAAACTCTATGAACAATTGAATCAGGAATTACGATCTCAAATACGTTTTAATGGATATCGTAATCTAATTCTAACTGCTCGGACCGGTGCTTATTTGGAAGACATATACTTTATTTTCGATAGACTATCGTTACAACAAATGGTCAATTTAAATACTAACAATAACGATGGCTATTTCGTCGTTAATATGTCTGCGTCACGACGTCACCAAGTCATTATAGATAAAAAATTGTCTGATATGATAAATATCTTTAAAGACAAGAAATTTAACTTCAAGGATATCATTGAATTTACGACCGATGAAAATATTGCACTGCAATACCTAAAAGAAATGGTCAATGGATCTTTGGTTAATGTTGTTTAGGAGCAATATACTATTATGTTTTAACTCAATAACATAAAAATGGGAACGGCACATTCAAACTGTAACATTTAGAAGAATTTTTCAACATATTATTCTCGATACGGAAAAACAGTCTTGTGAAGTTAGGCACTCAATAAAAGTCTATTATATAATATACTTTTGGGTGCCAGCCTCTATTTATTTTTGAGATGCAACCATTAAAAATTTAAGACAGTGTACGGTATAATAACGATATATAGGATAAACGATGCAGATTTACCATGTTATTCCAATATCAATAAGACAGGACTTGATGGTTAAACCCCGATGTATAGCTGTGAGCTTAAAAACCTTCCTGTCGGGATTTATCATTACGATGATCGGCTCCTTAAAAACAAATATTAAAGGGCTTTTTTTAGTCTGTTTGTTTTTGATCAGTACGCTGCCGGCAATTGCGTCCGAAAAGATGGAAATCAGGGTTGTGAACACTATCGGTATGGAGTTTGTCCTCATTCCTCCCGGTACATTTGTCATGGGCAGCCCTGCTGAGGAAGCACATCGAGACGTCTCAGAACTTCAGCATCCAGTGACTATCAGTCGTCCGTTTTATATGCAGACCTCCGAGGTCACAGTTGAACAGTGGCAGACAGTAATGGGTAAGCGGTTCATTGGTCGAAAAAAAGGGAAAGGAGATGTGCCGGTGGTCAAGGTTTCCTGGCATGATTGTATTAAATTCATAGATAAACTTAATCAGATCACGGGTGATCGTTATATGCTGCCGACCGAAGCGCAATGGGAGTACGCTGCCCGGGCGGGTGCTGCAACAGCTTATTTTTGGGGGGACCAGATTGAGTGTTCCCAAGCTATGTTTGCTAACAACCCCAAGAAATATGATCATTGTGTCTCCGCTAACGTCGTTGCAGGGCTGGAACCCGGGCAACCTGCGCCGGTGAAGAGCTATCTTCCCAATGCATGGGGGCTATACGACATGCACGGGAATGTGTGGGAGTGGTGCGTGGATCTTTTCAGCCGCTATCATGCTTCCCCGGTCGTAGATCCTCGCGAAACTCACTCTGGGCATCATCGGGTGCGCCGCGGAGGCAGTTGGTTCGGACCGGGCTATTCAATCCGCAGTGCCAACCGCGCCCACGGCCACCCCATGAGCCGGTTACAAAACACTGGTTTTCGACTCGTTATGGTCCCCCCTGGCCTGCCAGAGAAAGCCGATCAGTCCCCATAACCTGGCTTCAGCCTAATGAGCATATTTTGTTTTCGCCATGCTCACCCCGGGCACAAGGCGCTGAAAGGGATTACACACATTGGCAATTCATGGAACAATAGGCCGCTTGTTTAACATCTATGATGAGGAGATTGAGCTGCTCCTCTGGACGGTTGCCTTGCTGTTCCTGGTTCGCAGTTCCGGGATTTTCCTGAACAACTACGCTGAAACAGCCTTCCTGAAACGCTATGGTGTCGAGTACATGCCCCTCGTGAACATGATCAACGCGGTGTTAACCTTCTTTGTTATGGGGGTCATGACCGGGTTCATGACCCGTCTGCCCGGCGCCAGGCTCATGGCTCGGCTTTTCATTTTTTGCGGACTGTCTGTCGCTGGGATTTGGGCGGTTATTCCCTTTGGGATTGATCTGGTATATCCTGCTTTGTTCATGCTCAAATCCCAGTACGAGGTCCTCTTAGCGCTGCTGTTCTGGAACCTGGCCAACGATCTATTCAACACGCGACAGTCCAAGCGGCTCTTCCCGCTGATCACCGCAGGCGGGGTTATCGGACAAATCTTGAGTAGTTTTGCAACCCCTGTGGTGACGCGCTGGATAAACTTGGACAACCTGCTTTTGGTATACATGGGTACCGTTTTGATCGGAGCCTGGGTCGTACACGCCATGGGACGACGTTTCCCCACGCTGCTGTTCCAACAAACCACAGCGAGTGAAAAACACACACACCGCTCCCTAATCGAGGAATTTAAAACGGTTCTACCACTATTGAAATCTTCAGTTTTGGTGAAAATATTAGTGGTAGTCGCCTTCATGGCCAACGTGGTGATTCCTATAATGAACTACCAGTTCAACTATGCTGTAAATGAACAGTTTGCCACAGAAGCAAGTTTGATCGAATTTTTCGGCTATTTTAGGGGTGTGCTGAACATTGTCAGTCTAGTGATCCTGCTCTTCATGGGTAAACTCTATGACCGATTCGGGTTGCCAGTGGCCCTGATGTTCCACCCCTTCAACTATCTGCTGGTGTTTTTTGCCTTCCTTTTTCGGTTTGATGCCGTTGCAGCCATGTATGCTCGCATGTCCGCCAACATCATCCGTACCACCATTAATATCCCGGCTATGGCGGTAGTGACTGGCCTGTTCCCGGAATCCTACCGGGCCATGATCCGGCCTTTTCTGCGGGGTACGGTTGTTCGTATCGGCCTGTTTTTAGGATCCGGCTTCATTTTACTTTCGAGTGACCTGTTCCACCCGCGCTACCTTTCCCTGGTGGCGATGCCTTTTGTCCTCGCCTGGGTTGTTGCTATCTATGTCCTCAAGCGCCAATATGCCGGAATCCTATTAGGCCTGGTTTCCGATAACAGAATCGATTTCCGCTCCCTGGATGCCAGTGAACTGAGCCAGGTGTTTCGGGATAAACAAATTCAAGAAAACTTTGTCCAGCGATTCCATCAAGCATCGGGAGAAAACCGCCTGTGGCACGGCCGACTGCTACGATCCATCTCAATCCCGAATTTTGACACCCACCTCATCGCGACCTTACGCGAAGAGCAAGATATGCAAACCCGTATTGGACTTATCGAACTGCTCTCCAATCAGGCGGGGCCGGTGGCTGTTGAGGTGTTCAACGAACTGATTGGGACAGGAGAGCCTGATCTGGCCGCGGCCTTGATCGAGGCCGGCCACCGAATTTCACCTAAAACGTTTGCCCCTTTTAACCGGCGCATTTTCGAATCGTCTCTTCCCATAGAAATCAAGGCCCGTGCAGTAGGCTCTCTCTACACCTTGGAACCGGCCCGGTTCGGCCCGCTTATCGAGACGTGGTTGGTATCTGAAGATGCCGGCACATGCAGCGCGGGTGTCATCGCTGCCGGGGTATGCCGGGATATGCGTTTTGCTGAGCAGTTGAAGACGCTATTGAGGAGCCGCGATGATGATGCCATGTTGCTTCTGATCTTGAACAGTCTCCGCTCCATCCATGTGAGCGGACTCAATCCCCTATTGGTGCATCGGTTATGGGACCCCGATCCGCGGATGCGGCGTACCGTGCTAGAGGTTTACCTGATCGAAGATGAGGCCTCCCTGAAAAACGTGATTGCGCTACTGGGGGATGAATCTGAGGATATTGTCAAGGTTGCCCGTGAAAAAATTAAGTCCGCTGACTACCAGAACAATCTGCGGTTGATAAAATCTCTATCACTGCCACAGAAAAAGGTGAGAGAATCCCTTTTTGACCTGCTGAAGGATATGGCCATCAAAGATTTGGACGTCTTTCGCTTTGTCCAGCTTCAAGCCCGGACCTGCTATCAACTGACCGCTGAGGCCAAGGGGATCAGGCAGCTCTCCGATGAAGCCCTGAATGAGTTGTTGGCTCTCCATCTGGACGAACGGGTCTGGTTTACCCTTCAGACGACCATACGGGTGCTGGCGACACAAGACCGTTCAGGCCAGATGAACCAGCTTGCACAAGGCATCTTCTCTACCGATCAACGCCAGCGGGCGAACAGCCTTGAGGCGATGGATGACATTCTGGATAAAAGCATCGTCGGTTATCTAATGCCTTTGTTGGAACACACCGATCCAGCCGAACGTATAGCTGCCGGCAGGCGGCTATTCCCCGACGATGTGGAGGAACAATCTAAGCTGGCTCTTTTCGAGAGCCTGCTGAAGAGTAGAAACTGGGTGACTTTGGCGCTGACGCTCACCATGATGCGAAAACTAAAGATCTCACCGAAAACCGCTACCCGAATTGAGATCTTGGCTGGGGATTCCAACCCACATGTGGCGCTGCTGGCCAGACAGTTAATGGGAAAGAGGTCTGACCACCGATCCGGAGAGGAGAATGAAATGGAAACGACAGGTTCGATTCCACTGACTGATAAGATCATGCACCTTAAAGGGATTGAAATTTTCGCCGATCTGTCTGTCAACGAGTTGGCCAGCTTGGCCACGGTAACCAAAGAGGTGACCGTTGACGCAGGTAGGCAGGTGTTCATGGAAGGTGAACGGGGTGACACGCTTTATCTGGTGTTGGAAGGTGATGTAGCCGTGATCAAAGGCCGCAAACTGGAAAAAGAGATCGAACTGGACAGTATTGGTGCCGGAGACTACTTCGGTGAAATGGCTTTGTTCGGTGATGATCGCAGGTCGGCAACCATCCGGACAAAAAAGAAGTCCCGGTTTTTGACTCTGCACAAAGTGGAACTCCAGGATATTGTACGCGAATATCCCCAGATCGCGATGCATGTATGCCGAATTCTCAGTATACGAATACGACATCTACATAGTAAGATCGTCGATCAAATCTGTTAATCCTGAAAATATGATCGTGTTAGAAAGATCCTATTGAAATCGCTCTGTTTCCTCAGTTTCAACATGATTTCATTCGTTCCTAATGCTTTCTGTTTTTTGAAGTGCTCTCCTCGGCTAAATCGACTGGTTCCTGATGCCGACCGCTGGCAACAGCCGCAGACCACACCCAAGCGGTGGATGCCGTGGTGGGCAACATCC
>NZ_JBFELV010000361.1:0-5317 GCF_041551955.1 Desulfosarcina sp.
ACGAAAAATAGATAGGGATGCTCCATCCTTAGACCGCCTCCTTGAAAATTAGTTTTTTGAGCTCAACCATGGTGGCCAGGATGATGCTGGCAACCACGACGGAAAGACCGATGAACAGACCGATGGGGTTCACCACCTGCTGGCTGATGAGAAAGAAGATAATCACCCCGCTGATGATGAATCGAATGTAGTATTTGATCAGAACCACGTTGGGGGACGTCAGCCGCTTGGGTCGAAGAGCCTTGTTCAGGGTATGGGCCAACAGGTGAAAATTGATGGTAACGATAAGTCCGCCAAAAATGATGCCCCGGGCGAAGGCCGGGGTCGATGCCACCAGTCCCAGCAGGCTGACCGCAGCCAGAAGCACCCAGTTGGATCGCGTAACGAATGTGAGCAAGCGCTGCTGAATAGTGTTCACGGTAGACAATTTTTCGCTGCTACGGGTCACAGTTTGCGGCTTTTTTTTATCGCCAGGCCGATGTTGCGGTATCCGGCGGCGATGCCGAACCCCAAGAAGACCAGCGTCAACCACGGTGTCGTGTCAAAGCGTCGGTCCAGATACACCCCGATCCCAAGTCCGATAAAAATGGAGAGTGACACCGAGAAACCCAGGCTCGAATAATAAGCCAGATCTCGTATCCACCTTCGCGTTTCTTTGTTCATGGGATTCGACCCTTCTCCGACCGCAAAGTGGCGTCAGATCAGGCCTTGATCGGAATGCTTGCGTCTAACACAGCTCGGGATCCAAGTCAATCTCAAAGTGGGTCAAAAGCGCCGAACACCGTCACCACGCGAGCCGGTGAGCATCGAAAACCGGGCCGTCCACACAGACGTGCCGATAGTGTTGGCTGTCGTCCCGCACTTTCACGGCACACCCTAGACAAGCGCCCATCCCACAGGCCATCATGGCCTCGATGGAAACCTGGCAGGCGATACCGCGCTCCCTTGCAATGGCGGAAACCGCCTTGAGCATTCCCGGCGGACCGCAGGCGCAGACGAGATCCACCGGACCGGCATCCAGGGCCTTTTCCAGGCTGCGGGTCACCATCCCCTGATTCCCCTGGCTGCCGTCATCGGTGGACACGTCCAGCAAAAAACCGGGAAGGTCGAATTCGGTGAGGCACACCAGGTCGTCCTTGGTCCTGCCGCCGACGAATACCACGCAGCGATGGAGATCGCCCTCCCGCTCCAGCATCGACTGGGCCAGAAAGCGGATGGGCGGCACACCGATGCCGCCGGCCACGAGCACCAGTTGACGGCAGTCTTCGGGCACGATAAATGCGTTTCCCAGCGGCCCGATGAGGGACAGTCGATCACCGTCACGGCATCTGGACAACCGTTCGGTTCCCTTTCCCACCACTCGATAAAGGATTTCGATCCCGGTCACCCGATCCGCCTCCCGTATCAGGCCCAATAGGGAAAAGGGGCGGCGCAACAGGGGTGTGCCGTCGGTGCCGGTGCGGACCATGATGAACTGGCCGGGTTTGGCGGTGTCAAAACCGGTGACGCAGGTCAGCCCCATGCGGAAGTAGCCTGGCGCTGCCGGCTGGTTGCTCAATACGATGGTGTCTTGTGCGATCATATCCTCTCCATGTCCAACCCGATCAAGGCGGCGAAACGACCGGTTTCCCTCGCCGCCCGGTAGGAAAAAAAAAGGTGTGGATTGCACCGGGTGCATACGCCGGGGCCGTGCACGTTGTCGTCGACCAGGCCGGCCGTGGTCAGCTGGTGCCGGCTGATGCGCCAGAAATCGAAATGGTGCGCGCCCACACGAAAGGGCCAGAATTGTTGGGGAATTTCATCTTTAAAATTGACGAACTCGGCACAGCAGGGTCCCAGGGACGGACCGATGGCAGCGGTCATCTGCCCAGGGTCGCAACCGAATTCGTTAACCATACGCGAAACGGTGCGGCCGATGATGTCAGCCACGCTGCCCCGCCAGCCGCAGTGGATGTTGGCCACCACCCGTCTTTGCGGGTCGACAAGCATCACCGCCTGGCAGTCCGCTGTTTGGATCAACAGCCGAATACCCGGCACATCGGAAATCAGTGCATCGGCCGGCACCGACTCCGTTTGAATCGCCTCCCCGCGGTCAATTGCTTCCCGGTCGATGGTCCGGATAGATGTGCCGTGATTCTGGCGGGTGTAAACATGAATGCCGCCACCGGTCATTTGCCGCAATCGATTCCGGTTGGCCGTGACTGCCGCCGGGTCGTCACCCACCCCATGGCCCAGGTTCAATCCGTCAAAGGGAGGCCGGCTGCCCCCCCCCGTTCGGCTCACCACAGCGTGGACCAAACCAGGGATCTGCGCAAGCGCCGAATATTGAAACAGGTAGTTTTGTTTATGTTTTACCAGAAACAAACGGTCTCCTTAGATGACGAAAAAGTGCCATATGGTGTCCTTCCGGAGATGGTAGCTATTGGTTCGGGCCAAGGCCGCAGCGATGTCGAAACCGCAGGCGTAGCAGCGCTACGTTGAGGATGTCGGCAGAGCGAGAACACCGGCCCGGGCCAAAAGATGCCGTTTCTGGATGGACACCTGCAGAACTACAGTGCCCTGGCCAGCGTCAACACATCCACCCGTCTGGCGCCATCCCGTATCAGGGCATCCGTACAGGCCTCGGCCGTGGCGCCCGTGGTCAGCACATCATCCACCAGCAGCACCCGCTTGCCTGAACTTTGACCGCGACGGCTCATGGCAAAGGCATTCCGGATGTTGATCCGCCGCTGCTGCCTGTCCAATCCCGTCTGAGCGTCGGTGGCCCGGGTGCGCACCAGCAGATCACGAATGACCACGGTCTTGTCGGGCAGCGCCCACCCTTTTACCAGCAGGTAGGCCTGGTTGAAACCCCGCCGGCGGAATCGACGCCGGTGAAGGGGAACCGGTGCCACCACATCGATGTCGCCGGCCGTCCAATAGCACCGGAAGGTATCCAAAAGCAGGCTTCCCAGCGGCTCGGCCAGGCTCACCTTGCCTTTGAACTTGAGGGCATGGATCGCCGTTTTCAGTGTGTCATCATAGATACCGGCGGCGCGGGCACGGGTAAAGGCACCGGGTCGTTCCAGGCATCGGCCACAGAGGTGATCATCCCCCTCGCGGCTCTTGAATACCAGCCCGCACCGGCAGCACAACGGGGACGCCACCTCAGTCCACCGGTCTCGGCAGGACAAACAAAAGTGAGCGGCCATTGCAGCGGAAAATTTGGCCGATCGGGTCGTTGGCGGGGTTGCGGCCTCGTGCTGAAAAAGCCTCCCGCAACCCAGGCATTTAACCGGAAAAAGGGCGTCACCCATGTCATGCAGCAGCCGCTTGACCACTCCGGCCAGCCTCGCTCGACCCAGCATGTCAACGTCCTATTTCATCTGTGCGACGATAGCCGCGGCAAACTCGGAGCATTTCACTTCTTGAGCGCCCTCGATCTGCCGCGCCAGATCATAGGTCACCCGGCGCTTCTTGATCGCCGCCTGAACCGCATCGCGGACGGCGGTCCCCGCCTCTTTCCACCCCATGTAATCGAGCATCATGGCACCGGACAGGATCAGGGAACCGGGATTCACCTTATCCAGACCGGTGTATTTCGGGGCAGTGCCGTGGGTAGCCTCGAACACGGCGCAGGCGTCGCCGATATTGGCCCCCGGCGCCATGCCCAGACCGCCCACCTGGGCGGCCAGTGCATCGGATATATAGTCGCCGTTGAGGTTGGGCGTGGCAATGACACTGTATTCGTCGGGTCGCAGAAGTACCTGCTGAAACAGCATGTCCGCTATTCGGTCCTTGATCACCACCCGTCCTGAGGGAACCTTTCCGTCGTATTGGTCATAGAGCTGTGCCTCCGTGACCGTCCGGTCGGCAAACCGCTCCCTGGCCACCTGGTAGCCCCATTGGGCAAAAGCACCTTCGGTGAACTTCATGATATTGCCTTTGTGCATCAGCGTGACACTGGGAAAACCGTTCTCCAGGGCGTGAACAATGGCGCTGGCCACCAGACGTTTGGTATTGGCCGGGCTGATGGGCTTGATGCCGATGCCGGCGGCGGGCGGCAGGTCGACCCCCATTTTGGTTTTTAAAAAATCAGCCACCGAGTTGGCCTCGTCGGATCCAGAGGCCCACTCGATGCCCGCGTACAGATCTTCGGTGTTTTCCCGGAACACAACCATGTTGATCTTTTCCGGATGTTTCATGGGGCTGGGAACCGTTTCGATATAACGCACCGGGCGAACGCAGGCATACAGGTCCAACTTCTGCCGGATGGCCACGTTGAGGCTGCGTATCCCCTTGCCAATGGGCGTGGTCAGTGGCCCTTTGATGGCCACAACGTTGGCTTCAATGGCGTCCAGGGCCTCCTGCGGCAGGTAGTTGCCGGTTTTCTCGTACCCTTTTTCCCCAACCGGCAGTTCCAGCCAGGATATCTTTCGTTTTCCGGCGTAAGTTTTTTCAACCGCCGCGTCGATGACCAGCCGGGTCGCCCGCCAGATATCGGGCCCGATGCCGTCGCCTTCGATGAAGGGAATGATCGGTTGATCCGGAACGTTCAGACTGCCGTCGCTGTTTTTTTTAATTTTTTCTGCATCTGTCATGAGGCGCTCCTCCCGGGTTAATACCCAATGATCAATTTTTAATTTTTTAATTTTGAATTAAGGGTTTTGTACCGTTATAAAATGGCCCAAACCGCCATTCAAAATTAATAATTCATCATTCAAAATAATATTGTCATCCCGCCAGCTCGCGCTGCCGGAAGGCTTCGTAGAGTACGACCGCGGCCGCGGCCGACGCGTTGAGCGAATCCACGCGGCCCCGCAGTGGAATTGAGACCAGGAAGTCACAATGCTGCCTGACCAGCGGACGCAACCCCTTTTCCTCGCCCCCCACCACTAGGGCCAGGGGGCCTTTCAGGTTCGCTTGAAAAACCGTCTGATCAGCCTGCATGGAAAGGCCGGCCACCCAAACGCCCCCTTTTTTCAGTGATTCCATAGTCGCTGCCAGATTGGTCACCCGGCACAGCCGCGTGTGTTCCAGGGCGCCGGCGGAGGCCTTGGATACCGCCGGGGTCGCCCCGACGGCGCGATCTTTGGGTACCACGAGTGCATTGGCACCCACACAGTGCGCCGTGCGGACAATGGCGCCCAGATTGTTTGGATCCACGATACTGTCCAGCAGCACCAGCAGGCAGGTGCCGCCGTTGCTACCGGTTCCGGCAAGGATCGATTCTATCGAATCGACGGGCAGGGGGGAAACGGCGGCGGCAACGCCCTGGTGCTGGTCGCTGCCGCTGGCCGTGCGAATCTGGTCAGGCGTCAGCCTCTGACAGGAGATC
>NZ_JBFELV010000362.1:0-5305 GCF_041551955.1 Desulfosarcina sp.
CGCCACGTAGACGACCAGTACGCCAAGGGAAAACAAGGCCAGATTGAATGCGGGATGGCCCAGCTCAAAAGGGATTATCAGGCGCGAGACGATTGACGCGTAAAAGAACATTTTTAAAAAGGCGCCCATTTCGATAAAAGCGAAATCGGGGCCGCTGTGGTCCAGCACCATCACTTCGTGGATCATGGTCAGTTCCAGGTGCGTGGCCGGGTCGTCAACTGGCACGCGGGCATTTTCCGTGAGTAGGATGATGAAAAAGGCGATGATGATAAAAAGCATAGGCGATCCAGCCGTCTGCCAGAAGCCAAAGGGCTGCGCACCGGAAAAGTAGGCGGCCAGATTCAGGTCACCGGTAAGCCGGTAAAACAGGATCAGGATCATGAACATGCTGGCTTCGCAGATGATCGGAAAATAGGCCTCCCGGGCCGCGCCCATGCCTTCGAACGGCGAGGCGGTGTCCATGGCGGCGGCGATGGTGAAAAACCGGGCCAGGCCCAGCAGGTAGAGGATAAAGATCACGTCTCCATCAAAGGAGAGAACGGGGGCCTGACCGGCAATGGGCAGAAAGAGCAGCGCCGTTGCGGCAGCACCTAAAGACACCATGGGCCCCAGCTTGAAGATAAAGGTGGTGCTGGTGCTATATACCGAGCCCTTTTTAAACAGCTTGATCAGCGTATAATAATTGATCAGCAGCGGTGAACCTTTTCGGCCGCCGAAGAACGCCTTTACCTTGAATATGACACCGGCGAATAACGGCGCCGTCACCAGGGCAAAGACCCATAGCAAGATGGATTCAGTCATAAGTGTTTCCCATTATAATAATGATAGCGTTCAATAGTCATCATTCGATGGCCGACGTTCATCTTTAATTAGACAAAAAACAACAGCACCACGATGGCCAGCAGGATGTACCCGATGTACAGATGAATGTCTCCATGCTGAATCCAGCGCAACCTATCGAACAGCCACAACACTGGGTTGACAACCATGCGGTTCAGATGAAGTTCGACAATGTCATGGACCTGGCTGTGATAGTGGGTCCCCTTTGGAAACAGGCCGCTGACTGGCGGGTGGGTTTCTTCGAGCGGTGCAGCCGGTTTGAAAAACGCCAGGATCGATGCCGCATAGGAAGACCCGGTGTACTGCATTCGTGTTGTCGGCTGGGTGAACCCGCAGCCCCACGTGCCGCTGCGTCCGATGGTTTTACCCTGGTAAAAAAATCGGCGCAGGGCCAAGATGATCAGCAATACGGCCAGAAAAAGGGTCGCTCCCAGGGTGATGTTGGCCCTCATACTGGCGAAGGGTTCCATGGGGATGTGGCCAAAATCCTCCAGGCCCAGCGCAGCCACCCCTTTTATGGCCATGAACATAAAGGCACCGGGATAGATACCGATGACCGCACAGGCACCAGCCAGGAACACCATGGGCAGCAGCATGGACGGGCCCTTTTCATCAACCTCCTGTGCTGCCTGAGTTCTAGGCTCGCCCTGAAAAACCACGCCCACGACCTTGGTGAAGCAGGCCAGCGCCAACCCCCCGATAACGGCCAGGCTGACAATGGCCAGCAGGCTGAGCACAAAGGTCGGCGTCTCTGCGGCGACCCCCCTGAAGCTGCCCATGTAAATGAAAAATTCACTGACAAAACCGTTAAATGGTGGCAGGCCGGCAATGGCCAGGGACCCGATGAGAAAGGTCACCCCAGTGACTTTCATATTTTTGAGCAGCCCGCCCAGGGCGTCGATGGAACGGGTGCCGGTTTTATGCAGCACCACGCCGGCACCCATGAAGAGCAGTGATTTGAAGATGGCATGATTGAGTACATGCAGCAACCCGCCGGAAAACCCCAGTACGGCCATGATCGGGTTGCCTGCTTCTACGCCGAGCATGCCGATACCGATACCGATGAGGATTATGCCGATATTTTCCACGCTGTGGTAGGCCAGAAGACGCTTGAGATCATGCTGGCCCAGGGCGTAAACGACGCCCAGAACGCCGGAGACCATCCCGAAGACCAAAACCAGGATTCCCACGGTCGGGGTGTGCAGGTCCAGAATGCTGTACATCCGAAGAATGCCGTAAATACCTGTTTTTATCATCACGCCTGACATGACGGCCGAGATGTGTGAGGGCGCAGCCGGGTGGGCATGGGGCAGCCAGACGTGAAAAGGAAACACTCCGGCCTTGGACCCGAAGCCGATAAATGCTAGCACGAAAACTAGTAATTTGGCCGTATGGGAAAGTCCGGCAGACTCGAATCCGAAACTTCCGGTGTGGCCGTAAAGAATCCCAAAGGCGGCCAGAATAAACATGGCACCCACTTGGGAAAAGATCAAATAGAGATAGCCGGCTTTTCTGTTTTCCGGTTTCTGATAGTCGTAGACGACCAGGAAAAAAGAGGATAGGGACATGATTTCCCAGGATAACAGAAAGGTGATCATGTTGTCTGCGACCACCACCAGGGCCATGGCGGCCGCCAACAGGCTGAAGAAAAAATAGTTCGTGGCCGTACGAAGGGCTTTTTCCGGGTGGTTCATATAATGGAAACTATAGATGGCCGCCAGCAGGCAAACGGCAAAGATGGCCAACAAAAAAAAGGCGGATAGTCCATCAATTTTAAAGGCGAGCGAGAGCGTATTGAGGTATTCAAAAGAGGCGCTGGCAGATCCATCCTGGGTCAGCCTGGACAAGGCGTCGAGCATGCCCAGACAGCAGCCGATGCTGATTCCAAGGACGCCCAGGATCTTCATCAAGGTAAATTGCCTGAACGACAAAAAGGGAAGGATGCCGCCTGCAGCAATGATCAGCATGGATAGAAAAAATAGATTCATATGCGCTCTTTCGGTCCTCTATACCTTGTCACCGGGATAGCTCCTGGTGCGGGTTGCAACCGTTCGCCGGCTGTTCAGGCCTTTTTTCGCTGGGGATGGAATTGAAGATACAAAGATAAACGGAAACGGAATAATCTCAGGGAACCTATTGCAAAACCATGCATGAAGTCAATATCGGAATCCTATAAATCTGAGGCTGCCCATTCAAATGCCCATGGACAAAAGGTTTGTCGATATGCTGCAAGCGTGGTACCTAATAATTGTGTGACTGCGTTCCCTTTTCATCGCATTTTGGGGAGATGAAATGCCGAACAGAGAGCGGCTCTTCCTTACCACCGACGAAGCCTTGGACGCCGTTCGTGGCGATTTTGCGCAATATAATTCTCAACTCAATCTCATTTCCGTGATATGGCCCATGGTTTTCGGTGACGGGGCCTATGTCCGGCAAAATGCCGGCAGGCGATCGGTTTGGGCCAAAGTTTCCGCTGATTCGAAGCTGACTCCATCCAGCGAGCATGATCTGAAACAACGGATTTTGGATCGTCTGGTCCGATTGACGCCGGGTCCGAAACAGTTGGCCCGTATTTGTTCCCGGGTGTTCGGCGCGCATGTGACGGCCGGTTTGGGACCGGAACCGGGTGGATCGCCGGGCATCTGGATCGACACCAAAATGAATGATTTTGTCTGCACCCAGTGCGGCCACTGCTGCCTTACACTAGACTACCATGACGGGTGCAGTGTGCGCGATCATCAACGCTGGCAGGATCGCGGAAGAGCCGACATCCTCGATTGGGTGGGCGTCGTTCGACGGCACGGTGAGGTCACGGCCTGCCGCATCTGGGTGGTCCCGGGAACCAACGCGTTCGCCGAAACGTGCCCCTGGCTGGCCCGCCCCATCGGCCTAAATCGTTATGTCTGCACGATCCATGATGTCCGACCCACGATCTGCCGGCAGTATCCCGGAACTCGCAAACATGCCCGGATGACCGGGTGCGGTGGTGCTTGAGCCCGTTTGCATGACGCTAATAAATGGTGTATGAAAGTCGCGCGAATGCTGGACCGATCTGGAGAATAGTAAAAAATGACTTCAAGCGCCTTGCCGACAACTCACGTGGCCACGACATTTAAAAACTGCACCAATTGCCAGGAACAATGGAGGCGTCTGGATGACTTCATCCAGGACCCGGCGATCGAACTGGTGGGGTACATGCCGACTTTCGACGATTTGACGCAGGGCCTTTTTTTATTCAACCACGGCTGCGGAACTACCCTGGCCTGCCAGGTCGGGCTGTTTGAACATCTTTATGACGGGCCGGTCTATCGGATACGAAAAACCGGTGAACCCGAATGCCCGGGCTATTGTCAGAGTAAAACTGACTTTTCTCCTTGTCCCACAAAATGCAGCTGCGCATTCGTACGGGAAACCCTGCAAATCATCAAGCAGTGGCCCAAAGTCGACGTTCTCTGATCCGTTGGCTGCCACCCCATCAATTTTAAACCGGAGCTAACAAAATGACAGACGGTACTTTTGAAAAAGTCCAACATTCGGATAGCCGCATGTATGGCGCCCCAAAACTGTTGCTCTGCGGATTTTCCGTTGCGACCCAGCCCAAATTCCTGGAGGTCCTGAAAATGGCAGGGCTGCAGGAGGTTGGCGTCGTATGGGCCAACGAAGAAAATGGAAAAGAGACTCTGGCGGCGCTGCTTGGTCTTCCCGACGGTGCCGGAGCGGGCACAGGGTCTGCGCTCCCGCGGGCAATCATCGTTTCCGGCATCACGGAAAACCAGCTTCACACGCTGATGACGGTCTGCCGGAAAACAGGCATGCAGCAGTCCCTGTGGGCAGCCTTGACGCCAACGTCCGAAACATGGCCGTTGGCGCAACTGCTCAGCGAATTGCAGGCCGAGCAAAAGGCCCTCTCCGAACGAAGGAAACAATAAGCCCATGATCTCCGGATACGCCACACCAGACGACACCCAGCAGTTTGCCGACCAGTTTTCAGGACTTGCCTTCACCGTGCTGGGAAGCACCGGGCTTTCGGTGAGCGGTGCCGGTTTTGGCTGCTACCGGGTCAATGCCGGTGTGACCGCCCATGCGACAGCGCTGAAAAAAGCCCTGACGAGCGGTATCAACCTCATCGATACCAGCGCCAATTATGCCGATGGGGGTTCGGAGCAGCTGGTCGGGGAGGTGCTCAAGGCGCTGATCGAATCAGGCCGGATCAATCGGGATCAGGTCGTGATCGTCTCCAAGGGCGGCTATCTTCAGGGAAACAACTATGCCCTGAGTCAGCAGCGTAAAAATGACGGCAATCCCTTCGAGGAGCTTGTCGAATACGCGGATGGTTTGGAACACTGCATTCACCCGGGGTTTCTTGACGACCAGATTGAGCGGACCCTGAAGCGGTTGGGTTTGGGCACCCTTGACGGATACCTGCTGCACAATCCTGAGTACTATTTAGGGTGGGCCAACAAAA
>NZ_JBFELV010000363.1:0-5264 GCF_041551955.1 Desulfosarcina sp.
CAACGTCAGCCTGACGGCCGTCGATTCAGAACCCGGGCCTTCGACCCTGTCAGATCCGCTCCCGAAAGCTGCCTGGACCGGCCTGCCGGGGATGGCGGCGTTCGTTCCCGTCTGCATCGCGCCGACCGGTGCCTGCTCAAATGTCGGGAGCGATGCGGACGCCCCTTTCTGGTCACCCTCACGGTCAGTCGATAAAAAACCGGGGTCCTGCGGGGGGATCGAGTAGAAAATGTCCTTTTCGGCCAACATTTTCCGCAGCAGGTAGGCCTTTACGACGCCCTGCGCCATCATCCGCTCGGCCGTTTGCTGGGCCTCCTTTTGGGTTGGGTATTGGCCCACATAAACACGGTACCACATCCCCTTGCTGCCGGTATCCTCGAAACGGTAATAGGGATCATAACCCTTTTCACGCAGCCTCGACACCTCATTTTCAGCCTTGGTCAATTCGGGTAGCGCACTGACCTGAATCGAAAACCAACTCGTCAGCGGCTGACGGTGTGGACCGTCAGCGGCTTCCTTGGTGGATTCGAGTCCGGATACCGGTTCGCGCCCGCTGACCGTGGCCGGCAGAATGGTCATGAGTGAGAAAATAGATAGTAAACAAAATGTTAACGAAATTCGTGTGGCCGCCATGTGTTCAATTCCCTTCGTTTATAGGTCACTGGCCGCAAATCCGAGGTGTTGATCCAGCCAATGGTCAGCGGACAGAACATCCCTGCGCCTGTGATAGGATGCCCGTTCCGCCTGTCTTTGTATGACGCCAATCAAATGCCGCCAGAAGGTCGATGAAATCTCGCAATCCGATCGACCATGGACGCGCCGCAAGGCAGCGGCGATGATGGGCCTGTTTTTTTGAATCAAGTCGTCTTCCAGACTGACAAAGGCCTGGCTGCTTCCCGGATCGCCTTGTCTGGCACAGCGCCCCGACAGCTGCCGGTCGATTCGCCGGGCCGAGAACCGTTCGGTGGCGATGACATGTAAGCCGCCCCGCTCGGCGATCCCCGGTCCCAATTGGATGTCCGTTCCTCGCCCCGCCATGTTGGTTGAAACCGTGATTCGCCCCTGTTGACCGGCATCGGCGATGATCTGGGCCTCGGACGCATGCTGCACTGCATTGAGCAGGCGGTGGTCCATACCTGCGGCGATCAGGCGGCGGCTCAGGTGTTCGCTCTCCCGGATGCTGCCGGTTCCGATTAGAATCGGCCGCCCGGTTCGATGAACATCGCCAATCTCCGCGATCACGGCCTGCCACTTTTCGGCCGCTGTGGTGAATACCCGGTCGGGCATCACCGCTCGCCGGCATGGACGATGGGTGGGGATGGGAATCATCGGCAACCGATAGATCCCCCACAACTCCGCCTGCGCTTCGGATACCGTACCCGACATGCCCGACAGGTGGCGATACAGACGAAAAAACCGCTGAAAACTGATTCTGGCAAAGGTATCTTTGGGCAGATTGATCGGGACCCCCTCCTTGGCTTCGACGGCCTGGTGGAGACCGTCGCGCCAGGTCCGGTCCGGCATGAGTCTTCCCGTGAATTCGTCGACAATCACCACCTTGTCGTCCTCGAGGACGTAGTGCTTGTCGCGAACGTACACCGCGTTGGCCACAAGCGCCTGCACAACCAACTCTTCACGCCTTCTGGCACCCCGCCACAGCCCCCCCAGGGGTTCGGCCACCTCGGACAGGTGCTGCTTACCCGAGGCAGTCAGGCTGACGGTGGGTTGATCGCGGGCAACGCGATAGTCGACCGACGGGTCCAGTCCGGCAGCCAATCGGGCGGCCTGTTCATACGCCTGGCTGTGCGCCTGGTTGGGCCCATCCCCGGAAATCAGCAGCGGGGTCGATGCGTCATCGATAAAGACCGAATCCGCTTCGTCCACAATCGCGTGCGCCAATCCGCGCTGGACCAGCCGACCGATTCGATCCGCTCCTCCGGCGACCATCTTGGACAGGATCAACGCGGGCAGTCCTTTGGCACTGGCGTTGACCAGCCGGTCGCGCAGGAAGTCGGCAGCGACCTCCTTGTTGGTGCAGTAGGTGACATGGGCGTTGTAGGCTTGTTTACGATCCAACGGACCCATCTCCGGGTCGATGCAACCCACCGTCAGGCCGCAAAAACCATAGATGGCCTTCATCGCCTCGGCGTCCCGCCTGGCCAGATAATCGTTGGCGGTGATGACGTGACATCCGCGCCCCCGCCAGCCGGCAAGAACGGCAGGCATCGTGGCCACCAGGGTTTTTCCCTCGCCGGTGGCCATCTCGGCCACACAGCCGGCATTCAACGCCAGCGCTGCGGCAATCTGTTCTCGATACGGTCGCAGGCCGACGGTCCGCGCGGCCACCTCGCGCAGGATGGTGAAGGCATGCCGGCAATCCGCATCGGTGTCGCGCCCGAGCAGGAATCGATGGCGCAAGGCTGCCGCATAATTACCCAGGTTGCGATCGGAGACGCCCCGATAGACCTTCTCCTTGGCAATGACTAGATCGGCCTGTTGCATAAAATGGCTCGAACTGCGCGATACTCGCCCGGCCAGCCTTGCCGCCTGCAGCCACATCCGGTCCAGCCCGCGGGGAATCGGTTTGACCGTCGGCGGCTGTGAAAGCATGCGCCATTGCGTACTGAGGACGCTGTCCATATCAGGCCTGGCTCCTTGTTTGGAATAGCTGCAGCAGCGTTCGCCATCCTTGTACCAGCAGCGGTTTGGGTGACGTCTCGAATCGCAGGGCCATGGTCTGCCCGGGACGCAGAACGACCGATGCGGAGGCATTTGGTTCAACCAGTATCTCAAAAAAGGGTTCCGCCGCTTGTCTGCCGGTGGTATCCTCCTGGTCGATGCGTGTCGCACCCCCGGCGGCAAAGCCCAGTGCTGCCGAAGGCAGCTGCTCCTGTCCGGCAGGAATAATTTTTTTGATGCGACCGGTGAGCTCGAGGTCCGGGCGGTTTTTGACCCTGATGTCCACACGGGTGCGGGCAGCCTCGATGAGGCGTGACGCCACCTGTTGACTGGCAACGGCCCGGATATGGAGGCGATCGAGATCGACGACAACCCCGATGCGCTGCCCTTGGTCCAGCCGCATGGCAACCAACCGATCGGCATCGGGGGCGACCCAGACGCCCGGTATGGGGGAACGCAGCGCCAGGTTATCCAGATTCCGTCGGGTACGCACGATCTGCTCGTCGAGGGCCGCGATCTTTTCATCCATGATCTGGGCGCCGGCGGCGTCCTGGGTCTGGGCAGCCTGTCGACTGAGTTGGAGCCTCTGATTCTCGGCCATCAGTTGGTCCCGCTTGGCTTCCAGTTCCGGACTGGTTGCGGCAACCAGGGCCGGCCCCTCCGGCCCGGTCCTGGCTCCGGACTCGAGGACCGTGCCGACGAATCCGGTCGTTTTCATGTGAACGACCGCATAATCGACCGGCTCGACAACCCCCTCGACCCGGCATCGATCCGGCATCTGGACCCACCCGACGGCAACAAAGAGTAAACTGGCAGCCGCCACACAGGTGCCCCCTGCGCGTGCCCGGTGGCGCGCCAGCTCGGGACTGGTGGTCAGAAAACGGAACAGGTGAACCACAGGCAAAAGCCCCCAGCGAACCATCAAGGCGGCTGCCAGCAGGGTGCCGATCAATACATACCGGTCCATCAGCATCAGGGCGATGGCGCCCATGATAAACATCCGGACAACCGTCGACGCGATGGCGTAAAACACCAACCAACGCCTCTCCCCAGACGTATGGCTGGGGTCCACCGCCTGGTTCAGGCCCCAGACATAGCGTTTCACCAGGTAGCTGACGTATAATTTCGACCGGGATTCGAGATTGGGAATCTCCAGCAGATCCAACAGAATGTAGTAGGCATCATAACGCAGAAAAGGATTCCCGTTGAAGGCCAGGGACGACACGCTGGCAATCAGCATGATGTTGTACGCGATGGCGTGCACGGCGGCGCCATCGGCCGTTCGCGTCCAGAGAATGGCGGCCAGGGCGGCAATGGCCAATTCGGCAAGCATCCCGCTAGCGCCGACGATGATGCGGTGCCATTTGTCACGAAGGGCCCAGGCGCTCGACGCATCCACGAACGGCAGCGGCGTGAAGAAAAGCAGGGTCAGGCCCATCTGGTGGACCTCACCGCCAGCCCCGGTGCTGCGTCCGAAGTGTTTGCATGAGAACGCGTGGCCCATCTCGTGAAACAGCTTGACGATCAGGATGGCCAGATACAAAAGTGGCAGATTCTCGGGGTTGAGAACATCTTGCGCGTCGGCCGCCAGGGTGCCCACGTGGCCGGCAATCGACCACAGACCGACCAGCAGGATGGCCACCCACACCCCCAGGCCGGTTTTAGAGAACACGTGGCCAACCGCACCCACCCACCTGCCCAGGAAGCGGTCCGGGTCCCACAGGGGAATACGAATGAAAAAAAGATTCCCAAAGGCGCTGCGCACATCCCGCCAGACCCGTTTGCGGTGTCGATTGAAGAGCGCTTCCGCATCCGGGGCCAGATTGCCCTGCAGCAGGTTGGAACCATGCAGCTGGCAGAGCAGCTGGATCACTTCACCTTGGGTCGGTGCGGCATCGCCAAAGCGGTCCATGCAGGTCTGCCATACCTGGTTCACCGTGCGTCGGCCGTCGAGCATGGCGGAAAAATGGTAAGCCGCCTCACTCAGGCGAAAGAATCGCACACCGGCCGGGTCCTGCAAAACAAACCATCGCACGCCGCGAAAGTGTTGACGCTGAACGTTCACCGCGCCGTGCAGTCGCGTGGTCAGCTCCGAGACTCGGTACCATGACTCGCTGAATGTCGGACGGTCAACGCTCACCTGAATCCTCGCTCATATCCACAGTTTCATGCGCAGCCAATTGACCAGACGATGGGTCGCCATCCACAGGTAGGTTTTTTTACCCGCAGATATCCTGGCCTCGCCTTCCATGCCGGGCCGCATCCATTCGAGCTGATCGATAATGCGGGCGCGAACCCTGAACACATTCTGGTGATCGACCACCTCGGCAATCGGGTGGATGCGTTCGATGACGAACCGGACCTTCTGATCGGGGTGCCCCACCGACGCCATCGTCCCGGCTTGTCCATCGGCCACGCCGGCGATCGACGTTTCCGGGACGAATAGTTCGGCTCTGAGAGAATCGATGCTGGCGACTTCGAAAAGGATCTCGCCGGCACCAACCGGCGCCCCGATTTCCTGTTTGCGGTCTTTTGAAATCACCCACCCGTCGATCGGGGCCACCAGGTCGGCCTGTTCGATGTTC
>NZ_JBFELV010000364.1:0-5262 GCF_041551955.1 Desulfosarcina sp.
TCCTGCATGCCGTGGAAGCCCTGCACGGAGACCTGGGGATCGTTGGCCCGGACGACGTCTTTCTGGCCATGTCCTACAGCGGAGAAACGGATGAACTGAATATACTGATGCCCAGCATCCGCAACATCGGGTGCACCGTGATCGCCATGACGGGAAACCCGGCATCCACTCTGGCCAAACACAGTGACATCGTCATCGATGTCGGCGTGGAAAAAGAGGCCTGCCCATTGGGCTTAGCACCCACGGCCAGCACCACCGCGCTGCTGGCCATGGGGGATGCGCTGGCCGTGGTCCTGATCAACAAAAAGCAATTCAAAACCAGTGACTTCAAGCGATTTCATCCCGGCGGGGCGCTGGGTCAGCGGCTGTTCAGCCAGGTGAGGGACATCATGTTCACCGGTGATGCCGTTCCCATGGTCAACGCATCGGTATCCATGGAAGAAGCCGTGGAAGAGATGGACCGTCACGGGTTGGGTGCCCTGATCATCGTTGGCGAAGACCAACGGCTAGCAGGCATCCTCACCGACGGGGACCTCAGGCGGATGATCGCCCAAAAAAAGCAGGTTCTCGAACAATCCCTGACTGCGGTGATGACCCCATCGCCCCTGCATACATTTCCCCAGACACCTGCCTTTGATGCCCTCACCGTTATGGAGCGTCATGAAATCACTGTCCTGCCGATCATCGACAGTGACCGTCGGGTGCTGGGGATCCTGCATCTGCATGACATCCTCGGCAAGGGCGAATTCAAGTTCAATGGACTCGATTCCGAAAAGAAGCATAGCCTGAACGGTTCACCTGCAAGGAGTGTTTATGAATCCAGAAACCATTGAAACCCGTATTCAGTCGCTGGGTGAAGCCAAAATTCCATCGCCGATGCTCAAGGAAGAGCATGGCGGGATTCACCACCTGTTCGTTTCCGATGATGATCAAGTGATGATCAATATCAAGCGGGCCAATATCGAAGCGATGCTCGCAAAAGGCATCACCCCTCCCGCATTCGAAGTGGCCGGCCCGCGACGAAAAGTCTATTTCGACGCCTCCAAGCTCCGGTGTGCCATCGCCACCTGCGGGGGGCTGTGCCCGGGGTTGAACGACATCATCCGCGCCATTGTGCTGGAATTGCACTACCGCTATGGCGTGAAGATCATCTACGGTGTCCGCCACGGACTGGAGGGATTCATCCCCGATTACAACCACGATTTTCTCGACCTGACCCCGGCCCGGGTCACCACGATCATGAACATGGGGGGTTCCATTCTCGGGTCGTCGCGCGGGGCACAGGACATCGATCGGGTCGTGGACTGCCTGGAGGTGAACAATATCGGCATTCTCTTCATGGTGGGTGGAGACGGCACGCTCATGGCCGCATCCAGGATTGCCGACACCATCTCTCAAAGGGGACTGAAAATCAGCGTCGTGGGCATTCCCAAAACCATCGACAACGACATCCATTTGGTTTCCCGCTCCTTCGGATTCGACACCGCGGTGGATGTCGCCCGCATGGCCATCCAGAGCGCCCATAACGAGGCCATCGCCTACCCCAACGGCGTGGGCCTCATCAAACTCATGGGACGGCACTCCGGTTTCATTGCCGCCACGGCGGCACTAGCTCAGCAGGATGCCAATTTCGTGTTGATTCCGGAAGTTGACTTCGACCTCGAGGGACCCAAAGGATTGATGGACGCTTTGATGGCCCGGGTGACCAGCCGGGGCCATGCGGTGATCGTGGTGGCCGAAGGGGCCGGACAAAAATTTTTCGACCATGTGGATGAGCGTCGGGATCCCTCCGGAAATATCCGGCTCAACGACATCGGTCCGTTTCTCAAGGAGGCGATCAAGGCTCACTTTTTCCAAAAGAACATTCCGCTGAACATCAAATACATCGATCCCAGCTACATGATTCGCAGCCTTCCGGCCAATGCCAATGACAGTGTGTTCTGCGGGTTTTTAGGCAGGGATGCGGTACACGCGGGCATGGCGGGAAAAACCAAGCTGGTCATCGGCCATTGGAACAACCATTTCGTGCATTTGCCCATGGAGGCCACGGCGGGCAGGAGAAAACAGGTCAGGCCCAACGGAAAGCTGTGGACAACCGTACTGGAATCTACCGGTCAGCCATCGCTTAAAAACGGTCAGCCGTAAGAAAGAGGTTCGGGGTTCGGGGTTCAGAGGTTAAGGTTTCTTGTCTCTGGTTTCTGGTTACAGCTATCAGCTTTGAGCTATGAGCTTACCAGCTATTTGGTTCGGGGTTCAGAGTTAAAAAGCGCAGCCCCCCTGCCCGCTCAACCCCGAACCTCTGAACCTACCAACCCTGAACCTCTGAACGGTTCTCAATGGTGGACAGCAATTCCGCAATAACCCGGGCGTGACGGCGGGCCGCCCCTTGATTGGAAAGCACCGCCTTTTTTGCCAAACGGCCCAACCGACGGGCTTCATCGGGATGTTCCAGCAAATCGACAACCCGGTCGGCCAACTCCATTTCGTCTTTCACACAGATACCACCGCCTGCCGTTTCGAGCAGGGTTCGCGCCTCTTCAAAATCCTCCATGGAGGGACCAAAGAGCACCGGTTTGGCCCACACGGCCGCCTCGAGCACATTTTGCCCGCCCAGCGGCACGAGGCTCGCCCCGCAAAACACCACCGAGGCGATGCCGTAAACGTCGCGCAATTCACCGATGGTGTCCAGGATCACCACCGGCGCAGACCGTGCGCCCCCTGCTTCGCCAAGTTGCGTCCGATACTGCCAGCCGATCCCTTTGGCACGCGCAATGTCTGCAATCCGGGATGACCGGTTCAGGTGCCGCGGAGCGATAATGAATACCAACCCCGGGATCTGCATTGCCAAGCGGTCATAAACCGCCATCAGAATATCCGCTTCCGCCCCGCGAACACTTCCCGCGATAAATACCGGTGTGTCTTCATTTACGGCGTAAAGCCGCCTCAATTCTTGAATACCGGCGTCATCCCGACCCAAACCAGGGGCGTCCATCTTGGCATTGCCGTTGATTTGGACCCGATGGGCCGGAGCACCTAAGGATATGATCCGTCGGGCATCCGCTTCGGAGATCATGCTGAAGGCATCCACCTTTGCCAGCGCAGGTTTTATCAGCCGGCGGAGTCTCCTATACGAACGAATCGACCGGTCAGAAATGCGGCCATTGATAAACACCGTTTTAATGCCGGTCCCATGGGCCTTCGCGATCCAGTTGGGCCAGATTTCCGTCTCCATGCAAACCAGCAGATCAGGCCGGTGAGCGCCTATAAACCGCCTGGTGGCCCCCCATAAATCCACCGGCGCGTATCGCACGGTGGCCCGGCCGGCGAATCGCCTGCAGGCGTCTCGCTGGCCGGTCATCGTTGTGGTGGTAAGAAGAATTGACGCGTTGCTCCCGGTCATGTTCAAGGCGTTGACGATGGCTTCAGCCGCCTTCACCTCACCCACGGAGACGGCATGGATCCAGAGTCTCGGGCGTCCAGGCATAATCGGAGCCAGTTGATTTTGATCGTATCCCAGTCGTTGGGTCAGCGCCGCCTTCCGCTCCGGGTCTTTCTTCTCGTGGCACCAGATGGCAGGAAGGGCGATCAGGGAAAGCCCGAACGCAAAAAAATTATAGGTGAAATGGTAAGCGTTCACGGGTTCTGGGTTCTGCGTTCAGAGGTTCTGGTCTCTGGCATTTGTTTCACTGTTCACTGTTCACTGTTCACTGCTCACTGCTCACCGCTCACTGCTTACCGCTCACTGCTTACCGCTCAGGCTTTCAGTGGTTGGCGTGGCCTCAACAAACCGTCCCCGATTAATCCGAAGCATGTACAGGGTTTTCTCCGCTTCCCCGTTTTCAGCGAAGCCGGTCCGGCCGGAAACACCCTCGAAATCGAAGATTTGCAACAGCGCCTGCTTCAAGTCTCGCCTAGAATCGGTGGCGGTTTGACGCATGGTCTGGAATACCATCATGGCACTGTCATAGGCAACGGCCTCGATGAAGCCCGGAACCCTGCCGTAGGCATGTTGGAAAGCCGCCACAAATTGTTTGACCGTTGCGGACTGGCTCTTGGCAAAGAAGCCGTCGGCGATCAGTGTGCCTTTCATGTACTCTCCGGACATTTCCAAAAGGGTCTCGGAGTTCCACAGGTTGGTGCCCAACAAATACACATCGCGGATATCGTAGTAGGCCAGTTGCGGTATGATCAACCCCGCTTTTTTTGGCGCATCAGGAATGAAGACCGCATCAAATTCAACAATGGGGTGCCATTGGTCTTCCCTGTCCGAAGGGTGGCGCCCAAGGTTGTCGATGGCTTTTCTATCCAGGGGAAGCCCGCTGATCCGCTCCACCGGGTCGGGGATCGCATCTCGTCCACGTTGGCTTGACGCTTCCATGAGGGGCAGCAGCGACGATTGAAGCCGCGGTATGCTGGCCACCCTCAAATCCGAGGGGACATCATAGAAAATTCCCGCCATTTTTTTTATGGGTTTGGCGAAATCCGTGCCCTCGGGATCATACATCTCGACACCGTTAACCACGCCACCATAATTGACGACCTGGTCCCAGAACAGGTTCATGTAGCGCCGACCGTAATTTTCATCGGGATAGAGGATGGCAAACCGCCTGGCACCCAATTCTTCGACAGCGAATGATACCAGGGACCGCACCTGCATCTGAGGGGTGATGAAATTTCTGAATACATAGGGACCGATATCCGGAAGTCCATCCCGCTGGGTAAAAACGAATATTGGAATCCCCCGGGCCTGTGCGCTTTCGGAGGCAGCCTCGGCGGTGGACATGGGCCCCAAGATGGCCCCGACTTTTTGTTGATCGAGTTGATCGACCGCCTTGATGGCCACAGCGGGATCGGATTCGGAATCCTTGACAATGATGGTGAAAGGAATTCCGCCACCGGTCTGACCGGTCTGGCTCAGCGCCATTTCGATCCCGTTTAATGCACGCTGGCCAAATACGGAATAGGAACCGGAAAGGGGCAGCACACAGCCGACGGTAAAGGGGGTAAAGCGGGCCCGTTCCGTCAGCGAATGGATCATGTCCGACGCATCTGGGTTGTCCGGATGCTCGGGGAATCGCTCCACAAAAGCCTTGAGGACATCCATTGCATCATCATATTTCTCATCCAGAATGAAGGCCATTCCTAGCCGATAAAGCAAAAGGCCCATGAGGCGTCGATCCGTCACCTGCGAAATTAACTGCTGCAGGTCATCGGCGCTGAGCTGTTCGGCGGTGCGCTTTAATTGGGTCCAGGCGGCATCCA
>NZ_JBFELV010000365.1:0-5260 GCF_041551955.1 Desulfosarcina sp.
ATCTCTGCCTGGACACCGGACACATCGGCATCTATGTCAGCTCGAAGTTTCAGGAGGCATTTGCACCCAAAATCGCCGGCTGGCTCAAAGAGCGGGACGCAATCCCAAAGAAACGGTCCACCCGCAAGAAAAAAACGGTCAGAAAAAAAGCCAACGGTATGAAAAACGAGCCGCCGGTCAAAAAAACAGCCCTCAAGCGAGCCAAAAAGCCGGCCGCATCCAAACGATCCCTGCCGGGAGCCGTTTCTCAAAACAACGGCAAGCCACCCACATCAACCACGTCATGAGGAGGGGTCTAAATGACCAAGGAAACAGACTTTTTCAAATCATTTTGTAAGATCAGCGCAGCCTTCGGCACGGCGGCGACCATGCAGGAATTGTTAGACCTGATTGTGGACAGCGCGATTTCCTCCCTGGACGGCAAGGCAGCTTGCCTGTTTCTGGCCGATGAACGCAAGGACCAATTTGTCCCCAAGGCCCAGGCCGGCCTGTCGAGCAGTTACCTGCACGCCAACCCGCTCAAAGCCCGCCAAATTGTGGCCGATCTCGAAAAGAAGGGCCATCTGGCTTTCCTGGATGCCACGTCCGACCCACGCCTGGAACATCACGAGGCCAAAAAGCGGGAAGGCATCGCCTCCCTGCTGACCGTTCCAGTTACGGTAAAAGATCACACCATCGGTGTGCTTTCATTTTACACCGCCGAACGCCGGGAGTTTCGGCCACCAGAGATCGATTTTTTATGCGCTCTGGCCGATCAGGGCGGCATCGCTATTGAAAAAACCCGCCTGCTCGAACGCATCGAAAAAAACACATCCCTCTTTCTGGAATTCTCATCTTCTATCAATTCAAGCCTGGACATTAAAGCGGTGCTTCGGAATATGTCCGAAAAAATGTCTCACTCCCTGGGCATGAAGGGCGTTACCATAAGGCTCTTGAATGAAGACAGCAACGCATTGGAAGTGGTGGCCAGCCACGGCTTAAGCGAATCGTTCATGAACAAAGGTTCAATTTCGGCTGAAAAGAGCGTTACCGAGGCACTTCGGGGTAAAACGGTTGTTATGGAGGACACATCCACGGACAAGCGTCTGCAGTATCCCAAAGAAACCGAAGAGGAGGGAATCAAGTCCATGGTTTGCGTACCCATCCGATCACGGGAAAAGATCATCGGTGTCATGCGGCTCTACTCCGATTCTGTTCGAAAGTATTCTCAGGATTTCATCACCTTTGTTGAGGCGCTGGCACACACGGGAGCATTGGCCATCCAGAATGCGTCCATGTATCTGGCACTGAAGGAAGACAAAAAAAACCTCGAAAAGGATGTCTGGAGCCATCGCCTCTACTTTTGAATGTTACGCAAGAAAATATCTTGGTAAGAATTGGAGCCGTCGTATGAAACAAGAAGAAGCCCTCAAGCAAATAATGCAAACAAACAAAATGGTACTGGATCAAAATCACACCATTATGATGAGTGCCTATGAACAAAACAAATTGTTGTTGGGTATGATTTTAAATCAAACGCCGGATCTTTCGCCCGAAGGCAAATCAGCCATTGCGGACTGGCTCGAGACATACCGTAAAGGTAGCGAAGAGATAAAAAAATGGTCGATATTGGGTATCAAATGGTGGAAAAATATATGTCCGCGGCAGAAAAATAGGATATCGATTCTGCCATCCCGCTTCAGAAATGGTAAGGCATGTCAATCATAATAATTCATCATGGATTGAACTATAGCGCTGTTGCCAATTAACAACCCCCGACTCATAAAAAACGGAGTTTTGACATGGACAACTTACGAATCGCTAAACAAATGATTGAATTGAACAAGACCGCATTCGACAACAGTTTCAGCGCCATGACCTTGGTCTATGAACAGAACGAAAAGATATTCGAAACCATTCTCAACCAGGCGGCATGGATGCCCGAAGCAGGCAGGAAGGCCATCGAAGAATGGCTCGAGGCCTACCGCAACGGATGTAGTCAATACAAGAAGCTGGTCGATGAAAGCTATGCCAAAGTTGAGGTATATTTTGACAAAAGCTGAGAAGAATCGAATAGCTGACAGAGCGAAACGGCCAAACGATTAAACGTTCGGCGTTTGATAATCAGTATCCGACTGGTAATAGCCATTTCTCGGTTTTGTATTCTCGCCGCATGGCCCGACCCTTTTCGAGTCGTCTCACCGGTTTTTCACCGGACGTAAAAAGAGCAGCATTCCCCAGGCAACCAGAGCCATGACGGTCACAATTCGGAAGGTCGGCTGGTAACTACCGGTCAGGTCGAACAGATGGCCGGCAAGCAGGGGGCCGACGGACCCGCCGGTGGTGCCGAAACAAACTACGATCCCGAAGAGGGTGCCGTGGGATTGGATGCCGAACCACTCTGCCACCAGGGGAGAAATGGCGGTGAAACAGCCCCCGTGGGCCAGACCATAAATCACGGCAAAAAGATACAACATCCAAGGTTGGTGGGCAAACTGCAGCCAGCCGAGTCCGATTAGAAGCAGGACGAAGCAGCCCCCCATCACCGCTTTGCTGCCCAGTCGATCGATGATCAGGCCGCTGACAAAGCGCCCAAGCATGCTCACCGCCCCGATGATGGAGAGGACCCCGGCGGCCTGCATGGCGGGGAATCCCAGATCGCGGGCATGGGGGACGATGTGCAACATGATGATCATCAGGCAGAAGACTAGGCAGAGATTGACCAGACAGATGGTCCACAATTGGACCGTCCTTAGCGCACGAGACAACGTGAGGCTGGAATCCGTGGCAGGTGCTGTGCGCCGGCAGTCGACTGTTTCCGATGGCCTGTTCGAAGGCAAGGCATCTGGGTCGCGGCGCAGGAACTGAGCCATCAACACCAGAATCAGGGCCACGCTGGTGCCGATGAGCACAAAACTCCACCGCCACCCGTAAAGGAAAATCAGCCCGCTGGCAGACAGGGGAATCACGAATTGGCCGGCACCGGTGCCCACCTTGACGATACCGGTCATGAAACCCCGGCGGTGGGAAAACCAGCGGGCAATGGTGGTCAAGGCAATGACGTCGATGGAGCTGAGCCCCATGCCGAAAATAATTCCGTAAAAGAGGTAAAGCTCCCAGAGGGAGGAGAGTCGGGCCATGAGGACACAGCCCAGGCCCAACAGAATTGCCGTGACCGTCATGATTTGACGTGGACCGAAGCGGTCGTTCACCCGGCCGACAATCACCCCAAAAAGGCCCATGAGGAAAAAGGCCAGCGAAGAGGCACCGGAAATGGCAGCCCGGGACCAGCCGAATTCCTCCATCAATGGGTTGAAGAAGACGCCGAAAGCGATAAATGTTCCCACCCCAAGGGCCTGTATGGAAAAACAGATGGCCGCGATGAGATGGGCGTAGCCGTACCGCCGAGGAGCTCGAATCGGCATTGGCATCCTTTTCAGTTGAGGGGCGTTAGGGGTCAAGCTCAATTTTGACTCTTTATAACGTCCC
Organism: Desulfosarcina sp.; assembly: GCF_041551955.1. Lineage (GTDB taxonomy): Bacteria > Desulfobacterota > Desulfobacteria > Desulfobacterales > Desulfosarcinaceae > Desulfosarcina. Next base: position 3,469 of record NZ_JBFELV010000365.1, read on the forward strand.
GGGTCAATCGTTCAATACGTTTTTGGATCTCCGCTCTAATGATAAACATATTTCTTTTGGTTTTTAGTTGGTTTGCCGATGGGATCGGAGCTTTGAGGGCGTTGCTTTTTCATCTATCTGACCGTTTTCATCTTGGCTTTTTTCGGCCTCGACATGACAACTCCATAAAAAGAGGTTATCTTGTATGGCCTTGGATTCCTGGCAATTTGGAGGCATGGCCATACGTAAGTTTTGGCAACTGGTTTTCGTGGCATCCACAAAACAAAGCTTAAATTCGGTCAACTAAAGAATCGTTCAGCTCCCTTCCCATTTTTCACTCTTGCCCTCTGAATAAACACTTCCTTATCCATACCCATCGGTATTGATCAAAAAATCTACCCTTTTTCAATCGAAGGTTTAAATTCTAAAAACCTGTATCTTGCATCGCCGACCGTCCTTTCAATTAGGTTGCATCCAGCAGAATTGGTTTTTGACAGGCGATGGGAATCGCAATTGAGAATTGATAGTTCTCATCGCCGACGAGTTGCCGGACTTTTCGCGTGAAAAAAAGGAGTTGGGGTGCCACGAACTGTCAAAGCAGCCGATAAGCCCCGGATCCACCTTAGTGCATCGATATTCGGGCCCATGGATCAAGTTTCAAGAGGATTAGGCTGTCGAAAAAATTCGTTTTATTGGCCAATGGGTCTAATAATAAAAATGTAAACGTTTACAATTCAGATCTGATGGGTTATTGTAATTCATTATTCCTCTTTAAAACCCTCAGGCGGAAACTACGAGCGATGAGCACAATCATTGACGTTGCCAAAACCGCTGGCGTATCGACAGCAACCGTTTCCCGTGTCATCAATCTTCCTCAATCCGTGCGCGAATCGACCCGAAACCGGGTTCATCAGGCGATGAAAGCCTGCGACTATCGATACAATGCCCTGGCCCGAGGATTCGCCACGAAGCGCACTCAAACCATCGCCCTGATCGTCCCCACCATCACAAATCCAGGATTCGCAGAGTCCACCCGTGGCATCCAGGATCGCGCAGCAGCAGCTGGCCTGAGCGTTCTTCTGGGAAACACCAACTACGACGCCCGAACGGAGAAAAAGCTTATCCGGGTCTTCCGGGAGATGCAAGTCGATGGCATGGTCATTACCACGACCAACCCTAATACCCAGACCCTTCAGACACTCGTGGCGGAAGGCTTTCCCTTTGTCGTCCTCTATAGCACGGTGAGGCGAGGGCCAATATCCTGCGTCGGTGTTGATAATTACCTGGGCGGATATATGGCGACGAAACATCTTTTCGAAAACGGCCATCGGCGGATCGCAATGATCGCAGGGGCCTTCAGTTTTTCGGACAAGAGCCATCACCGTTGGATGGGTTATCGAAAGTGTCTTCGAGAAAACGGCATTGCCTACGACAGCCGCTACATATTCCAAACAAACTATAGCCTTGAGAGCGGTCGAGAAGGCGCACAAAGAATACTTGAATTGACGCCTTCCCCTACCGCCGTGTTCTGTTCCAATGACTATCTCGCCATTGGTGTAATGGAGGGCGCTCGTAAAATGGGACTTCATCTGCCAGACGATCTGTCGATCGTGGGATTCGATGATATTCCGCTGGCATCTTATGTCACACCAGGCCTGGACACAATCCACCAGCCAGCCTACCAGATGGGAACCCTCGGCGTAGAGGAACTCCTCGAACGAATCGAAAATGGATCCAAACCCCCGGTTCACAGACTGCTCGAACTGGAACTGATTATTCGGGGCTCTGTATCAACTCCACGGGGGATCGGTTA
>NZ_JBFELV010000366.1:0-5236 GCF_041551955.1 Desulfosarcina sp.
CGGTCCGAAGATGATTTTTCCGGGGTTGGCATAGGTGAAGCAATTACCTTCGCGCATCGCATCGATGCCCACGGCGATGGCGTAGACCAGCTTGTCCATGCCGCAGGTGGCCCCGATGATCTTTTCGCTTTCCAGGCCGTTCATCACCGACAGGATAGCGGTATCGGATCCTGCTAGGGCGGCGATGTCGGCGACGGCCCCGGCCAGGTGATGATGCTTCAGGGCCACGATGATCAAGTCGGCCGGCTCAACCAGCTTGTCCGCGTGTATCACAGGGACTTGGTACAGCTTGTCGTTAATGGTGAAGGTTTTGTTTTTCAGGCCCTCGTAGCGCTTGCCCCGCGCCACAAAGGAGACGGAAAAGCCCACGGCGTCAGTGAACATGGCCGCGTAGGCCGCACCCATGGCACCGGCGCCCACAATTGAAATTTTTCGAATCGCTGACATGGCTAAGGCTCCTTGTACGTGTTGTAGTGATTATCGAACGATCAGCCAGGTTCCCATCAGCAACAATCCGATGCCGGAAAGGCGGTATAGGTCAAGGGGTTTCAGATCTGCACCGAGAACCCCGAAATGATCGATGACCGCGCCGCTGATAAACTGGGCGGCAATGATGATCGTCATCGCCGACACCAATCCCAGGCGTGCAGTGCCATATCCGATGGTGCCGACAATCACCAGGCCCAGAGCACCGGCAGACAGCGCATACCAGGGCACGGTCTGCCAGGCGGTCAGGTTTCCGCCCCGGCTCAGCAGCATGGCCAGACCGACCAGCAGCCCCCCGCCACCATAGGTGATGAACACGCTTTCCAACGTGCCGATCTGTTTGTCCATCAGCCCCATGAACTGGGCCTGGAGTGCCATGGCGATGCCGCCGATGGCCGCGATGATGATCAGGGGTATAGTTGTGCCCAAGGCCGGTTTCCTTTCTGATAACCGTTCACGGGTTCAAAGGTACAGGGTTGCTTTTTTGCCTAAGCCTGAGCCGGTGAATGCATACCCTTTTTGTTTAGGTACTACGATTTACTGACATGCCTGCAGAGAAATAACAAAACCTCAGTTTACAACACCCGAAGCGGCTTGAAGAGATACTCAAGCCCGTTGACTTTGATTTCATACACCTCACGTAACATGTCGCCCAACGGCCCTCCTGGAAAGCCCTTGTTGGCCAGCCATATCACATAGTCCTCCGGTAGATCGATCAGCAAGCGGTCCTTGTACCTGCCGAAAGGCATGCGCATGCCGGCCAGCTTGAGCAGCACGTCCGGATGCGGTTGACAGTCGTTATCAGTGGGCATGCTGCGGGTCCTTGTTCTTGCCGGGTTGGTCGAAAGGGTTGGGTGTGAATAGCCCCGACACTCAAAAATTGCAAGACAGGCGCTTCTTTTTTTGGTTTTCCCGCGGCGCGAGCGCGGCCGATGGTCAAAGCGACAACGGTCGATCGGTTCCGTTCCATTTTTCGACGCTGCCTTCCTCCCGATTTGAAAATCCTGGATGATGCCTTATCTTTCTCCGGAAACGGTCACAGGTTCAGCGTTTACCGACAACGGTGATTGTGGCTGACATTTTCGATGAACCCTGAACCGCTGAACCCTGAACCTTTGAACCCGTGGGGGGAGACCTAACAACCATGGCCCTGCTGGAAGCACGCAATCTTGTCAAAACCTATACCGTGGATCACCGCGCCATCACCGTACTGGAAAATGTGTCCCTGTCTGCCGAAAAAGGGGAATTCATCGTCATTGCCGGCAGTAGCGGCAGCGGCAAAACCACCTTGCTGACCTTGCTTTCCGGGCTGGATCACCCCACGTCCGGACAGGTCTTCATCGACGATCGGGAGATCACGCATGCCTCCGAAGAAGATCTGGCACCGCTGCGCAACCGGACTATCGGTTTCGTCTTTCAATCCTTTCACCTGGTGCCGTCGATGACTGCCAGGGAAAATATCATGTTTCCAGCCGAGCTGATGGGCGATAACGACGCGGATGGCCGCGCCGGACAATTGTTGGCACGTGTGGGCCTGTCAGCCCAGGCGGACAATCTGCCCAGCCAGCTGTCCGGGGGCGAAAAGCAGCGCATTGCCCTGTGCCGTGCCCTGATCAACCGACCCAAGCTGCTTTTTGCCGACGAGCCCACCGGAAACCTGGATTCGGAGAACGGCAAGATTGTACTCGCCCAGCTCATCGATCTGAAGAATGAACACGGGGCCACCCTGGTGCTGGTGACACATAATCCGGAGATCGCCCAGGCCGCCGATCGGGTGATTTCCCTCAAAGATGGACACCTGATCGGATAGCCGCCCATGCGCCACATACCCATGATTCTTCGCCAGGTGCGCCGCTCCCATTTGCAGGCCGGTCTGTTTGTGCTCTGCGTTGCCCTTTCCCTGGCAACCCTGACCGCTTTTTCCGGATTTGCCAGAAGCGTGAGCCGCGCCCTGCTTGAGGACGCCCGCACGCTGCACGCCGCCGACATTATCATCCGATCCCACGATCCCATTTCCGCCCCCCTGGTGCAAGCTGTTGACAGGCTGGCGGACCAAGGCCGGATCGTTAAGGCCAACGTTCACGAATTCTACAGCGTGGTGCGCGCGCCGGACGAAAAGGCTTCTGTGCTGTCCAGGCTGAAAGTGGTGGAAGCGGGCTACCCCTTTTACGGCCAGGTCACGTTGAAATCGGGTCGCCCCTTCAAGCAGGTGCTGTCACCCGGCGCCTGCATCGTCGAGCAGACCCTGTTGGATCGCATCGGCCTGAAGGTGGGCGATCGGTTAAAGATCGGCTACACCACACTGACCGTCGATGACGTGGTCACGGCCGAACCGGATCGCCCGCTGGATCTGTTTGCATTCGGCCCCCGGGTCTTCATCCACAGTTCGGACCTGGATGCCCTGGGCCTGATGACCACCGGCAGCCGCATCCACCGCCTGGTGCTGCTCAAGGTCATGGACCCGCTTCAGGTGGATGCCATTGCCGCCGGGTTGAAACAGGCCTCCCCCTTCGATGGGGAAAGCGTCGACACGTACCTCACCTCCGGGTCTGTGGTTAAACGGTTTCTGGACAATTTTCTGTTTTTCCTCAAACTGGTGGGGCTTTTTATCCTGATTGTGTCCGGATTGGGCATTCAGAGCACCCTCACGGCCCTGTTTAACGAAAAACAGCGTACCATTGCCGTGATGAAAACCGTGGGCGCGAGCGGTCGGTTTATCAACACGCACTTCATGCTCATGGTCCTTTTACTGGGCACCGCGGGAACCGGCGTGGGCATTCTGGCCGGTGCGGCAGTCCAGGGCGGCCTGGCCTGGATGCTGGGCCCGCTGTTGCCCGAGGGCCTTGGCCTGACCATCGCCTGGACCGGGGTGGTCGAGGCCGTCATGCTGGGGTTTACCGTGGTCGCCCTGTTTTCGTTCCTGCCCCTGTACCGGCTCAAGGAGATGCGCCCGGTGGTCATCTTCAACCGCCTGCCGTCCGTCGGCATCGCCCGCTGGCCCTATTTTCTCTCGGCCCTGCTGGTCTTGCTCTTTTTTCTTGCCCTGGTGTTGTGGCACATGCGCGACATTCTTTTTGGCTTCTATTTTGTCGGTGCTGTCGTCGCCCTGATCCTGGCGGCGGCGCTGTTGGCCCAACTGGCGCTGTGGACGATGAAACGCCTGCCCGTTCGTCATCTGGCCCTGCGCCAGGCCATACGAGGCCTGTTTCGACGGGGCAATGCCACCCGGGCCATCATGATTACCCTGACGGTCTCCCTGGCCGTGATCTTCGGAAACCACCTCATCGAAAAGAACTTGAATGCCACCTTCGTGCAGTCCTTCCCTGCTGATGCACCCAACGCCTTTTTTTTGGACATCCAGCCCGATCAGACCGAGGCGTTTTCGGCCGCCATCGGCCATCCGGTTCAATTCTACCCCATCGTGCGGGCCCGGATCACGGGGGTGAACGACCAGGCCATCGACCGCAGGCGGGAGGGACAAAAACGGCGTGACAACCTATCGCGGGTCTTCAACCTGACTTATCGGCAGGGACTGCTGGACGATGAAACCCTGATCGACGGGGACACGCTCTTTCGCAGCGACTGGACTGAGCCCCAGGTGTCGGTCATGGATAGCATTGTGGAGATGCGCGAGATGAAAATCGGCGACCGCATCAGCTTCAAGATCCAGGGCGTCCCCCTGACCGCGCGCATATCCAGCATCCGAACCCGTGACAGCCGATCCTTGAGCCCTTTTTTTTACTTCGTGTTTCCAGAGGAGATAATGAAGCAGGCGCCGCACACCCTGTTTGCCGCCCTGACGGTAAGTCCCGGGCAAATGGGGCCGCTTCAAACGTCGATTGTCTCCCGGTTTCCCAACATCAGCGTCATCGATATGTCCCAGACCATCGGCATCCTGGCCCGGCTCATGGCTCGCCTGTCTCGGATCGTGCGTGTTTTCAGCCTCTTCAGCATAGCGGCGGGTCTCCTGATCCTGGTGAGTGCGGTATTTGCCACCCGGGCCGAGCGGGTGGTCGAGTCGGTCTACTACAAGATCCTGGGGGCCGGCAGGCGGTTCGTCTTCACCGTCTTCGCCTTGGAAAATATATTGATCGGGCTGCTTAGCAGCGGCCTGGCCCTGGCCTTGGCCCAGGCCGGCGCCTATTGGGTGTGCACGCTGAGGTTCGATATCGGTTATCGGCCTTTTTTCCCCATATCGCTGACCATGGTTGGCCTGACCGTGCTGCTGACCGTCACGGTGGGCATGGCGGCTTCGAGATCGATCATGGCCAAAAAACCGGTTGCGTACCTCAGGGAGCAGCAAAATGAATAGACTCTTGAAATGTGCCTTCTGGTCCAATCTCTGCGTTGGAATAGCCATTCAAATCCTCGACATACTCCTGTATGCACCCCAAGGGCACTTCTTTCAGGGCGCCTGCGGTTTGAATGGTTGCTCCGCCTTGACCTTGAACCAGAATGCGCACTTCAAGACGGCCTCCGCAAAAAATTACCAGTTTCGTCCAAGGCAGATTAAGGGGGTGGCCCTCTTATTGGCAGGCGTTGGGTTGATGGTATCCGGCTGCAGCCAGGAGTCGCCGGTTGAAACAACCATCGTGGTGACCCAACCGCCGGCCCCGGCCTACCAGGGCACCATCGTGGCTGTCGGAGACAGCCTGACCGCCGGGCTCGGCGTTTCCGAAGATCAGGCCAATCCCGCTCAGCTGGCCCGCCGGCTGCAGGCCGAGGGGCGCAACTATCAGGTGATCAATGC
>NZ_JBFELV010000367.1:0-5213 GCF_041551955.1 Desulfosarcina sp.
CAACCAATTCAACCAATTCAACCAATTCAACCAATTCAACCAATTCAACCAATTAAACCAATTAAACCAATCCATGCTAAACCGGCAGCAACAATTCGGTAAACGGAGCGAGCGTCTGGCCGCGGAATTTCTGAAACGAACGGGTTACCGTATCCTCGAAACCAACTATCGGTCCAAGCAGGGGGAGATCGACATCATCGCCAGGGAGAAGGGCACCATTGTTTTCGTGGAGGTGAAAGCCCGCAACACCAGCCGATTCGGCAGTCCCAAAGGCGCCGTTACCCCTGCCAAGCAGCGCAAAATATCCATGGCCGCCCTGGACTACCTGAAACGGTCCGGTCAGACCGAGGCCAGCGCCCGTTTCGACGTGGTGGCCATCGACACCGCTTCAGGGAAAATCGACATCGAGGTCGTCAAAAATGCGTTTGCCCTCGCCTACGGATGACCGGGGGCCGGCTCGATGCCCCAGCGGCCTGTATGTGGTGGCCACGCCCATCGGCCACCTGGAAGACATCACCCTGCGCGCCATCAAGACCCTGGATGGGGTGGATCTGATTGCCGCCGAAGATACCCGCCACACGTCCCGGCTGTTGTCCCACTACCGCATTCGTACACCCTTGATCTCCTGCCATGAGCACAACGAACACCAGCGGACCCCGGAATTGATCGACAAGATCCGGTCCGGAGCGTCCGTGGCCCTGGTTTCCGATGCCGGCACGCCCTCGGTTTCCGACCCCGGCTACCGGCTGGTCCGCGCAGCCGTTGAACACGGCCTTGATATCTTCCCCATACCGGGCGTGTCGGCGGCGATTACGGGCCTGTGTGCATCGGGACTGCCTACCGACGCCTTCGTATTCTTAGGGTTCGCCCCCAAAAAAAAGGGTAAACGGATGGACCTCTTGGCGTCGCTGGCCGCTGAACCCCGGACGCTGGTTTTTTACGAATCCCCCCGGCGGGTGGTGGATTTTCTGGAAGACATCCGCGCGGTGATGGGAAACCGATCTGCTGTGCTGGCGCGGGAGATGACCAAGCTTCACGAAGAGTTCATCCGCGGCACCCTAGCCGACGTCCTGGTCGTTCTGGCCGATCGCCCCGAGGTCAAGGGTGAGTGCACGCTGCTGGTGGAGGGCGCAGCGGCGGCAGACCCGGTCTCAGACGCCGACCTGGCCCAAGCCCTTCGCCACGCGCTGGCTCAACCCGGCGCTCGCCTCTCGGGCCTGTCCAAAGCCTTTGCCAAACAATACCACCTGCCGCGGAAAACGGTGTACGAGATGGCCCTGACCATTCAAAAAGAAACCGACGCGTCGGCCTGACATCCATGACACATGCCTCCACCCAGCTCTTTCCGGTGATCCTGCCGGTCTCTGACGCCGATCAACGCCTCCATGGGCGGGACAAGGTCAAGGCCCTGAGCCGCCTCGCCCGCACGGCCCTGATGACATCCTGCGAAAAAAGCGGACTTTACCTGGACGCCTTTCCCAAGAATGAAAAGAGGGTCCCCATTCCGGTCGGCGGCGTCTACTGGTCGTTGACCCATAAATCCGACATGGTTGGGGGTGTGGCGTCCCTGTTGCCGGTGGGCATGGACCTGGAGACGATCCGGCCGGTAAACGACGCCCTGCTGGCCAAAGTGGCCGATGACAGTGAATGGCAGTTGGTGGACGGCGACCGGCAGCGGGCTTTTTTCAGATTCTGGACCGCCAAGGAAGCCGTGCTCAAGGCCGTGGGAAAGGGCATGGTCGGCCTGTCCCGCTGCCGGGTCGTGGCGATCGCCGATGACGCACGGATGACGCTGACCTACGAGGAGACCCGCTGGCCGGTGGCCCACTTCTGGCTCGGCGGCCACGTGGCCGCCCTGACCACCCATCATCTCGACGTGTTCTGGACGCCGCCTCGTCGGTAACGTGGACTAAATTCCTTCGATGTCACCCGGGCGCGTTGGGTGTCGGTGATAATGACCCCTTCGTGAAACTCATCGAGCACCGGCAGCAGGGAGATCCATGCGGGATCGATGCCCGGGAGGCGTTTTTTGATTTCGGATCGTTTCATGTCTCTTTTTTTTTCACGCGCATACCCATCTGGCCGATGGATCGGGAATGCCGGGAGGGACCCACTATTTCCGCTGCTGCGTCACGAAATGCAAAAGGATTCGGTAAGGGGAGTGATCGCCGACCTTGATGATCCGGCCACGAATGACGAACCGTTGGGCCTCTTTTGGCGATTTCATCTCGAAGGGACGGGTCGCGAAATCTTCATTTTTCTTTAAGGCGACCTGCAATTTCGATTTCAGGTCGATAGATGCGAAACAGCCGAGCTCAGCGCTGACAAGGTCCAGGCCGTTGACTTCTTTTTCAGTAATTTCCAACAGCTCCGCAAACCCCGCGTTGGCAATGACCACCCTCCCATGGCTGTCGAGCACCGCAATCGGGTCCGGATTCATGTCGAATACACTGCGGGTCAGCATCAAGGCCCGTTCCATTTCACGCCTGGCGGAATCTAGCATCGCCTGGGCTTTCTTCTGATCACCGATGGCGGCGAAGGTGAGCACCGCCCCGTCGATGCGGTTGCCCATGGCGCGATAGGGCACGATGCGCATGTTGTACCAGTCGCCATTAATGGTCTGCACCTCACACGACTGGGGAACGAGGTTGTTCAGAACGTCGGTCAGGTCTGCAATCAGCCCATCGTAGGCCAAATTGGTCACAACATGCCGTAGCGGGCGTCCGATGTCGGTCTCGATAAGGTTGACCATGGTGGTCGCCTTCTGGGTGAACCGCCGGACGTGCAGGTTGTTGTCCACGAAAATGGTGGCGATTTGGGTGCTGTTCAAAAGGTTGTGCATGTCGTCATGGGTCGCTGACAGCTCCTCCACTTTGCTTTGCAGTTCGGCATTGACCGTCTGCAGTTCCTCGTTGAGGGACTGAAGCTCTTCTCTGGAGGATTCCAGTTCCTCGTTGGTGGACTGGAGTTCTTCGTTGGCGGACTGCAGCTCCTCGTTGGCGGATTTAAGCTCCTCATTGGAAGACTCCAGCTCTTCGATGGTGGTCTGGTGGCTGTTTCGGGTTTTCAGCAGCTCCTGTTCCAATTCTAAAAAGCGGGATTCCTCCACTGGCGTGTTCTTTCCGACAGGCGCGGGTGCAGCCGGAGGTGTCGCTATGGCATCGATGCCCTCGAAGACCACCAGCAGGTGCCCGGAGAGTTCTTTGGGCGATCGCTGGGGAGAGACATGCAGGTCGAGCATCTGAAGATCGCCGTTGATTTTTACAGTAATATTCCGCCGGGTCACCGGTTTGTCCGATGCAACCGCCTGACGGATGGCCGACGACAGTTCGATGCGCAGGCCCTCTCTGGCCAGGCTGAGGATATTGTGGGTCGGCGCTCCGCTGGGGGTCTCAAGATACTTGCCGGTACGGCCCTGCACATACAGAATGGTTCCCTCGGGATTGATCAAAATCGCTGTGGGGGCGAACTGGTCCAGGATCGCCTGTTGAGTCATCCGGGCCATGTCCACAGGTCGTGGGGCAGGACCGACCGGTGCGGTCCCGTTAACGGTATTGGCTGCCAACCGCCCACTGGGAAAATGAACCATCTGGCGCAGGGCCCGAGGTACCTCATTGCGTTCGTAAATTTTCCATTTATTGTCCCGGGTGCCAAACAGGTTGGTGAACCCGCTGATCGTCTCGGAGCAGCCCAGCACAAGAATCCCGCCGGGTGACAGCGTGTAATGAAACAGCGGCAGAAGCCTTTTCTGGGCATTGGCGTCCAGATAAATGAGCAGGTTACGGCAACACAGCAGGTTCAAACGCGAAAAGGGCGGGTCTTTGAGCACATCCTGCAAGGAAAATACCACATCGTCGCGAATCTCCTTGCGGACGCGGAAAAAATCTCCCTCTTTGATGAAAAAGCGTTGCAGCCGATCGGCGCTGACATCGGCTTCGATGCTCGCCGGGAAAATACCTTCACGGGCTTTGTCGATGGCCTGGCTATCGATGTCCGTACCGAACAGCTGCAGGTTGATCCGCCCGGGGACTTGATCAAGGCACTCGTGCAGCACGATGGCCAGGGAGAAGACTTCCTCGCCCGTTGCACATCCCGGCACCCAAGCCCGGAAGACTGCTCCTTCTCCCAACCGTTTCAAGTGGTCGGGCAGGATGTCGGTTTTGAGCACCTCGAAGGATTCTGCGTCGCGGAAGAACTGGGTCACCCCGATCAACAGATCCCGGAACAGGGCCTCCGTCTCAACCGTGTTCTCACGCAGAAAGCGCACGTAATGCTCATGGCTCTCGATCTGGTTCAACCCCATGCGGCGACTGATGCGGCGAAGGATCGTAGAGGGTTTGTAGTCGGAAAAATCGTGCCCGACCCGGGTACGCAATATGGCGAATATCTTGTTCAGCCAACCCTGTTGTTCGGTCTTGGTTGCCGCCGTTCCCGAATCGAGGGCGATTTCATGGTGCGCAAAATACTGAACCAGTCGTTCGGGCATCGCTTCGGGGGGTAATACCAGATCGACCAACCCGGTGCTGATGGCGCTGCGGGGCATGCCGTCGTATCCAGCGGTTTCATCATTTTGAACCAGGATCAATCCGTCGTTGGCCTTGATCGCTTTCACGCCAAGGGTGCCGTCCGTTCCGGTTCCCGACAGGATGATGGCCGCAGCGTTGCGTCCCTGATCCTGGGCGAGTGATCGAAAAAACAGATCGATGGGAAGGGCGGTCCTTTTGGTCAGGATATCCAACAGCTGGATCTTGCCTTTGAACAGGGAGATTTCTTTGTCGGGTGGGACGACGTATACGCGGTCCGGTTCTATGGATTGGCCGTCTTTGGCGATTGCAACCGGAATCCGTGACGCCTTCTGGAGCAGATCGGGCAATATGCTGGGTTGGTTCGGGTTCATGTGAACCAGCACGATATAGGCCATGCCGCTGTTTTCAGAAACTTGCGCAAAAAAAGATTTCAGCGCTTCCAGCCCCCCGGCGGATGCACCCAATCCGACTATGGGAAGCTTTTCGGCCCTTGCATCCTGGGATGCCTTGGCATCCCCGTTTCCCGACTCCGCAACGGATGTTATGGGTGTTGTGTTTTCCGATGGCTTTTTGGTCGTCGACCTTCTCTTTGGCATACCCATTTCTCACTGAAGATGGTGAATCAGCCCCTTTTGAATAATGTAAGGGGTGACAATCCATTAAATTATAGCAAGATATAAGGAAAAC